>DASXXM010000321.1:0-5794 GCA_036503065.1 Pseudonocardiaceae bacterium | reverse complement strand
GACCTGATCGTGGCCGCGGTGCGCGACGCCAACTCGGAGGCGCAGAGCCTCGCCGCCGCCAAGATGGGCCCGCTGGCCGGCGGTCTCGGCGGGGATTTCGGCGGCCTCGGCCTGCCCGGCTTCTAGGCCCACCGCCGTGTACGAGGGGCCGGTTCAGGACCTGATCGACGAGCTCGGGCGGCTGCCGGGGGTGGGGCCGAAAAGCGCCCAGCGCATCGCCTTCCACCTGCTGGGCGCCGATCCGGCGGATCTCACCCGGCTGCAGGACGCCCTGCAACGGGTCAAGGAGGGCGTCGTCTTCTGCGACGTCTGCGGCAACGTGTCGGCCGAGAACATCTGCCGGATCTGTGCCGACCCGCGCCGCGACCTGACCATGGTGTGTGTCGTCGAGGAGCCCAAGGACGTGCTCGCGGTGGAGCGCACCCGGGAGTTCAAGGGTCGCTACCACGTGCTCGGCGGCGCGTTGGATCCGTTGTCCGGCATCGGTCCCGACCAGTTGCGCACCCGCGAGCTGTTGGCCCGGATGGGCGCGGTCACCGACGGCGTCTCGATCTCCGAACTGATCATCGCGACCGACCCGAACACCGAGGGCGAGGCCACCGCGACCTATCTGGTGCGGATGCTGCGCGACTTTCCGGGGCTGACCGTGACCCGGCTGGCGTCCGGACTGCCGATGGGCGGCGATCTCGAGTTCGCCGACGAGCTGACGCTCGGTCGCGCGCTGTCCGGCCGGCGCCGGCTCTGACCGGCCTGGACCTGGTGGTCGACGGGCTGCTGGCCGGGCCGCCCCGGCTGGGTCCGGTGCGGCTGCTGGCCATCGACGGTCCGTCGGGCGCCGGCAAGTCCACGGTCGCGGCCGAACTGGCGGTGGCGCTGGACGCGACGATCGTGCCGACCGATCACTTCGCCACCTGGACGGACCCGGTGTCCTGGTGGCCCCGCCTTGTGGACGGCGTGCTCGATCCGCTGCGGCGCGGCGAACCGGGGCGGTACCGGCGCATGGACTGGTCCGGTGGGGTGCCGCGACCGGGTGCCGAGGTGGCCGTCGCGGTGCCGGGGGTGCTGATTCTCGAGGGTGTGTCCGCGGGGCGCTGCTCGGTCCGGCCGTCGCTGAACTTCCTGGCCTGGGTCGAGGATCCCGATCCGGCCGCGCGGCTGGCCCGCGCGGTGGCCAGGGACGGCGCGCACGACCGGGCCGCGCTGCTGGCCTGGCAGCGGTTCGAGACCGGCTGGTTCGTCGTGGACGGCACGGCAGCCGCCGCGGACGCACACTTGCGGTGTGCATAGGCGACATCCAGGTCGCATTCGAGGGCGGAATATCGCTGGCGAACTGACCGTTTTGTCGCTATACCCGGAAAGATTGCGACGAATGCGTAAGGCGGCGTTCACTCGAATGGGGGATGATCCCAGTATGGTCGACGGCCGCGACTTGAGCACCTGCCGGCTGTTCACGGGGTACCTGCCGGGTTACCGTACGTGCACAACGCAGGTGGAACTCGACGCGCCGCACCACCGGCTCTGGGTGCATCTCGCCTCGGTCGCCCGGTTCTCGGTCTCCCTCGACGCGGCCGCGGTCGACATGTTCGCGTCAACCCTCGACCAGGACGGCGTGTGCGTGGTGCCGTGCTGCCACGACGAGCACGGCAGCGTGCTGCTCGGCACGCACCCGCACACCGACAACGGCGTCGTGCCCTACGCGGAACGGGACTTCGACACGCACCTGGACGGCGGGCCGATGCAGGTGTACCTGCACCTGTCCGAGGTGGCGTCCGACCGGATCGAGATCACGTTCACCCGAGCGGTGACCGCGACGCTGGTCGATCATCTCCGTGCCTGTCGTGCCGACATGGTGGAGTAATCGACCGATCAGCTCACGATTGAGATCACCCGTTCGTGTGACAAATGCAAGTTGCCGTTCTGTCGTGTCGACAACTGGACTACTGTCCTCACCGCTCGCACAGGGGTGGACACCAAGGGTGGTCGATTTTGTGCTGATTGAGCTCGGTTGTGCCGAACTGGCGGTCGCGTGGCAGGTGGCGAAACTACCCGCGCCGCCGGCGATCTTCGCTGTTCGGGGCGGTGACCGCCGTGCCGGCGACATCTCGCTCACCCGGCTGGGCGCGTTGGGACTACTCGACGCCGACGGCGCCGTGACACCCGATCTGCACCAGTCGATGAGCCTGTTCGCACACGCTCCGGTCGCGGTGGACCTGCGGTTCGCGGCCGGCCACGGTGCCGAGGTTCGGGCGGCCGTCGCCACCCACGAACGGGTGGCAGTCCTGGCTGTCGTCACGAACGGTCACGTTCGGTTCAGTCAGCTGCCCGCCGATGCCGCACTGCCCGCGCTGGTGAACGTGCTCCCGCCGGTGGAGCCGGCCAGGGGCACGCCGGTGAGCCTGCCGGTGGCCGAGGTCGACGCGGCGATCATCCGGTCGATGGAACGCGGCCAGGACAGTGACGACGGCGTGGTCGGCGACCTCACCGCGCGCGGCATGTCCGGCGCGGACGCCAAGCTCTTCGTGTCCCTGGTGGGTAGCAAGCGTTTGCGGTTCGCCGAGTTCGGCGTCACGGTGCGGGACCGCGACGGCCTGCGGCACCGCGGCAACCGGACGGTGCAGGCGATCGACATGCGCCGCGGCCGCGCCGCGCTCTACACCAGGGGCGACTACCTGGTGGCCTCGCCCGCCGACCAGCACACCCTCGCCACCCTGGTGGGCCGGCTGCGCGACGCCGAGTGCGATCGCCTGCTGAGTTAGTCTCAGCTGACGTCGGGCAGACTGGACACCGGACCAGGTGAACCGACGAGGGGGCGGACCGTGAACGTCAACCACTGGCTGGAGGCGATCCCGCCGCTCGCGGTGTACCTCCTCGTCTTCGGTTTCGTCCTGATCGAGAGCCTCGGCATCCCGATCCCCGGCGAGATCGTGCTCATCTCGGCCGCGCTGCTGGCCTCGCAGCACACCATCGCGCTGAGCCCGGTCTGGGTCGCGGTCGCGGCCGCCGCCGGTGCCATCCCCGGCAACTCGATCGGCTTCTTCATCGGCCGCCGGTGGGGCCATCCCCTGTTCGAGTGGCTGGGCCGCAAGTTCCCCAGTCATTTCGGCCCGGCGCATGTGGCCTACGCGGAGAAGATCTTCAACCGGTGGGGCGTGTACGCGGTGTTCTTCGGCCGGTTCATCGCGCTGCTGCGCATCTTCGCCGGTCCGCTGGCCGGCGCGCTGGAGATGCGGTACCCGCGGTTCCTCGCGGCCAACGTGGCCGGCGGCATCTGCTGGGCGGGCGGTCTCACCGCCGCGATCTACTACCTCGGCGAGGTCGCCAACACCTGGTTCAGCCGGTTCTCCTGGATTGCCCTTGTCGTCGCGGTGCTGGCCGGCCTGGTCATCGGCGTGGTCGTCAAGCGCAGGACCAGCCAGGCCGCGGAACGGCACCACGCGGAACAGCAGGCGGCCAAGGCGGACGTGGGCTGAGCACGCGGTGACCCTCCCGGAACGTGGCTCGGTCGCTCCGGGAGGGCGTGTCGGCGTTACCGGTTGGCCCGGTTGACCGCCGACACCACCGCGCGCAGTGAGGCGGTGACGATCGAGGAGTCGATCCCGACTCCCCAATACACCCGCTCACCCACCGCGCACTCGACATACGCGGCTGCCCGCGCGTCGTCTCCAGCGCTCAACGCGTGTTCGGCATAGTCGAGCACTCGCACGTCATAGCCGATCCCGGCCAGCGCGTCAACGAAAGCCGCGATCGGACCGTTGCCCCGGCCGAGAAGCTGCTGCTCATCGTCCTCCACCCGGACCACGGCGTGGATCGTGACGTCGCTGCCCTCCTCGGTGTCCTGACGGTCGTCGATCCCGGCCAGCCAGGACCGGCGCACCCACAGCGGGCTGGCCAGATCCAGGTACTCGCCGGCGAACGCCTGCCACATCTGGTCCGGGCTGACTTCGCCGCCGTGACTGTCCGTGACGGCCTGGATCACCTTGGAGAACTCGATCTGGAGCCGACGCGGCAGGTCGAGCTGGTGCTCGGTCTTCATCACGTAGGCCACGCCGCCCTTGCCGGACTGCGAGTTGACCCGGATGACGGCCTCGTAGGTGCGGCCGACGTCCTTCGGGTCGATCGGCAGGTACGGCACCTCCCACGGGTGATCCTCGATCGGGTGACCGGCCCGGTCGGCCGCCCACTTCAGCGCGTCGAGGCCCTTGTTGATGGCGTCCTGGTGTCTGCCGGAGAACGCGGTGAACACCAGGTCGCCGCCGTACGGGTGCCGCTCGGGCACCGGCAGCTGGTTGCAGTACTCGACGGTCCTGCGGATCTCGTCGATGTCGGAGAAGTCGATCTGCGGGTCGATGCCCTGGCTGAACATGTTCATCGCCAACGTCACCAGGCACACGTTCCCGGTCCGCTCGCCGTTGCCGAACAGGCAGCCCTCGATCCGGTCCGCGCCGGCCTGGTAGCCCAGTTCGGCCGCGGCCACCCCGGTGCCCCGGTCGTTGTGCGGGTGCAGCGACAGCACCACCGACTCGCGGTGCTCCAGGTTGCGGCCCATCCACTCGATCGAGTCGGCATAGACGTTGGGCGTTGCCATCTCCACGGTGGCCGGCAGGTTCATGATCACCGGCCGGTCCGGGGTCGGCTGCCAGATCTCGGTGACCGCGTTGCACACCTCGGCCGCGTACGACAGCTCGGTGCCGGTGAAGGACTCCGGCGAGTACTCGAACCGGAAGTCGGTGTCCGACTGCCGACCGGCCAGCTCGGCCACCATTTCAGCGGCCGACGTGGCGATCTTCTTGATGCCCTCGCGCTCCTCGCGGAACACCACGCGCCGCTGCAGGATGGACGTCGAGTTGTAGATGTGCATGATCACGTGCGCCGCGCCGCGCACCGACTCGAACGTGCGCTCGATCAGCTCGGGACGGCACTGCGAGAGCACCTGGATCCGCACGTCGGACGGGATGCTGCCGTCCTCGATGATCTCGCGGACGAAGTCGAAGTCGGTCTGGCTGGCGGCCGGGAAGCCGACCTCGATCTCCTTGTAGCCCATGCGCACCAGCAGCTCGAACATGCGCCGCTTGCGTGCCGGGGACATCGGGTCGATCAGCGCCTGGTTGCCGTCGCGCAGGTCCACCGCGCACCACTGCGGCGCCCGGGTGATCCGCCGGTCGGGCCAGGTGCGGTCGGGCAACGAGACAGGTTCGACGAGCTGTTCGAATGGCCGGTACCGGTGTACCGGCATCGAACTGCCCCGTTGGTTGTTCCACGACGGCTGCTCGGCGCCGACGGGACGGGCGGGGGTGTGGATGTGGTTGGACGTCTTCGCGCTCATGATGAAACTGCTCCTGCTGGCTGGTCGCACGATCAACGACCGGCGACACGCCGAACTCCGCGACGGGGGGCCGGTCTGTCAGACCCCGTCGCGGCGGCGAAGCAGGAGGGCGCGTGCCATACGACCACCCTAGCCAGTCGACTCCGCCGTGGACAAAGCGGGCTGTCCACATTGTGGACCAGGGGTGCGGAGTTGCGCCGTACGCAGGAGTGTCAACCTCGTGGCGTTGGGTATTCCCCAGGCATGGCTGCTACACGAACGCCCGCCCGCTACGGCGCGGCGCGTGTCATCACTGGTATTGGTGCGTTGTTCGCGCTGATCGAGGTTGTCTTCATCCTGTTGGTCCTGTTCGGCGCGAACGCGGGCAATGCGTTCTACAAGTTCATCCAGTCCATCGCCAACCCGATGGCCCTGTTCTTCCCTGGGCTGTTCACGTTCCAGAACCAGGACTGGGCGGTCATCGTGACCTAC
>DASXXM010000320.1:0-5689 GCA_036503065.1 Pseudonocardiaceae bacterium | reverse complement strand
TTCGCCGACGACGACATCGCGGCGCATCTCGTGTTGATGGAAAGGGTGTTGAGTGGACTCCGTCGACTTTGATCCGACGAACCGGACCCCGCTCGCGCGGACCGCGACCTCGGCGAAGATCGTGGTGGCAGGCGGTTTCGGGGTCGGCAAGACCACGTTCGTCGGCTCCGTGTCCGAGATCACGCCGCTGACAACGGAGGCGGTGATGACCGAAGCGAGCAGCGGTATCGACGACCTGCGCCACACGCCGGGCAAGACCACCACCACCGTCGCGATGGACTTCGGCCGGGTCACCCTGGACTCCGAGTTGATCCTGTACCTGTTCGGGACGCCGGGGCAGCACCGGTTCTGGTTCATGTGGGACGACCTGGTGCGCGGCGCGATCGGCGCCGTGGTGCTCGCCGACACCAGGCGGCTGGCCGATTCCTTCGGTGCCATCGACTACTTCGAGGAACGCCGGCTGCCCTACATCATCGGCATGAACTGCTTCGAAGGCGTGCCACAGTATCCGGTCGAGGATGTGCGGGAAGCCATGGCCATACCGGTGGACGTGCCGATCGTGAAGTGCGACGCGCGGAAGCGCGAATCCACCAAACAGGCACTCATCACGATGGTGCAGCACGCCATGCAGCGGTGGCATGCCAGGGACACGGTCAGTTCTGACACGCTCGGGGCGGATCGGATCGGGGCGTATTGACGCCAAATCGAGATGTCCGGCAAAGATTTGCACCATGCGGCCGATTGACCGTTGGCTGGAATGCCTCTACAACAAAGAGGTATTCCGGCTGGAGGTGGCTTTGTGGTGCACTCGGTTGACTTCGACGATCGGATTTCGCCGCTGTCCCGTCGGTTGGTTCCGGACGAGCTGTGGGCACTTGTGCAGCCGTTGATCCCGGTGCCGAAGGTACGGCCACAGGGCGGCGGCCGGTCCAGGGTCGGTGACCGCGCGGTGTTCGTCGCCGTGGTGTACGTGCTCACCAGCGGCTGCGCGTGGCGCAGGCTGCCGGTGTCGTTCGGCATCGCGGTGCCAACCGCCTACCGCAGGTTCGTCGAGTGGAACGGCGTCGACCTGTGGCAGCGGTTGTACGACGCCGTGCTGGGGGCCACCGACTCGAGTGATCCGGCGGGCAGCGGCGAGCCGATGACGGACTGGGCGCGGGCGATCCGTGACGCGGCGAAGGCACGCGCGGCCTTCGCCACGTGAACTTCGTCGCCACCTGAACCGCGCGCCCAGGGCGGTCGATTGGCGGCGTCCAACCTCGGGTTAGGTTGGGCGCATGCCGTTGATCGACCGCAGCCTGCTCGGGCCCGGCCCGTCCAACCCGTATCCGGAGGCGACGGCCGCGCTGGCCGCGCCGCTGCTCGGTCACCTCGACCCGCAGTTCCTGCGCGTTCTGGACGAGACCTGCGACCGGCTCCGCGCGGTGTGGCGGACCGGGAACCGGCGGACCCTGCCGCTGTCGGGCACCGGCTCGATCGGCATGGAGGCGGCGTTCGCGAACACCGTGCGGCCGGGCACGGTCGTCGTGGTCGCGGTCAACGGCCTGTTCGGCGAGCGGATGTGCGACGTGGCCGGCCGCTACGGCGCCGACGTGGTCCGGGTGGACCACGAGTGGGGCCGGCCGGTCGACATCGCCGCCGTGCTGGCCGCGCACCCGGCACCGGACCTGGTCGCCGCCGTGCACGCCGAGACGTCCACCGGGGTCGAGAGCGACATCGCAGGCCTGGCCGCCGCAGTGCACGAGCGCGGCGACGCGCTGGTGCTGGCCGACTGCGTCACGTCGCTGGCCGGCATCGAGGTCGCGATCGACGACTGGGGCGTCGACCTGGCGTACGCCGGCACGCAGAAGTGCCTCGGCGTGGCACCGGGCCTGTCTCCGTTCACCATCAACGACCGGGCGTGGGCACGGCGGGTCGTCAAGCCGCCGACCTGGTACCTGGACCTGGGCATGATCGGCGACTACGTGGCCGCGGACCCGTCCGGCGGCCGCACGTACCACCACACCGCCCCGGTGGCCATGATCGCGTCGCTGCACGCGGCCCTCGGCCGCATCCTGGACGAGGGCCTGCCCGACGTCCTCGCGCGACACCGCACCGCAGGCGAGCGCCTGCTGGCCGGGCTGGTCGACCTGGGCCTGCGGCCGTTCGCCACGGAAGGTCACCGGCTGCCCGAGCTGACCACGGTCTGGGTACCCGACGGCGTCGACTCGGCGAAGATCCGGCATCGCCTGCTCACCGAGTACGACATCGAGATCGGCGGCGGCGTCGGCAGGTACGCCGGCACGGTGTGGCGGATCGGCCTGATGGGCCACAATGCCCGGCTGGACCGCGCGGAACTGGTACTGGCCGCGTTGCGCGCGGTGCTCGCGTAGACCGTCGTGGTGGGCGAATAGCATCCTGATTGTGCAAGAGGGACTGTTCGGCGACGCGGCGCCTCGGGACGATCCGGTGGACGTGAACGCCCCGCTGGCCGTGCGGATGCGGCCCAGATCGCTGGACGAGGTGCTCGGCCAGGACCATCTGCTCGGCCCTGGCGCGCCGCTGCGCAGGCTGGTCGAGGGCGCCGCGCCCGCGTCGGTCCTGCTCTACGGCCCGCCCGGCACCGGCAAGACCACCCTCGCGATGCTGGTGTCGCTGGCCACCGGCCGCCGGTTCGTCGCGATGTCGGCGCTGTCGGCCGGGGTGAAGGAGGTCCGCGCGGTCATCGAGGAGGCCCGGCTGCGGCTGCGCAACAGCGGGGCAGCCACCGTCCTGTTCATCGACGAGGTGCACCGTTTTTCCAAGACCCAGCAGGACGCGCTGCTGGGTGCGGTGGAGGTCCGGACCGTGCTGCTGGTCGCGGCGACGACGGAGAACCCGTCGTTCTCGGTCGTGTCGCCGCTGCTGTCCCGCTCCCTGGTGCTGCAACTGCGCCCGCTGTCGGACGCGGACGTCCGCGCGTTGGTCCGTCGCGCCCTGACCGACCCGCGCGGCCTGGCCGGCGAACTCGACCTGGCGCCGGACGCCGAGGACCACCTGGTCCGCCTGGCGGGCGGCGACGCTCGCCGGGCCCTCACCGCGCTGGAGGCCGCGGCCGAGGCGGCCCGCTCCACCGGTGCCGTGTCGATCGCCCTGGGCACCGTCGAGGCCGCGGTGGACAAGGCGTCGGTCCGCTACGACCGGGACGGCGACCAGCACTACGACGTGATCAGCGCGTTCATCAAGTCGATCCGCGGCTCGGACGTGGATGCCGCGCTGCACTACCTGGCCAGGATGATCGAGGCGGGCGAGGACCCCCGCTTCATCGCGCGGCGGCTGGTGGTACACGCCAGCGAGGACGTCGGCATGGCCGACCCGACGGCGTTGCAGACGGCCACCGCAGCGGCGGCCGCGGTCCAGTTCATCGGCATGCCGGAGGCCCGACTGGCGCTGGCCCAGGCAACCATCCACCTGGCCACCGCCCCCAAGTCCAACGCCGTGACCGTGGCCATCGGCGCGGCCACCGCCGACGTCCGCGACGGTGCCGCAGGCTCCGTACCGCCACCCCTGCGCGACGGCCACTACGCCGGCGCGGCGCGCCTGGGCAACGCCCAGGGCTACCGCTACCCGCACGACGTGCCGGAAGGCGTGGTCGCCCAGCAGTACCCACCGGACGAACTGGTCGGCCGCGACTACTACCAGCCAACCACCCACGGCGCCGAACGCGTCCTGGCCGACCGCGTACCAAAACTACGCAGAGCCATCCGCGGCGACGACGCACCTACCTGATATCCACCGCACGCCACGACACGGCGGTCGGACGACCATCGGTGTCCAGCAGTTGACGCAAGGCAGCATCGAACACGTCGAGGCCGACGCCCGAACCGGCCGGAAAGCTCTGTTCGCTGGATTCGATGCCCGGCGACCGGGGGTCGCCGACGCTGTATGCGGCGTCGCTTCGGTCGTCGACGTAGAACAGGTAGCCGAAGTCGTGCTCGACGTGGGCTTGGACCACATAGTCGGCGGTTTCGCCCTCGATGTGAGCGGTACCGGTTTCCTCGGTGACCAGGCGGGTCACCAGGTTGGTCACCTCTGCCGGCAAGGCCACCGTGAGGGTGAAGCCGCCCTCGTCGTCGTGGTCAGTGGGCACACTGGCGATGAACGTCATGCTGGGTCTTCCGCTCCCACGTAGGTCAGGCTCGTGCCGTCGCCCTGCACGACAGTCAATCGCGTGCCTGGCGGCAGGAGCATGGGCAGCAGTTTGTCGCAGGTCCACTTCTGGTGCGAATCGAACGTGCGCGTGCCGCATACCGTCTTGTCGACCACCAGGTTCTCGCTGTGGGTCCAGCCGTCGCGCATGGCGATGGCAACTTTGGCTTCGCAGTGCGTCGCGACGGCCAACGCACGTCGGTAGCGCTCAGGCAGGTGCGTTCTGATGAAGGCGACCACCTCCGGGTACCAGCGGTCCGAGTCGCCGCTGTTGACGCGCAGCGTCGCACCGTCCGAACGCACCCACTCGCCGCTGGTAGGGGTGCGTATCGGGCGAGACCCGACCCGAGCCCTGGACTCCGAAATCCGTTCCGGCAGCGGACGGCCGGGAGGTCGCGACGGCTCCTGTTGACGGTGCTTGTCTGGTTCCTGCGGACCCAGAATGTGCCGGAGGTACCGCTGGATTGCCGCAGACGCGGTCGCGACGGCGGCTCGTGCCTCGTCGACGCGCCTCATCGAAGCGGTCAGGCCCGCGACGACCTGCTCGGATTCGGGAGCGGAAGAACCGGACATCACGTGCGTCCAGGAGATGTGGAAACCATCGAGACTGGCGGCCACGCGTCCGAGTTGTGCCGTCGCGTGATCGAGCAGTTCAAGCAGCCGTCGTAGTTCCTGCGCCAGGTCCTCAGCGGTTGCCACGAGTCGGATTGTGCTGCGGACGGCCGCCTGCGGCGACCTGGGTCGGCGCGGAAAACGCCGCGCCGGGGGAGTAGCGGTCCGCCTACCATGGTGGCGGTCGACTATGTTGATCAACTGCGGCCGGTCCCGCCGCGCTGGGCGCAGGTCGGCCGGGTAATCTGGCCGCCAAACCTGAGGAAGCATCTGGGAGGACTCGTGTCGGCAGGGCAGATCGCCGCGCTCGTCGCCGCTGGCGCATTCGTGCTGCTGGTGCTGCTGCTCGCGATCCCGCTGATCAAACTCGGCCGGACGCTGGACGAGGCGACCATCGCGATCCGCAAGGCGCACGAGAACTCCGATCCGCTGTTCACCGGCGCCAACACCACGATCAGCCACGTCAACACGCAGTTGGAGCGGGTGGACGGGATCGCGGCGAACGCGCGCGCGGTCACCGGCAACGTGTCGGCACTGACCTCGTTGTTCACCGCGACGCTCGGCGGGCCGCTGGTGAAGACGGCGGCGCTGTCCTACGGCATCAGCAGGGCGGTGCGGGCCCGTCGCCGGGCCAAGGCGGACGTGCCGGGCAAGCACTCCCGCAAGCAGCGCCGGGGAGGCCGGAAGTGATGAAGCGCCTGTTCTGGCTGGGCATCGGCGTGGCGGCCGGGGTTGTCCTGCACCGCAAGGCGGGTCAGGCGGCGCGGCAGGCGACGCCGGCCGGCATTGCGGGCAACATCGGCGACGCGATCAGCGAACTGGCCGGCGCGCTGGGCACCTTCGGGGCCGACATCCGCGCCGGCATGGTCGAGCGTGAGCGCGAACTGACCGACACCGTGGTCGAGCGCAC
>DASXXM010000319.1:0-9041 GCA_036503065.1 Pseudonocardiaceae bacterium | reverse complement strand
CCTGCCGCGATCGACGGAATCGACGAACAGACCGACGACCGAGCCCGCCGCATCGTCGACCTGCCGTTGGGTGACGTGCAGGACCAGGAACAGCAGATCGTGCAGGGCAAGCACCTGATCCGGGTCGCTGTCACGGAGAGTCGTGACGATCCGGACGTCGCGCACCGGACGGCCGTCGATCGCCCTGCGCACGCTCTCGACATCGGCAAGCCCGGTTCGGGTGGACAGAACCACGGCGTCCGGCGGTGTCGCGAGCTCTGCCACCAATTCCGGCCGATCCGTGATCATGACGACACCGGGAGGCAGGAACGGCTGTGTCGGCAGCAGTTCGTCCGACGGCACCTCGGCCAGGGCATGCGTGTAACGGCGCAGCTCGGGCGAACGCGCGGGCGGGTTGACCGTCAGGCGCAATGCGACGCCGTCGCAGCTCACGTCGACGGTGCCCGGCGGGCCGAGCAACGCCCGCAGCATGGCAGGCCCACCGGCCGCGCCGAGATACCCGCGGTCCGCGGGGTCGATCGACTGATCGCCTGATTCCCCGTCCTCGACATAGCCGAGTATGCGTAGACCGCACTCGTCGGCCAGCTTCTCGTCGACGAGTGCGAACACGAACGCGCCTTCGGCGAGTTCGGCCGGGCCGCAGAGATCGCCGAGCAGCGTGCGGTACGCGGGCAGGCTGTTGCCGTTGACGCCGCCCACGATCGCCAGGTCGATGGCCGCGGTCCGCAGGTAGCGGCAGGCGATCTCGGTCGCCGTCAGCGTGGCCGAGAGCCCGGTGTCAACGGTCATCGCCGGGCCATGGAGATCGAACTGGTTGGCGATACGCGCGGCGATGATGTTCGGCATGAGGCCGGGAAACGAGTCCTCATTGGACGGTGGGACGCGGCGCCGGTACTCGGCGCGGATCGCGGACATCACGCTGTCGTCCGGAATCACCTCGGCCAGGTCGTCGAGGTAACAGCGGGCGGCGTAGTCCATCGCGTTGCGGGTCGGCCCGAGATGGCCGACGAACACGCCGGTACGGTCGCGGTGGGCGGCCCAGAAGTCGCCGAGCGAGTCGCGGATCTTCGCCGCACCGGACAGCGCCATCAGTTGGCTTCTGTCCAGCCTGCGTACGGTCGGCGGCGGCAGCGGCACGACCTGGAACGGCGGCGCCGGATAGTTCTCGCCGAAGCCGGTCGCCGGACGCTGCCCCGCGCCCAGCAGCCACTTCGTCACGTCGGCGTCAGAGACGTCGCCCGGCAGGTGGGTTGCCCAGCTGACGATCGCGATCCGGCCCGACGCCACGGGCGCACGTACGGCGACGGTCCGATCAGGACGGTCCTGGCGGTATTCCGTCACGATGGCATGGGCATTGGTGCCACCGAAGCCGAAACCGGAAACCGCGACCGCGCGCGGCTTATCGCGGCGCGGCCAGGCCACCGGTTCGACCGGAATCGTCAATTGGCTGGCGCCATCGCGCATCTCGTCCGGCGGGGCCACAAAGCGAAACTGCGGTGGGATCGTGTCGTGCGCGATGCCGAGCACGGCCTCGATGACGGAGATCACGCCCGCGGCCCAACCGGTATGCCCGATAATCGACTTGTTGGACGTGAGGTGGACGGGGTGGGCGGCGCCGTAGTGCTCGCGTAGGGCGCGGTGCTCGGTGAGGTCACCGGCCGGGGTGCCGGTGCCGTGCGCGATGATCCAGTCCACGTCGTCGATCGGGCCGCCGGTCCGCTCGATCGCGAGTTCCTGGCCGCGCTGGTTGGGCGCGTAGATCGCGGTTCCCTTGCCGTCGGACGACCCGCCGACCCCCCGGATCACGGCCAGTATCGGGTCACCGTCGGCCCGCGCCCTGCGCAGCGTCTTGAGGGTGACGAGGCCGGCGCCATCAGCGAAGATCACGCCGTCGGCCGATTTGTCGAACGAGCGAATGGTGCCCTCGTGCGACAGGCCGTTCAGCTTCGAGAACAGGATCGAGTTACGCGGCCCGAGCGCGAGCGCGCCGCCGCAGACCGCGACGTCGTACTTGCCCAGCAGCAGGCCGCGCATCGCGATGTCCATCGCGTAGAGCGACGAGGAACACGCCGTGTCGACCATGCACACGTCGGTGTCGTCCGGCAGCAGGCCCGCTCGGACCGCCGCGCCGACCCGGTTGGGCAGGAACCGCGACGGCTCACGCACGGCACGCGCGAACCGCTGCCGGAGCGCGGCCGCGATGTCGTCCCTGGGCGGATCCAGCGTGTCCAGGACCGATGCCAGGACACACGCCTCTTCCAGGTGTTGACTGCCGTCGGCCGTGTACCCGATGGTCAGCGCACATCGATCGCCGGGGTGGCGCGTCACATCGTGCAGCGCCTGCTGCAGTGTGTGCCGCAGCCACCGGGTGGTCAGTTCCGCTTCCGGCGCGGACGGCTCGAATCCGGTGACGAACACGCCGTTGCCCTGATAGGACTTGTCCTCGGCCGACTCGTCCGGCGAGCAGAACCGCGACATGGCCCACCGGTCCGGCGGGACGTCGGTGAACAGCTCCGCACCGGACAGGCGCATGGACCAGTACTCTTCCGGGCTGTTCGCGCCGCCCGAAACCAGTCCCATACCGACGATCGCGATCTCGTCACCCGCGTCGTCCCCTTTGTCTTTCACCAGCACGGTCTCCTGCACCGCCACGGTCTCCTGCACCGCCGCGGCCGGCGCGGGTTCGCGGGGCGGCGAGCACAGCGCCGCGCCGAGCGACAGACCGCCGTCGACGACGATGACCTGGCCGGTGATCCACCGCGACTGCTCGGACACGAGGAACGCCACGACGTCGGCGAATTCCTTCGGCGTGCCAAGGCGTCCCATCGGTGTCGCCTCGGTGATCACGTCCAGCAGCCGCTCCGAATCGGGAAAGGCGCCCGCCACCTCGCTCACCAGCATCGACGCGCTGGCCGAGTTCACCCGGACGCCCAGCGGTGCGTACTCCACCGCGAGATAGCGGGTCAGCGCCTCGAGCGCCGCCTTCGCCGGAGCGCTGGCCAGGTAGTTCGACAGGACGAGCCGCGCGCCGAGGGACGACACGTTGACGATCGCGCCGCCGCCGCGCGCGGCCATCAGCGGTGCCGCGCGCCGTGCGCACCAGATCGAGCCCTTGAGGTTGGTGTTCCAGGCTCGGTCGAGATACTCGTCGGTGAGCTGGTCCGCCGGCACGAGCGCGCCCGCGGCCGCGTTGTTGACGAGGATGTCCAGGTGCCCGTGTTGTTCCTGGATCGTGTCGAACATCTGGTCGACGTGCGCCTGCTGCGCGACCGAGCCACGCAGCAACGTCACCGACGTGCCGGCGCGTTCCAGTTCGGTCCTGGCCTGCTTGGCGGCCTCGAACGAATGGAAGTAGTTGATGACCAGATCGGCGCCGCGGGCCGCGAGCTCGTCCGCGATCGCACGGCCGATGTTCTTGGCCCCGCCGGTCACCAGTGCCAGCTTGCCGGACAGGTCACCCACGGCCGGTCACCGCGGCGGCAACCGCGGGCGTCGTCCCGCTCAGGATCGCGTGCACGGCGTCGATGAGGGCACCGAGCTTGCCGAACCGCTCCAACCGGAAATTGTCCGGCGGCCGCTCGATGCCGTAGCGCTCACGGACCTTCGCCATCAGCGCGACCTGCTTGACCGAGTCGACGCCGAGTTCCGCCTCAAGGTCGACGTCCTCGGTCACCACCTCCTCCGGATACTCCAGCCACGACGCGTAGAGGGAGATCACCTCGCGGCCGATGGACTCGCGAGTCACCGTCGAGCCGTTCGCCTGCGCAGTCGGAGCTGGTGCCGTCGGGGTCGGGGTCGTCACCTGTCGGGGTGGGGACGGCGGCACGGAAACGGTCGTCGCGCCGTTGGCATGGCCGTTTCGATAGCGCTGGACCTCGTCGCGGACGAACTCCATGACGCGCGGGCCGAGCGCGGCCCAGAACCGATCGAATTCGTCACCCGCGCCACGATCTGCTATGAGTTGCGCAGCGGGCAGGTGGTTCCAGGACCGCAGGGTGCTGATGGTGGTGTGCAGGCGCAGTCCGGTTTCCGTCTGGACGAAGGTCCCCATCGCGAGCATGCCGCCCGAGGTCAGTGTCTTCGGGACGAATTTGGTCAGCGTCTCCTGCGCCCCGCACTCGACGAAAACCCGGACGTCGTCGGCGTAGAGGCGACGCAGGGCGTCACTGAAATGCACCGGCAGGACGAAGTGTTCCGCGAGGCGGCGGGCGAGCGGCTCGTCCGGCTCGTAGTAACGCTGCAGAATCGGTGAGTAGACCCGCGCGGTGAGTGTCCGCTGCGGAATGTCCTGAATGCTCTCCTCGTATCGCGCCACGGCCGGCTCCAGCAGCGGCCCGTGGAACGGAAAGGCGGCTTCGAGGCGGGTGACGGAGATCCCGAGCTGCTCGACGACGTTCCGCAGCAGGTCCATGCTCCGGCCCGGCCCCACCACAACCGTTTGGTTGTCGTGATTCTCCACGGCGATCGCCAACGCCGGATCGGCGATCAGGTCGATCGCGAGCTGCGCACGACGCGGGTCGGTCGCCAGGGCGGCCATGTAGGCGTCACGGCTGTCGAGCGACTCCAGCGCCTGCACCCGTCGCAGCACGAGACGTGCACCGTCCGCGGTGGAATAACCGCCGGCACAGACGAGGGCGGCGATCTCGCCGAGACTGTGCCCGACGAACACATCGGGCGCGAAACTAAGGCGTTCGAGGATTCGGTAGGCCGCGATGTCCGCGCCCAGGATCGTGAGCTGCGACACCCACGGCTCATCCGCCATCAGGTCGCTGATCGACGGCGACGACGAACCGAACAACACGTCCGACAACGACCGGCCGCATTCCTCCAGGCTGACCTTGTCGATATCGCCGAAGACCTCGGCGACTTCCAGATACTCCTTGTGCGCGGCTTGCAACGCTGCCATGTCATATGCTCCCTGGCCAGGGAACAACACGGCTGCCACGTCCGACCCCTCAACTCGCACGGATGAGCTCCTTGACGTAGTTGTGTTTCACACGCGCGCGGCTGGTGCGCGATATCCGGTGACGACGACATTGCCACCGATGCCGTTGTTGTGCTGTAGCGCGATTTCCGCGCCGGCGACCTGACGCGCACCGGCCTCGGCCCGCAACTGACTGGTGAGCTCGACGCATTGCGCCAACCCCGTCGCGCCGAGTGGGTGCCCGCGCGCGAGCAGCCCGCCGGACGGATTGACGACCCATTTTCCGCCGTAGGTCACCTGACCGCTGTCGATCAGCTGACCGCCCTCGCCTGGTGGGCACAGGCCGAGGGCTTCGTACGCGAGCAGTTCGTTGCTGGAGAAACAGTCGTGCACCTCGATGACCTGGACGCCGTCCGGGCCGACCCCGAGATCGTCATAGACGGCCCGCGCGGCGCGACTGGCCATCTGATACCCGACGACGTCGATGGCGCTGCCGGCGAAGCTGGCAACGGTGTCGGTCACCATGGACTGGGCCGCGATCTCGACCGCTCGGCCCCCGAGTCCGCGTTGTTCCACGAACCGTTCACTGGCAAGGACGACGGCCGCCGCGCCGTCCGCGCCGCGTGCGCACTGCAGCTTCGTGAGCGGCCCGTAGAGCGGCGGCGAGTCCAGAATCTCCGGCAGCGTATGGGCACGCGGCGCGAGCGCCCTCGGGTTCGCCAACGCGTGCCGGTAGTTCTTCTCGGCGATCCGCGCGAACTGCTCGACGGTCGTGCCGTACTTGGCCATGTGTTCGGCCGCGGCGGTACCGAACATCAGCGCCGCCGGAATCGCGTCGGACGAATGGCCGTTCGGCAGGACGTCGAAGTGCCGCTGCGTCGGCGATTCCCGGTCCGCGGCGCCGACCTGCAGCGGGCCGCGTCGCATCGTCTCGAAGCCGATGGCCAACGCGCAGTCGAACGCACCGCCGCGGACCAGGAGACCGGCCAGGTAGAGCGCGGACGAGCCGGAGGAACAGTTGCTGCTCACCTCGGTGATGGGAATGCCGGTCAGGCCGAGTTCGTACACCGCCCGATGGCCGGCACACGACTCCTCGAAGACCTGGCTGGCACACGCGTATTCGATGAGGTGATAGGGAATCCCGGCATCCGCGAGCGCCTGCGTCCCGGCCTGACGAGCCAATTCCGGATAGCCCTCCGAAGCGGCACCGGCCCGCTGGAAATCGGTGATGCCAACACCGACCACATAGGTCCGTACTCTACTGCGCAACTCAAAGCCCCTGCCTACTTGACCGTACACAAGCCTGTCGTTCCGCTCCTGTCGGTCCCGCAGTGGCCTGTCCACTGTGACCGGTCGAAAGTCTTTGGACAGAGGGACGTCGGGACGATAGTTCTCCATTCGACCCGCGGTCAATACCGCGGCGACAGGTTAATCGTGCGTGAACAGTTGGGCAGAGCCGCGACGCGCCGATGCGCGGGCTACCGAACGAGACGATACGGCGGTGCGCCGGCACGGTCCGGCCAGCAGAAACGCCGGATTTCCTGCGGTGTCGCGCACTCGTCGGCAGGTCCGATGTCGAGGGCGATCACCCTGCGTTCGTCGATTGTGTTGGTGCGTAACCAGATCCACGTGCCGATCACCGTGAGAACGGTACCGGCCGGAAGCCTGGCCCGAAGCCTGCGGATGGCGGATTCCGAATCCGGCGGATGGCCGGACGCGAAGCCTGCGGATGGTGGGTTGCGTCGTTGGGTGCCGATCCGCGCCGACCGGCATAATGCCTGATCGGCTACGTCGACCCAAACGATTCACCGACCGCGTCGGCGTTCACCCACTACCGTATCGACACCACAACCGCAAGCCGAGAATATTGACCGTCACCACGACACGGCAGCGACGAACAATTCTCGGTCGCTGACGGCGACGCCGTTCTTTCATACGTCGTCACACCGCGGGAGTGAACGGCTGTCTATTCTCCCGGCGACAAGTGCACGCGGATCGCGGATACTTGGCCCATGGCGACACGCGAGGACCTGAGCATCGGCCTGGACGAGCGGCTCCCCCAGTTGGAGGGCCTCTATCAGGACCTCCACGAGCACCCGGAGTTGTCCTTCCAGGAGGAGCGCACCGCCGCGATCATGGCGAAGCGCCTGGCCGCGGCGGGTTTCGAGGTGACCACCGGGGTAGGCAGGACGGGCGTCGTCGGCGTACTGCGCAACGGTAACGGCCCGGGTGTGCTGCTGCGCGCCGACATGGATGCCCTCCCGGTCAAGGAGATCGAGTCGGTCCCGTATCGAAGCTCCGCGACAGGCGTGGATCCGGACGGTGTGACGACGCCGGTTATGCACGCCTGCGGACACGACACCCACCTGACCGCGCTGATCGGCGCCGTCGAACAACTGGCCGCGCGCAAGGATTCCTGGTCCGGCACGGTCATCGCGGTCTGCCAGCCGGCCGAGGAAATCGGCGCCGGGGCCCGCGCCATGCTCGACGACGGATTCACCGACCGCTTCCCGCCGTTCGAAATCGCGCTGGGTCAGCACATCACGTCCGCGCCGACCAGGCATCTCTACGCGCGGCCCGGCGTTTTCATGGCAGCCGCCGACAGCCTGCGGATCACGATCCACGGCCGAGGCGGCCACGGCTCACAACCGCAGGCCACCATCGATCCGATCGTCATCGCCTCATCGATCGTGCTGCGTCTGCAGACGATCGTGGCGCGCGAGGTCGCGCCGAACGACGTGGCGGTGGTGACGGTCGCGTCGTTCCACGCCGGGCTCAAGGAGAACGTGATCCCGGCCGAGGCCGAACTCAAGGTCAACATCCGCACCTTCGACCCCGATGTGCGCGCCCATGTCCTCGATGCCATTGGGCGGATCGTCCGGCACGAAGCCGCGGCAGCGGGCGCGCCGCGCGAGCCGGATATCGCTCCGATCAACGATTTCCCCTTGTGTGTCAACGATGTCGACGCGACCAACCAGGTGATGGACGCGTTCGCGGACGCCTTCGGCGAGGAGTACGTGCACGAGACCAGCCAGAAGGCCGGCAGCGAGGACTTCGGCTGTTTCGCACAGGCCGCCGGTGTGCCGTCCGTGTTCTGGAACTTCGGCGGCTTCGATCCGGACCTCTACCCCGACGGACCGACCCGGGCGGATGCCGCGGTCGCGTCGGGCAGGGCGCCGGGCGGCCATTCACCGGAGTTCGTGCCCACCCGCCTGCAACCCACCCTGAAACGGGCGGTCGAGGCGATGCTGACGGCGGCTGCGATCTGGCTCCAGCGATGACAGATCTCGTTTCGCCCGCACCCGCGTTCGCCGGTGGGATCACCCGGACGGGCTAACGTTTCGGCGAACGATGTCGATGGTGGGTGCATGGCGGACGACGCGAAACCCGACGACGCACTGGTCGCGGCGGTCCAGCGTGGCGAAATGCTCGACTTGTCCGGAACCGACCCCATCGCGAAATCGGCGCGAGACGCGTGGAGCACGGACCACGACATCGATCCGGAACGTATTCGCGACGTTCTGCTGAACGCGACCACATCGAAACCGGACCCGCGCGGGCTGCGGTTGAAGGGTGCTCGAATCACCGACCGGCTCGACCTGGAGAACATCACGACAACGGTCGCGCTGGAGTTGGAGTCCTGCCTGCTCGTCGGCGGAATCAATGCCAGGGGCGCGCAGTTGCGGGACCTCTCGCTGGTCGACTGCGTGATCGTGGCGGCTGCCGGGCCTGCCGTCGACGCCCAGCGCCTGAGTGCGAACGTGGTGCAGTTGGCGTCCACCGACGTCACCGCGCACGCCGAGCGCGGCGCGATCGTCCTGGACGGCGCGCGCCTGGACACGCTGGTCTGCCAGGGAATGCACGTCACCAACGCCCACGGGCCGGCGCTGACCGCGGCGAACGCGGCGATCAACCACGATGTGGTGCTGGCCGACGTCGACGCGACCGGGTTCGGCGAGCCGGGGACGGTTCGACTGGCAGGCGCCCATATCAACGGGCAGCTCGACCTGTGCCGCGCGCATCTGACGAATGCGTCCGGTCCGGCACTGCACGCGGAGGGAATGCAGGTCGGCCAGGGCACGTTCCTGCGCGACGGCTTCACGGCGTCCGGCGCCGG
>DASXXM010000318.1:0-6739 GCA_036503065.1 Pseudonocardiaceae bacterium | reverse complement strand
GACGAGGTCGGTGGCGCGTTCACCCCGTTGCTGCTGCGGCACCTGCTGGACTATGACGAGTGACGTCGCCGGCCTGCTGCTGGCGGCGGGCGCGGGCCGACGGATGGGCATGCCCAAGGCGCTGGTGCGGTACCGCGGCCTGCTGTTCGTGGAGTCGGCGGCCGGGGTGCTGACGGCGGCCGGGTGCCGGCCGGTGGTCGTCGTGCTGGGCGCGTCCGCCGAAACCGTGCGTGCCGAAGCCGACTTGGCTGGGTGTCTGGTGGTGGACAACCCGGACTGGCCGTCCGGGATGGGGTCGTCGGTCCGGGTTGGGCTGGCGGCGTTGCCGGAGGTGAGCGCCGTGGTCGTACTGCCGGTGGACGTGCCGGGCGTGACACCCGCCGCGGTGCGCAGGCTGCTGGCGGTGGCCGGGCCGGACGTGCTGGCCAGGGCGAGCTACGACGGTGTGCCGGGCCATCCGGTCGTGATCGGCCGGTCGCACTGGCCGGGGGTGATCGCCTCGGCGCTCGGCGATGTCGGCGCCCGGGACTACCTGCGCACGCACGACGTGCTCGACGTGCCGTGCGCGGATGTGGCGAGCGGCACCGACGTGGACCGACCGGCGGACCTGGACCGGCTGAGTACTTGACCGATCCACTTCGGTGGTATAGACCAATCGGAGTTTATCGAGCAGAGAGGGCAAACCGGCCGATGACCATCACCGACCCCACCACCTACGACCAGGCGGTACGCGCCCACCTCACGAAGGTGGCCGAGCACAACGATGCGGCCGTGGCCACGGTGGCCGGCCTGCTGCTGGCCTGCGTGCGCGCGGACGGCGTCGTGCTCACCGCGGGCGCGGGGCACTCCCTCGCGGCGGTGGCCGAGACGTTCTACCGGGCAGGCGGGCTGGCCTGCGTGCGGCCGCTGTACCACCCGGACCTGCTGCCCATGCACGGCGCGGTGGCCAGCACCAAGGCCGAACGCCGATCGGGCCTGGCCGCCGAGGTGCTCGGCCCGGACCCGCTCGGCGAGCACGACGTCCTGGTGGTGTTCTCCACGTCGGGTGTGAATCCGTACCCCGTGGAGCTGGCGGGTCTGGTCCGGGCGGCCGGGCGGTCCGTGGTGGCCGTGACATCGGGCCCGGCGAGCGCGGTGGCGCCCCGACGGGCGGACAGCACGCTCGCGGAGAACGCGTCGGTGGTGCTGGACACGCTGGTGCCGCCGGGAGATGCCACGTACCCCGCGGACAGTCCGGTCGTCGCGCCGATCTCCACGGTGGTCAACGCGTTCCTGTGGAACCTGGTCCTGGTGCGGCTGATCGATCTGAGCGCCGCGGCGGGCGTTGTGCTGCCGTCGTGGCGCAGTTCCAACGTGCCCGACGGCGACGCGGCCAACGCCGCCCTGTTGGCCAAGTACACGCCGCGCATCCCGACGTTGGGCTGAACGGGTGGGTAGTGTGCCGATCGAGGCGGGCAACCGGAGGGGGAGCGATGCGGCTTACGGCCACGTCGCGACCCACGCTGCGCGATCGGTATCTCGACATCGGGTTCTACCTGGTCTGTGCGACGTTCGCCGGGCTGAGCGCGATCTGGTCGGAGTTCTTCGGCTACCGGGTGTGGGGGGCGCTCTCGCTGGTCGGCTACCTGTTCGGGCTCGGCCAGGCAGTGGCCGGCCTGGTGCGGCCCGACGCGACCGGTCGGTGGGCGTCTCGCCGCATCCCGATCTGGCTGACCGCGGTCACCGGGTTCGTGGCGCCGCTGGTGGTGCTGTTGATCACTCGGCTGCACGGGGTGCTCTGGAGCGAGCAGCCCGAGGTCTGGGTGGTGGAGCGCTCGACCACCCTCCTGTTCCACCACGGCACCCCCTACACCGACCTGGCCGCGCTCGGCCGGCCGCCGATCGTGGACGACTACACGCCCTACGGGCCGGTGATGACCGTGTTCGGCCTGCCGAGGGCGCTGTTGGGGGCTGCGTCGCCACTCGGGGACGCCCGGATCGCGTTCGCGGTCGGGGCGGTGGTCGTCGTCGCGGTCGCGCTGCGGGTGGCCGGGCGGCCGGTGGTGCCGGTGCGGGCGCTGCAACTGGTCGTCGCCGGTCCACTGACGGTGCTGACCGCGACAACGGCCGGGGACGACATCGCGGTCGTGGCGCTCGTCATGCTGGCGCTGGCGTTGCTGCACGCGCGGCGGCCGGTCGCGTGTGCCGCGGTGATCACGATCGCCGTGAGCATGAAGCTGACCGCCGTGGTGGCGCTGGTCGTGCTGGCCGTCGCGGTACTGGCCATGCTCGGCAGGCGGGCGCTGGTGCGGTTCCTGGCGACCGCGGTCGGGGTCGGCGCGGTACTCAACGTGCCGGTACTGCTCGTGGACCCGACGAGCTTCGTGGAGCACGTGATCCGCTTCCCGATCGGGCTGGGCCGGGCGCACTCGCCTGCCGCGAGTCCGTTGCCGGGCAACCTGATCGCCCGGCTCGGGCCGGTCGGGCACGACGTGTCGCTCGCGCTGCTGTTGGCAGGCGGGGTGGCCATGGCGGTGTGGCTGCTGCGCAGGCCGCCGCGGACGACCGCGGACGCGGCGCTGCGGATCGCGGTCGGGCTGGCCGGCGCGATCATGCTGGCGCCCGCGACCCGCTGGGGTTATCTCGTCTATCCGGTGGTGCTGGTGGGGGCGGCGATCACGCTGCGCTCGGCTCGGACGGCGCCGGTGGCGGAGGCCGAGCCTGCGCCGGTCAACTGAGGAGTTGCCGCAGTTCGGCCAGCCTGCGCAGCTGGGCCGCGCGTTCCGCGGCCCGTTGCTCGTCGATGCCGGGCGACTCGGCGGCCGAGGCCAGCAGCGCCAAGGTCTCCCGGGTCGCGCCCGCCGCCGGCTTCAACAGCGCGGCCACCAGTTCGTCCACGGCCGAGTCCAGCTCGTCCGGTGCGACGACGGAGTTGACCAGGCCGATCCGCAGTGCCTCGTCGGCGGCGACACGGCGACCGGTCAGGCAGATGTCCACGGCCCGCGAGTAGCCCACGGCACGCACCAGCGGCAGCGTGCCGGTCAGGTCGGGCACCAGGCCGAGCGACGGCTCCGCCATGGTGAACTTGGCTTCCGTGGTGGCGACGCGCAGGTCGCACGCCAGCGCGAGTTGGAAGCCGGCGCCGATCGCGTGGCCGTGCACGGCCGCCACGGTGACCAGCGTGGGCGCCATGAGCCACGTGAAGCCCTGCTGGAAGCGGTCGATGATGGCGTCGCCGGCACCGGGTGGGGCGCTGGTGATCTCGGCGAACCCGGCCTCGCCCGGCACGCCTTCCGGTGTGAACATCCGGGTGTCCAGCCCGGCCGAGAACGCCCGACCGGTACCCCGGACGACCACGACTCGGACGTCCGGGGCCAGCCGCTCCCCGATCTGCCGCAGCGCGTCCCAGGTGCTCGGTGTCTGAGCGTTGAGCACTTCCGGTCGCCGCAACGTGATCGTCGCGTACGCACCGGCCACGGCGACATGTACCCCGCCGCGCGCCAGCAGTTCGGGTTCAACCTCCATGAGGTTACTGTACGGTAGCTCTACTTCTTCTTGGTACGAGTGGCTCCGCCGCGTCCACGCAATTGGACACCGGACTCAGACAGCACCCGGTGCACGAATCCGTACGAGCGACCGGTCGACTCGGCCAACGCCCGAATCGAGGCGCCCTTCTCGTACTTCTTCTTGAGGTCCGCGGCGAGCTTGTCCCGCGTGGCACCCGTGATACGAGCACCCTTCTTCAGGTCAGCCACCTTGTCCCGCCTTCCACGCACTGCAGGTCGGACCGCGTGCGGCCCCTATCGCCGCAATGATCGAACACGAACGCGCGGAACGCCAGGCGAGTGAACGAAATCTTCTGAGTGTGATCGACACGTCACATGCGGCTGATCACTCACATGCCGTATCGCGGCTCCGGCGCCCAATCCTGTCGTCGCAGGTTAATCAGGCCAGCTGGACCAGTTCCAGGTATTCGTCGGACCAATGGTCCTCCGAGCCGTCTGGCAACAGGATCACCCGCTCGGGCTCTAGCGCTTGCACGGCACCCGGATCGTGTGTCACGAGCACGACGGCACCGGCGAAGCGCCGCAGCGCGTCCAGCACCTGGGCCCGGCTGGCCGGATCGAGGTTGTTGGTCGGCTCGTCCAGCAGCAGCACGTTCGCCGCGCTGGACACCAGGCCGGCCAGGGCCAGGCGGGTCTTCTCGCCGCCGGACAGCGTGCCGGCCGGCTGGTCGAGCTGCTCGCCGCTGAACAGGAACGTGCCCAGCAGGTTCCGCAACTGCTGCTCGCCGGTGTCCGGCGCGGCGTGGCGGATGTTCTCCCACACCGACGCGGTGTGGTCCAGGGTCTCGTGTTCCTGGGCGTAGTAGCCGATCCGCAGGCCGTGGCCGGGGATCACCTGGCCGGCGTCCGGCTGCTCGCCGCCGCCGAGCAGCCGCAGCAGGGTGGTCTTGCCAGCGCCGTTGAGGCCGAGCACGACGACCTTCGAGCCGCGGTCGACCGCGAGATCGACACCGCTGAAGACCTCCAACGACCCGTAGCTCTTGGAGAGGCCCTCGGCGGTGAGCGGGGTGCGGCCGCACGGCGCAGGGTCAGGGAACCGGATCTTGGCGACCTTGTCCGCCTGGCGGGTGTCGTCCAAATCGGACAGCAGCTTCTCCGCGCGGCGGGCCATGTTCTGCGCGGCGACCGCCTTGGTGGCCTTGGCGCGCATCTTGTCCGCCTGCGCCATCAGGGCGCCGGCCTTCTTCTCCGCGTTGGCCCGTTCCCGGCGGCGGCGCTTCTCGTCCGCGGCGCGCGCGTCGAGATAGCGCTGCCAGGTCATGTTGTAGGAGTCCAACTCGGCGCGGGTGGCGTCGAGGAACCAGACCTTGTTCACCACGGCGGCCAACAGGTCGACGTCGTGGCTGATCACGACCAGTCCGCCGTCGTGTGATTTGAGAAAACCACGCAGCCACGTGACCGAGTCGGCGTCCAGGTGGTTGGTTGGCTCGTCCAGCAGCAGTGTGGTGGCGGACTTGCCGCTGGCGCCGGCGTCGGACGCGGCGAACAGGATGCGGCCCAGTTCCACCCGGCGGCGCTGGCCGCCGGACAGGGTGCGCAGCGGCTGGCCGAGCACCCGGTCGTCCAGGCCGAGGTTGGCGCAGATCCGGGCCGCGTCGCTCTCCGCGGCATAGCCACCGAGCGCGGAGAACCGTTCCTCCAGCCGGCCGTAGCGGCGGATCATGGCGTCGCGCTCGGTGTCATCGACGAGTTCGGCCATGGCGGTCTGGGTCTTCTCCATGTCCCGCAACAACTGGTCCAGACCGCGGGCGGACAGCACCCGGTCCTTGGCGGTGACCGAAAGATCACCTTCGCGCGGATCCTGTGGCAGGTAGCCGAGTTCGGAGGTGCGCTGGATGGTGCCGCCGTAGGGTGGGCCGTCACCGGCGAGGGCGCGCAGGGTGGTGGTCTTGCCGGCGCCGTTGCGGCCGACGAGGCCGATCCGGTCGCCCGGCTGGACGCGCAGGGTGGTGTCCTCGATGAGGATGCGCGAGCCGGCGCGCAGTTCGAGGTTGGTGGCGACGATCACGAGTGGGCTCCGAGACTGTGGTGCCGTCTGGTGGACGGCGGCGGGCAGGCCGAATCTGCTCACCGGCCGATGACCGGCGAGCCCACTCGCGACCTATTCCGTACGAATCACCACGTGCCCCAGTCTACGGGATCGGCGCACCCGGATTTATCGCAGCCGGTCGGGTCATCCGGGTTCGGTGACGAGGATCTCGACGTCACACGCCCGTACGGCCGCGTCGTCCAGGACCGTTCGGCGGGGCTCCGGCACGTCCAGCACCCTGGGCAGCGCGATCGCGAACACGTCCGTGAGGCGTTGGTCGGCACGCAGCGTGTCCAGTGCCCGACGGTCACCACCCAGGACGACCGCCACCAGATCGGGCAGCGCGGGCACCAGAACACGGACCGCGTCGTCGGCAGCGGCACGCAACGCGTCCCGCGCCTGGCCCGCCCGGCGGCGCGCGAACCGCTGCTGCGACCAGCCACCCGCCTTGTTGCGGCCATGCACTTGCTTGTGGTCGGTCGCCGAGGTCAGGACGCGGCCGCCGGCCGCGATGCCGACGCTGTGGCCGCCGAGGCGCACCAGCAGCAGGCCGATCCGCCGAGGTACGAGCAGGTGCGCGACCAGGTCGTCGATTGCGAGGCCGGGCCGGCGCAGCGGCGGTTCGCCGGCCAACCAATCGAGTCGGACACCCGTCGCGGTTCGCAAAGGGGCGAACGGGACGTCGACAACGGCAAGAGTGCCGTCACCGGCCACCACGCTGACCTGGTAATCAGTTAGGTCCGTGTGGAGTATCCCCTGGTGACGGTCGCCCAGCCGACCGAACCAGCCAACCACCCGCACAGGGGGGATAGCGACATACTTCCCTCCGCCGGATGCTGGCCGTACCGTACTCACCGAGCGCGACCACGATCATCGTTCGAGTCACTGTCGATGTGGCCGCCGCGGGCAAGGAGTGCCTGGTCGAGGGCCATGCCGACGATCGGGTCCACGCCTGCGATCGACCACCGTTCGGTCACAGTTGACACCGTACCGGTCGCAGTAGCACCAACCGTGATTACTCCATTCGACGCAGCAACCGGCGCCGAATGGGGGTGTAACAAATGGCGTCACCCAAGTAGGGTAACTCTCGCGTGACGACGTGACGACGGGGAGTCACCATGACTATCGCTGCCAGTCGACCTGACTACGGCCTTGCCCGACCTGT
>DASXXM010000317.1:0-11945 GCA_036503065.1 Pseudonocardiaceae bacterium | reverse complement strand
ACGGCGGCCGTCGACCGCGTGACCGCCCTGCGCGACACGCTGCCCTGAGCAGCGACGAAGCAGAGCCCTGAGCTACGACCAGCAGTGGTACACCCGCTCCGAATCGAGAGCACTGCTCTCCATTCCGAGCACCCGGTCGAGGCTACTGCCCGAGGTACTCCTTGGCGAGCTTCTTCGGGGCGCGGAGCAGCCACGCCGCCACGATCAGTTCTTCGAGTTCCGACACCGGAATCCGGTCCAGGCGCACCAGAATCGCCGCGTAGCCGTCGAAGTGCGGGGTGGTGAGGTAGACGTCCGGATCGTCGGCGATCAGCGCTTCCTTCACGCCGACATCCGCTACCTGCGCGCCCAGGATCGGGCCGTCCGGCGCCCGGTCACCGAGTGCCTCGATATCGCCGCGTCGCAGCGGTCGCTCCCACACGAAACCCTTGTCCCGCACCCGCCACTGCGCCGTGCCGGATGAGGGACGCTCGGTGGTCTCGGGCAAACCGAGCGCGATCCGCCGCACATCGTTCCAGGTGGCCACGGTCCCGACTGTAACGCGGTCAGACCAACCCGTCCCACAGCCGGCGCTCGTCCGCGCGCGGGTCGTTGACCAGCGTGGCGCCGTCGCCGTCGAAGGTCAGCACCGACCGGGATTCGGGGTCGTAGGCGGGCCAGCCCGGGTCGCCGTCCTTGGCGAACGCGACCCAGCGGGCGTGCATGTCGTCGGCAAGTGACTGCGGCGCGTCCGGACCGGCCAGCCAGTTCGACCCCGCCTCGCCGAGCGTGTCGAACACGAAGCCGATCTCCAGCGCGTGGCACGCACCCAGCCGGTCGACCGGCGTGGGCCAGGCGAACTCGTAGGCGTACGTGGGGCTCTGCGCGTCCGCGCGGGCCTCGGCCATGCGGATCGCCGGCACCCGGAAATACCAGTCCGTGATCATCGCGGCCAGCACGTCACCCGGGGCGGCGGCCGGCCGGTTGGCCACGTAGACGTCCGCGATCGAGGTGTCCCAGCCACGCGCGGCCAGCGCGCCGCGCAGCACGTCCGGCGTGACCGTGTCGATGATGCCGGGCGGCACCAGGAACAACCGGTACTCCTCCTCGGTCGTGCCGACCAACATGGGCACGTCGTGGCCGATGCCGGCGCTGATCGCGTCGATCGGCCGCTCGGTGATCAGCTCACCGTCCACAACGGGCAGAAACGCCATCCCGGCGGCCACAATGGACGATCCCCAGCGCGTCGGGTCCGGATTCCTGCTGGCGTCCAACGAGATTGACTGCTGCGCCTCGATCAGCCTGCCGACGTCCACCGAGGCGAACGCGGCCGCCGTCGCCGGCACGCCGAGCCGCCCGGCCAGTTCCGCCGTGATGCGCGCGGCATCCGTTGCGGTCGCCACGCTCTGGCCGCCGCCGCTCTGTGCGATCGCCCTGCCGAACAGGCCACTGCCCGCGGCCACCGACACCAGCGTGACCACGCTCATCGCGCCTGCCGACTCGCCGAAGATCGTCACGTTGTTCGGGTCACCGCCGAACGCGGCGATGTTGTCCTGCACCCACGCCAGCGCGGCCAACTGGTCGCGGATGCCGAGGTTGGCGGGCGCGTCGGGCAGCAGGCCGAAACCCGGTGCGCCCAAACGGTAGTTGACGCTGACCAGCACCACGCCGTCCCGGGCGAACGCCCGGCCGTCGTAGGAGGGCACCGCGTTGCCGCCGTTGCGGAATGCGCCGCCGTGGATCCAGACCATCACCGGCAGGCCGTCGCCGTCTCGATCCACGGCGCCGGGGTCCGGTGTCCAGACGTTGACGTTGAGGCTCTCGTCGCCCGCGATCACCGGATCCCGCAGCAGCGTGTCGAACGGTGGCGCGTACGGCGGTTTCGGCACCGTCGGGCCGAGCCCGGTCGCGTCGCGCACGCCGTCCCAGCTCGGGGCCGGAGCCGGCGCCCGGAACAACGCGGGCCCGATCGGCGCGGCGGCGTACGGGATGCCGAGGAAGGCGCCGACCCCGTCCACCCCGGTGCCCCGGACCTTGCCCTGCGCGGTGGTCGCGATGATCTCGTGCATGGTGCTCAGGCTAACCCCGGCGGCCACCGATTGTTGATCTTCGGCGATCCCTTCTTACGGCGGGTAGTTCGGCGCTCACGGATCGGTGACACTGATTCGTGAAAGTACCCCCGGCCCGGTCGGGAGTTTGGTGACCCCAGCACCAGTGGAGGAACAGTGTCCCCATCGAACAGGGTGGCATTACGGTGGTCCGCGCGGGCGGCCATGGCGGCCATCGCCGCCGGTGCCCTCGTGCTCCCCGCCGTCGCGGTCGCACAGCCGCAGGCCGCCGGCACCCCGTCGGCCAACGCCACCGCACAGGCCGCCGCGCTGCACCAGCAGGTCATGAACGGCACGCTGCTGGCCAACCACGGCGTCAAGGCGATCGGTGGCCGGAGCCTCGGCGAGATCGTCACGACCGCGAAGGGCTCGACCACCCCGCTGAGCACGGCCCTGCCGGCCGGCTACGGTCCGGCCGACCTGGCGTCGCACTACGCCATTCCCGGCACGTCCACCGCCACCACCACGATCGCCATCCTGGACGCGGGTGTCGACCCCAACATCTCGTCCGACCTGGCGACCTACCGCGCCACCTACGGCCTGCCGGCGTGCACCACGGCCAACGGCTGCCTGAAGCTGGTCAACTTCAACGGTCGCGCGCAGCCGGCGCCACAGCGCAGCGGCCAGGGCGCCAACATCGAGGAGCAGATCGCGGTCGAGACCTCGCTGGACATGGACCTGGCGTCCGCTGCCTGCGCAAGCTGCCGCCTGCTCGAGGTTTCCGTGCCGTTCCAGGCCGGCGTCACCGACAGCGACACCTCCACCAGCGAGTTCGCCCAGGGCGTCGCGACAGCGGCCCGCCTCGGTGCCAAGGCGATCAGCATCAGCTACGGCTACTCCGAGACGGCCGGCAACACCAGCGGCACCACGCTGGCCAACATGAACAAGCCGGGTGTCGCCATCACGGTGTCCACCGGTGACAGCGGCTTCAACGGCGGCACGCACCAGGACTGGCCCTCCGACCTGCCCACCTCGATCGCGGTCGGCGGCACCACGCTGCCCGCGAGCGGCGCCGAAACCGCGTGGAGCGGTGGCGGCAGTGGTTGTGAGACCGCGTTCGCCCGTGCCAACGGCCAGCCCGCGGCCGTGACGGCACTGTGCAACGGCCACCGTGCCGCCGCGGACGTGTCCTCCGTCGCGGACCCGAACACCGGCGTCGCCGTGTTCGACACGTACGCGCCGTTCACCCACCAGCCGCTGAACTTCATCGTGGTCGGTGGCACCAGCGCGTCCGCGCCCTACATCGGCGGCCTGTTCGCCCGTGCCGGTGTCGCGAGCACCGTCAACGGCCCGAACACGCTGTACGCGTCGGCGGCGTCGAACTTCCACGACGTCACGTCCGGCAACAACGAGCAGAACACGACCTGCGCCAGCTTCGGCATCAGCCCGAAGATCTGCAACGCGGGCGTCGGCTACGACGGCCCGACCGGTCTCGGTTCCCCGCACGGCCTCGGCGCCTTCTGACGAGTCCGCGCGCGCCGGTGCCCCCGACCGAAACGGTTGGGGGCACTTGCGCGTGAGGGACCGTTAACACGGTGCCGGCGCGTCAAACCTGACCGTCGGACGACGCTTGAATTTCGGTCGCCTGCGTGCCGTTGACGTGCGCGACCCCGGACCGCACCGCCCAGAAGAAGATGCCGAGCGAGACCACGCCGACGGTGATCGTGTCGTAGGGCGCCGGCAGATCATCCGCGCCGCCGAAGCTGCCCAGCCACGACAACAGGGTCAGCACCACCAGGTATCCGACCACCCAGGCCCCCTTGGCCAGTTCGGCGACCAGCGCCCGGCCGGGTCCGCGCCACAGGGCCAGGAACAGCGGCACGCCGACCAGCACCAGCGGCAGCGCCAGCCGCAACGAGTGCCAGCCCGACCAGTACACGAACTCGCTGGCCACCACGAAACCGACCGGCGCGATCCACCGCATCCCGGGAATCCAGCCGGACAGCCGATTCCGCTCCGCGGACCGGAACGTGGCCGCCGCGACCGCCGACGAGCCGTAGGTCAGCAGGTACATGTCGCCCATGACGCTGACGATCTGCTGCCAGCCGCTGAACGGCAGCAGGAACACCACGATGACACCCAGGTTCAGCGCCAGCGCCCGCCGGGGAATGCCGGAACCGGCATGCACGGCCATGAAGAACCGAGGCAGCAGCCCGTTCTTGGCCAGCGCATATGTGTGCCGGGTGTCCACGGCCACGCCGACGTAGGCCGAGCCGCCCGGCGAGAGCACCGCGTCCGCGTACAGCAGACTGGACAGCCACTGCAGGTTGAGCACCAGGGCGAGTTGGCCGAACGGCGAGTCGAAGTTGACCCCGTGCCAACCGTTGGCCAGCAGGTGCTCCGGCACCGAGAACAGGAAGGCCAGTTGCAGCGCCAGGTAGATCAGCACCGCGATGACGATCCCGGCCAGCACCGACCGAGGTACCGTGCGGCGCGGATCCCTTGCCTCGCCGGAGAAGTCCACCGGCGCCTGAAATCCGTTGACCGAGTAGACGATGCCGCCGCCGGCAAGCGCGGTCAGGCAGGCCGCGTAGCCGTAGGGCGCGAACCCGCCGTGCGCGGTCAGCCGGCCGGGGTGGAAGCCGGAGATCAGCAGCGCGATCACCGTCACCACCGGCACCGCCACCTTGAGGACGGTGACGAGATTGTTCAGCCGGGCGAACATCCGCACCGCGAACCAGTTCAGCGCGGTCAGCAGCGCGCTCAGCCCGACGGCGACCGCGACGCCGCCGATGCTGAGCGTCGAGCCGTGGTAGAGCCAGGACAGGTAGTGGTCGGCGTAGCGCATGATCGCGGTGATCTCCGCCGCCGTGCCGCCCACCGACAGCAGCACGGACCAGCCGATCACCGTGCCGACCAGTCGCCCGTTGGCATACAGCGGCCAGCGCACGGTGCCGCCGCCCTCCGGCCGGGTCGCGCCCAGCTCGATCATGACCAGCGCGATCAGCGCGCACAGGACACCGGCGCCGATCCAGGACAGCAGCGCCGCGGGCCCGGCGATCTGCGCGGCGTACATCGCGGCGAACAGCCAACCGGACCCGACGATGTTGGAGAAGCCGATCGCAGTCAGCCCGAGGAAGCCGAGATCGCGGCGCAGCCGTCGTTCCTGCTCGACGATCTCGGCCGGTGCCTGTGTCATGTGCGCCATCCAATCGGCTGGTCGGCGGCATCGCCACTCGTTCCACCATGCGGTGGTCCGGACCAGCGCTGTCCGTGGTCCACTGGTTGACAGATTTCTTCGACAGACAGCCATTTTCCGCATCCGCCCGGTCTTGACCGGCGCCCGGCGGCGAGCCTATGTTCTGCCCATACGTAAGGAAGGTTTCTTAACTTTCAGGTCGCCTAATCAACCGGAGGGACCTCGTATGGCACGCAAGCTCCGCACAACCCTGCTCGCCGCGGGCATGGCACTCGTGCCGGCAGCGGCGATCGTCGCCATGACCGGCGTGTCGTCCGCCGCGGTCACGCCGGCCGCGAGCAGCTTCCCGACCCACTATGCGGCGCCCTATCTGCAGATCGCCAGCAGCGACGCGGGCGACATGGCCGCGGACATGAAGGCGTCCGGCAACAAGTTCTACACGCTCGCCTTCCTGATCCCGAAGGGCAGCTGCACCGCGCAGTGGGAGGACAACGGCGATTCGGTCGGCGCGTTCACCTCCCAGATCAACGCGCTGAAGTCCGCGGGCGGCAACGTGATCATCTCGTTCGGCGGCGCGGCGGGCGGCGAGCCGGCCGAGAAGTGCACCTCGGTGTCCAGCCTGACGGCCGAATACGCGAACATCGTCAAGACCTACGGTGTGACCAGGCTGGACTTCGACATCGAGGGCTCGGACCTGAACAACACCACCGCCAACTCGCGGCGCGACCAAGCGCTTGCCGCGCTGCAGAAGGCAAATCCCGCCGTGCAGGTCGACTACACCCTGCCGGTCGCCCCGAACGGCCTCGAGTCCAACGCGCAGGCCCTGCTGAAGGACGCGAAGAGCAAGGGCGTCAAGGTCACCGTCGTCAACATCATGACGATGGACTTCGGCAACGGCCAGAACGCGTTGAAGGACGCCGAGTCCGGCGCGAACGCGACACACACCCAGCTGGGCAAGATCTTCACCGGTTCGTCGTCGACGCAGTTGTGGAACATGATGGGCCTGACCCCGATCGCCGGCCAGAACGACGACAACGAGTTCTTCAGCCAGGCCAACGCGGCCACCCTGGAGAGCTTCGCGAAGACGAACGGCGTCGGCGAACTGTCCTTCTGGGAGGTTGACGGATTCGACAAGACCCTCGGCTACGCCTACACCAAGGTCTTCACGAAGATCACCGGGTAGCCAGCGGTAGCGCCACGACCGGCGGGTAGGTGGCATCGCTACCGAGAGGCCGTCGCCGTGCCGACGAGGAACGCGTCGGGCGCAGGCGAACGGCCAGAGCAGGGCCTCGACACGCTACGGTGCCGGGGCCCTACTCTGTTCGGTTGCCCCGCTCACCCGTCCGGGCGATAACCAGCCAGTGATCGAACGATCACCAGCGGTGATAGCGTCCTGGTCAGCACGACGCGACCAGACGTCGGCCGATCGCCCCCACGGAGTCTCCGATGCGCACATCCCGTCTCGTCCTCCTGGCCGCACTCGCCGCGACCGGCATCGCGACGACCGGCATCGTGGCACCGGCCGCCGTCCCACCCGATCTGGTCACGTTGCGCCCGATCGCCCATCACGTCGGCGCGGCCTCGACCGCACCACTGACCACGGCACAGTGCGCGACCCAATTTCGGATCGCCTGCTATGCCCCGGCCCAACTCCAGCGGGCCTACGACCTCCCGGCACTGTTCGCCGACGGCACCGAGGGCCAAGGCCAGACGATCGCGATAGTCGACTCGTTCGGATCGCCCACCATCCAACAGGACCTGAACGTGTTCGATCAGACATTCGCCCTGCCCACACCGAAGCTGACCGTCATCCAGCCCACCGGTGCCGTGCCGCCGTACAACCCGCACGACGCCGACCGGGTCGGATGGGCGGGCGAGACCGATCTGGACGTCGAGTGGGCACACGCGATGGCGCCGATGGCGAGCATCCTGCTGGTCGAGACGCCGACGTCGGAGAACGAGGGCATCAGCGGGTTCCCGGAAATCGTGACCGCCGAGAAGTTCGTGATCGACAACCACCTGGCCGCCGTCATCAGCCAGAGTTTCAGCGCCACCGAGGAAACCTTCCCCAGCAAGGAATCCCTGCTCGCCCTGCGCGGCGCCTACCAGGACGCGGCGGCCAAGGGCGTGACCGTGCTGACCGCCACCGGCGATTCGGGCGCCACCGACGCCACGGTGGGCCCTGGCGACTTCACGGTCCCGGTCACGTCATGGCCGGGCAGCGACCCGCTGGTGACCGGCGTCGGCGGCACCGAGTTGAGCCTGGACGCGCAGGGGAACCACACCGCCCCGGACGTGGTCTGGAACGACACGTTCGACGCGCCGACCCAGCAGTACATCTTCGGTGACAACGGTCCCCATGCGCTGGCCGGTGGTGGCGGCAGGTCGATCGTGTTCCCGCGACCGGACTACCAGTTCCCGGTGGCGAACGTGGTCGGCGCCCAGCGCGGCGTGCCGGACATCTCGATGAGCGGCGCGTGCAACGGCTCGGTCAACGTCTTCCAGAGCTTCGGCGGCCAGCCTGCCGGCTGGTACCCGACCTGCGGCACCAGCGAGGCGACCCCGCTGTTCGCCGGCATCGTGGCACTCGCCGCGCAGCGGGCCGGCCACCCGCTCGGCCTGATCAACCCGGCGCTCTACTTCATGTCCCGTGCGCACGCACCCGGCATCGTGGACGTGACGAAGGGCGACAACACCGTGTCGTTCACGCAGGGCGGGAAGCTCGTCACCGTCGCCGGTTTCGCCGCGCGGCGCGGGTACGACCTGGCATCCGGCGTCGGCACGATCGACGCCAGGCTGTTCGTGCCCGAGTTGGCGTCCTTTGTGGACCACGGGTCCTGGTAGTCAACGAGCGGCGTCCAGGAACTGCCCGACCGCCCGGACGGTGGCCTTCGTGCGCGCCGAGCCGATCAGGTCGAAGGCATGGTGCGCGTAGGGCAGTTCGGCGTAGGCGATGCGCTGCCGTGTCACCGCCCTGGCCCGCTCGACGAAGCGGCGGGCCTGCGTGACCGACACGATCTCGTCCCGGTCGCCGTGCACGACGAACATCGGCGGCGCGTCCGCGTCCACCCGCCAGGTCGGTGACGCGCCGCGCCAGGTGTCCTCGTCGTCGAGCAGGTCGGCGTCGAACAGCACCTTGCGGACGTAGTCGCGCAGGCGCGGCCTGCCGTCGTCGTTCAGTGCGGTCAGGTCGTAGACGCCGTAGAGCAGCGCGGCGGCCTGGATCGTGGTGTCGGCGTCGGTGAAGCCGGGTTGGAACCGGGAATCGTTGGCGGACAACGCGGCCAGCCCGGCCAGGTGCGCGCCCGCCGAGCCGCCGGTGATCGCGACGAACCCCGGGTCACCGCCGTAGGTCGCGATGTTCGCGCGCACCCAGGCGATGGCGCGCTTGACGTCCACGATCATCGACGGCCACCGGTTGCGCGGGCCGAGCCGGTAGTCGACGGACACGCACAGCCAGCCGCGCGCGGTCAGTTCGGTGATCAGGTGGGCGCCCTGGCCACGTTTGCTGCCGCCGACCCAGGACCCACCGTGCACGTAGATCACCACCGGCGCGCCGGTGGTCGTCGCGGTGCCGCGCCAGATGTCCAGCCGCTGTTCCGGCGCGTCATCATGATAGCGGATATCCCTTGTCGCCCAAGGCTTTCCGTACTCGGGCGCCGGGTCCTGCGGTTCGCCGAGTGCTTGCTGGAGCACGTCGGCCGCGGCCGACGACTGCCGGTGCAGCCCGACGAGTCCGGCCGCCGTGCCCGCCGCCACCGCGAGCCCCGCCGCCCCGACCCGGCTGCGGCCCGCACCCATGCCGATCGCCAGGCCGCCGGCCAGTACCTGGGTCGCGGCCAGCGGCGCGCCCAGTTCCGTGCCGCCCAGGCCGGCGGCCATGCCGGCCAGATACCACGGATAGCGCCGCCACGGCGTGCGTCGACCGAAGAGGTTCAGCAGCACACCGGCCGTCGCCGAACCGACGGCAAGGACCACCCCCGCTCGTGCCACCTGTCCGCCACCCCTGTTTCCTGGTCCGAAGGCCGGCCGATCATCGTATGCTCGCGGCACGGTTTCGAGCCAGGTGGGTCGTGCCGATCAGCCGTCGCCGGAAGGTCCGAGGATGAACGCAGATCTGTGGTCCTCCGGCGCGCTCGCACTGGGTCTCGACGTCGGCGGCACGAAGCTGGCGGCCGGACTCGTCACGGCGGACGGTGACGTGCGCGCGTTCGCGACAGTCGCGACGTTCGCGGCCGACGGTCCGGACCGGGTGGTCTCGCGGCTGTGCGAGCTGGCCGGCAAGGTACTCGCCGACGCGGGCGTGAGCGGGGCGGAGGTGCGCGGCGCCGGCATCGGCTGCTGCGGCCCCGTGAACGCGCATTCTGGCGTCGTGCACGAGCCGCCGAACCTGGCAGGCTGGCGCGACGTGCCACTGGCCGACATGGTCAGCGCCGCGATCGGCCTGCCGACCTGGGTCGAGAACGACGCGACGGCGGCCACCGTCGGCGAGTGGCGTTACGGTGCCGGCCACGGCGCCACCGACATGATCTACCTGACGATCTCCACCGGTGTCGGCGGCGGCATCGTGGCAGGCGGCCGGGTGCTGCGGGGCAGCTCCGGCAACGGCGGCGAGCCGGGCCACATCGTGGTCGTGCCGGAGGGCAGGCGGTGCAACTGCGGCTCGTCGGGCTGCCTCGAGGCCTACGTGTCCGGCACGGCCATCGCCGACCGAGCCCGGGAACGCCTGGCCGCGGGGGAGCGGTCGACGTTGGGCGCGGTCCCGCTGATCACGGCCGAGGTGGTGGCCGCGGCAGCCGGCGCAGGCGACCCCCTGGCCGGTGAGGTGTGGCGGGAGACCACGGACCTGCTTGGCTCGGCCGTGGTCGGCCTGGTCAACCTGTTCGAACCCCAGATCGTCGTACTGGGCGGCGGCGTCAGCCGAACGGGTGAGCAGCTACTGGCGCCGGTACGAGCCAGGGTGCGCGCGTTCGCGATGGGCCCCGCCGCCCGTGCGGTGCGGATCAGGCTCGCCACGCTGGGCGAGCGAGTCGGCGTCGTCGGCGCGGCCGCCGTCGCGCACGCCAGGGCCGGGTCGGGTGCCGCGTAGCTCCTATGATTGGCCGGCATCCGGACAGGTCGCGTCCACCGCGTCGGTGCCGATGCCGGCGCGCTGCGCCGCGTACTTCACCAGGGCATGTGCGCTGCCGGCGTCCGGGACCTGGTCGTCCATGGCCATCCGGACCGCCTGCCACAACGGTAACCGGAGCACCCGCAGGTCCCCCTCACCCGGCCCCAGGCTTTGCTTGCCCTGCGTCAGGCCGGTGGCCAGGAACAGGTAGTCCACGTGATTGGTCAGGCTGTCCGCGCAGTTGATCCGGCCCATCGCCGACCACTCGGCCGCGCGCAGGCCCGTTTCCTCGGCCAGTTCCCTTTTCGCGGCCTCCAACGGGCTCGCGTCGCTGGTGTCGATGCCGCCGCCCGGTAGGCGCCATTGGGTGTCTTCGTGCAGGTATATCCACTGGCGTGTGATCGCGACGTGATCGAACTCGTCTATTGCCAATACGGTCACCGCACCGCGGGAATCCACCCGTTCGTAGGTACCGGCTGAGCCGTCCGGACGCACCACATCGTCCTGCCGGACCACGAACCAGGGGGTGTGGTGCACGAGATTGGACGACAGGCGGCGCCACGGCCTGGTGTTATTCCAGCCGTTGCCGTCAGTCGCCTGCGTCACGTGCACGAATCGTTCTTACCATGTGACACGACCCGGGGCTATCGCCAAACCATCTTATCGTGGGATTGTCGTAGGTCTGGAATCTGGCCAGAAGTTGTCCTGACGAATTATCGGACAGATACCGCGTGCACGCCGATCGCCGTGCACAATAGTCAGTATGCGGTCCGGCCACGTCACCGGGGAGGCGTGCATGACGGCACGGGAGGCATTCGGTGTCGAGCTTCGGCGTCGGCGGGGGCAGGCCCAACTGTCCCTGTCCCAGCTCGCCGCGCGCGTCCACTACAGCAAGAGCCACCTGAGCAAGATCGAGTCCGGCAGCCAGTCGGTGACCACGACGTTCGCCCGGATGTGTGACGCTGCCCTGGAAGCCAACGGGGAACTGTTGGCACTGGCCGCGGAACCACCGCCCGCCGCCGCGGATCGTGCCGACGACGGACTGGACGACGATTACTGGTCCGTCCGGCTCGATCCGGACGGCATCGGGCACTTCGCTCCGGTCGCCGGTCACGGAGCGGACTTCGCGGCCACGTTCGGGCCGAACTTCGCGGCCGGTCAGTATCCGATCGATCCGGCGATCGCGATCCCGTTGTTCCGTGGGCGGTTCGACCAGGCCCGGTCGTTCGGTCAACTGGTGAACGCCGCGCTGACGCTGCCGATGCTGATCGCGGAGACGCACATCCTGCGCAGCCTCGCCAGCAAGGCGTCCGCGGACGCGAGCGCGGGCCTGTGGCGGCTCGCCGCCCACTACGCCGAGTACCTAGGTTGGATGAGCCAGGAGTCCGGGAGCAACCGACAGGCCTTGTACTGGACCAGGATCGCGGTCCGCATGGCCATTCGTGGCGGGTACGAATCGTTGCGGCCATTCGCGCTCGTGCGGGAGGCCGACATGACGCTGTACGAGGACGACGGGCACCAGACCATCGAGCTGTCCCGACAGGCGGCGGCGGACACCGCCGCGGATTCCCGAATACGTGGTCTTGCCGCGCAACGGGAGGCACAGGGC
>DASXXM010000316.1:0-6950 GCA_036503065.1 Pseudonocardiaceae bacterium | reverse complement strand
ATCGCCCTTCACCAGCGCCAGGTCCTCCGGCGCGAACAGGACCGTGCGCACGATGCCCAGCACGTCGCGCGGGCGGGCGGCGGGCGCGCGGTTGATCCGCGCCCGGTTCGCCCGGCCCGGCGTGATCTCCAGTTCCACCAGTAGTTCGCGGCCCGCGTTGACCACCGCGGCGCGGATGACCGCCCGTTCGCAACCGTGCCGGACCAGCGGCGCGTCCGTGGCCACCCGGTGCGAGGCGAGGGTGGCCAGGTAGCCGATCGCCTCGACCAGGTTCGTCTTGCCCTGCCCGTTCGACCCGATCAGTACGTTCGGGCCCGATTCCAGCACCAGATCGGCCTGCGGCCACGACCGGAAGTCGGTGACCTGCAGGTGTCGCACCAACATGGGGGTGGACTGTCAGCCGCTCGGTGGGGACGACGGACCGACCGAGTGCACGGCGTGGCCGCCGAACTGGTTGCGCAGCGCGGCGACCGCCTTCATGGTCGGCGAGTCCTCCTGCCGCGACGCGAACCGGGCGAACAGCGCGGCCGAGATCACCGGCACCGGTACGGCGTGGTCGATCGCCTCGTTCACGGTCCAGCGGCCCTCGCCGGAGTCGTCGGTGTAGCCGCTGATCTTGGACAGGCCCGGATCCTGTTCCAGCGCGCGGACCAACAGGTCCAGCAGCCACGATCGGACCACGGTCCCCTTGGTCCACGCCTTGAGCACGGCGTGCACATCCTTCACCTCGTCCACGGCACTGAGCAGCTCGTAGCCCTCGGCGTAGGCCTGCATCAGGCCGTACTCGATGCCGTTGTGCACCATCTTGGCGAAGTGCCCGGCACCGACCTCGCCCGCGTGTGCGAAGCCCTCCTCGCGCGGGCCCTCCGGGCGCAACGTGTCGAACACCGGCATCGCGCGCTCGACCTGGTCGGCCGGCCCGCCGACCATCAGGCCGTAGCCGACCTCCAGCCCCCACACGCCGCCGGACACGCCGCAGTCCAGGTAGCCGATCTTGCGTTCGGCCAGGAACGCGGCGTTCGCCTTGTCGTCGGTGAACCGGGAGTTGCCGCCGTCGATCACCAGGTCGCCGTCGGCGAGCAGGTCGGCCAGTTCGTGGACGGTCTGCCTGGTCGGGTCGCCGGACGGCACCATGATCCAGACGGTTCGGGGTGCGTCGAGCTGTTTGACCATGTCGGCCAGTGACGTGGAGTCGCTCACGTCCGGGCTCCGGTCGTAGCCGACGACCTCGTGTCCGGCGCGACGCAAACGCTCGCGCATGTTGAAGCCCATCTTGCCAAGGCCGACGAGTCCGAGCTGCACGGTCGCAGTCCTCCCCTGTTGAAGGCGGGACCGCCACGGTCCCGGAAGTCGTACTTCGGGTTCGGGCTCAGCCCGGCAGCCGGACCGGCATCAGCAGGTACAGGTACCCGGGGAGCACGTCGCCATCCTCCCCCACCGGCTTCACCAGCGCGGGTCGATTGGGTGTGGTGAACGACAGGTGGGCGCGTTCGGTGTGCAGCGCGCCAAGACCGTCGAGCAGGTAGCCCGGGTTGAACGCGATGGTCACCGGGTCACCGGTGAAGTCGGCCGACAACTCCTCCTCTGCGCTGCCCTCGTCGTCGCCGCCCGCGGACAGGCGCAGCGAGCCCTCGCTGAATTCCAGCCGGACCTGCGTGCCGCGCTCGGCCACCAGGGAAACCCGCTTGATCGCGTCGACCAGCGAACTGACCGCGATCACCGCGGCCGCGGTGTGCTCGCTGGGCAGCAGCTGCCGGTACTTCGGGAACTCCGCGTCCAGCAGCCTGCTGGTCGCCCGCCGACCGGAACCGGCGAGGCCGAGCAACCCGTCGCCGGAGGCGAGCGAGATCTCCACCGAGTTGCCGCTCGTGCCCAACGTCTTCGCCGCCTCGGCCAGCGTCCGCGCCGGGACGAGCACTGCGGTGTCGGCCGGCAGGTCGCCGCCGGAGTGCCACTCGAACTCACGCATCGCGAGGCGGAACCGGTCGGTGGCGACCAGGGTCAGCTTCGCTGCCCCGATCTCCAACCGGACTCCGGTCAGCATCGGCAGAGTGTCGTCCCGGCCGGCCGCGATCGCGACCTGCGCGACGGCCTGGCCGAACACCTCGCCCGCCACCTCGCCCGCGCGCTGCGGCATCGTCGGCAGCTGCGGGTAGTCCTCAACCGGCATGGTCGGCAGGCTGAACTTGGCGCTGCCACAGGTGATCGTGACCCGCGAGCCGTCCACGGAGATCTCGACCGGCTGGGCCGGCAGCGACTTGGTGATGTCCGCGAGCAGCCGGCCGGACACCAGCGCCCTGCCCTGGGCCGCGATGGTCGCCGGCACGTCCACGGTGGCCGAGACCTCGTAGTCGAACCCGGCCACGGTCAGGGCGTCGGCCGAGTCGGTGCCGTCCCCGCCCGCGTCGATCAGCACACCGCCCAGCACCGGAATCGACGGCCGGGACGGCAGGCTGCGAGCCACCCAGGCGACGGCGTCGGCAAGTCCGTCCCGCTCGACGCGAATCTTCATCGAACGTCCCTCCGGTTTGCATGTCGGGTGCCGCACCGACCTCGTGACAGTGGTTCGCGCGGCGAGAAGGCAAGCACGGTGCCGGGCGCTCCGGGAGCCCATGCCTGCGGTGGAGTCCCACCGTAGAGCCTGACCGGCGGTGCCGTCACTCCGGGCCGACCGGTTCGCCGGATCACCCGGACAGCGGTGTCGCGAGCTGTCCCCACCGTCCACAGCCCCTGTTGTTCTTCTGTTTTTCTTCTAAGAGAAGAACTAAGACAGCAGTAACAGTAGGCGGTGTGGATTGTGTGGATGGACGGCGTTCGCCCAGCTCCAGGGCGTGGGTTGGGTGTGGACTGGCCCGGTGCGCAACCGGTGGACAGCTTTGGGGGTCGGTGGACAACTTCTGGGCTCGGCCGAACGGTCCACACATCGGCCGAGTTGTCCACAATTTGATCCCCAGATGTGGGTGGTGTGGTCCCCAGGCTGACGGCTCCATCCACAGGCTCGCGGCGGCCCGAATATTCACCTTGCCGTGTCCTGCGGGTCCGGCCGGCGGGCCGACACCGTCCCAAAAACCCGGTGAGCCGGCTGTGTACCGCCCAGATGTTCGGGTGCAGCACGGCGGCCACCCGGTAGCGGTGCGACGTCCAGGAACAAGGAAGGCCGGCACCCTCGGGATGCCGGCCTTCGATGCGGGTGGATCAGCCTCTGGCGCGCTGCTTGATGCGGGACGTGAGTTCCTGGACCTGGTCGTAGATGCGGCGGCGCTCCGCCATCTCCTTGCGGATCTTCTTGTCCGCGTGCATGACCGTGGTGTGGTCGCGGCCGCCGAACGTCTGGCCGATCTTGGGCAGCGACAGGTCGGTCAGCTCGCGACACAGATACATGGAGATCTGCCGTGCCTGGGCCAGTGCCTTCGTCTTGCCCGGCCCACACAGGTCGTCCATGCTCACCGCGAAGAACTCGGCCGTGACCGCCATGATCGTGGAGGCGCTGATCTCGGGCGCGTGCGAGTCCGGGATCAGGTCGCGCAGCACGATCTCGGCAAGCTGCACGTCCACCGGCTGCCGGTTGAGCGACGCGAACGCGGTCACCCGGATCAGCGCGCCCTCCAGCTCCCGGATGTTGCGCTCGATCCGGTCGGCGATGAACTCCAGCACCTCGGCGGGCGCGGCCAGCCGGTCCTGCGCGGCCTTCTTGCGCAGGATGGCGATCCGGGTCTCCAGCTCGGGTGGCTGGATGTCGGTGATCAGGCCCCACTCGAACCGGGTGCGTAGCCGGTCCTCCAGCGTGCCAAGCCCCTTGGGTGGGCGGTCGGAGGAGACCACGATCTGCTTGTTCGCGTTGTGCAGCGTGTTGAAGGTGTGGAAGAACTCCTCCTGGGTGCCTTCCTTGCCCTCCAGGAACTGGATGTCGTCCACCAGCAGCACGTCCACGTCGCGGTAGCGGCGCTGGAACGCCACCTTCCGGTCGTCGCGCAGCGAGTTGATGAAGTCGTTGGTGAACTCCTCGGTCGACACGTACCGCACCCGCATACCGGGGAACAGCCGTTGCGCGTAGTGCCCGACCGCGTGCAGCAGGTGGGTCTTGCCGAGACCCGACTCGCCCCAGATGAACAGCGGGTTGTACGCGCGGGCGGGCGCCTCGGCCACGGCGACCGCGGCCGCGTGCGCGAACCGGTTGGACGAGCCGATCACGAACGTGTCGAAGGTGTACTTCTCGTTCAGTCTGGTCTGCGAGGTCTGCGGCTTGGCGGGCGCGGTGAAGGGCTCGGTCACCGGTCCGGTCGCGCCGGAGCCGGCGAACGTGGGCCAGATCTCGTGCACGGTGGCCAGCGCGTCGCCCTCCTCGTCCACCTCGTCGGCCGCGTTGTTGTCGCCGGGTTCCGCGCCGTCGGCGGACGCGAGCGGGTCGGCCGGGATGGGCACGGTGATCTCGGGCACGGCCGTGGGTGCGGCCGGCACCTGTTTCACCACGGGCGCCGTGGCGTCCACCTTCACCGCGAGAGAAACACTGCGTCCCAGCCTGCGGGACAGGGCGTCGGTGATCGGCGCGCGCAGGGCGCGTTCGATGGCTTCCTTGGCGAAGTCACTCGGCGCCGCGAGCAGGGCGGTCCCGTCCAGCAGGCCGATCGGACGGGTCACCCGCATCCACGCCCGCTGCTGCGGTGACAGAGTGCCGTCCGATAGCTCCTGGACGACCTCTTCCCACACGAGGCCGAGGTTGGTCTGGTGGTCGGACAACTGCGGGTTCCCCTCCCCTCATCAGCACTACGCATCGTTCCGCGTTGGTGGAACCCACATCGTGCCGGATGGAAGGAGCACCGAGCGTCGAGGTGTCCACAGGTTTGTCCACAACTGTGCACGAACGTACGGCAGTCACCATCGAACCCCCCGCGGGTTCAACGTTCCGGCGCTGCGGCCGTAGCTAGGTTCCCCCTCGCCCACAACAGAAGGGGCACGCTAACAAGCGTGGCGGCTTGCCACAAGAGTTCGTCGGGGCAAGTATCGCCAGGCGGAAGGCGGATCGCCGAACGACATGGCCCGGTACCCCCGATTTGGTGAGGCCGGTCGACGGTGCGTACCCTCGAAGTGTCTCCCGTTTGCGGCGGGTGCCTTTGGCGTGCACTCCCGCCAGCGCACGCGTCGTGGCCGGGGAGACCGAGACCTGCTGGACCCCCGTTGTGAGAAGCCTGGAGACCGACCGTGAGCAAGGGCAAGCGCACCTTCCAGCCCAACAACCGCCGCCGCGCGAGGACCCACGGGTTCCGGCTGCGGATGCGTACCCGCGCCGGCCGGGCGATTCTGGGCGCCCGTCGGCGCAAGGGTCGCGCCGAGCTGTCGGCCTGATCGCCGCGACGCCGTGCTCCCCGCGGCGGCCCGACTCACCCGCAGTCAGGAGTTCGGGACGGTGGTTCGCCGGGGACGTCGTGTGGGGCGGCCCCGGTTGGTCGTGCATGCCCTGACGGCCGATCGGGATGCGGAGAATGCGAACTCGATGCCCATCCAGGCGGGTCAGCACACCGCCCGGGTGGGTTTCGTCGTCAGTAAGGCCGTGGGCAATTCCGTGGTGCGCCACCGGGTCAGCCGCAGGCTGCGGCACCTGGTGGCCGACCGGCTCGGAACTTTGCCGGCCCACTGTGCGTTGGTGATCAGAGCGCTGCCGGCATCGGCGGCTGCGTCCAGCAGTGAACTCGGTGCGGATCTGGACGGGGCACTGCGTCGACTGAAGCTGAGTGGCGATGTGGCGTGACTAGTGCTGAGCGGGACACCTCCGTTGCGCCGGTGCGGCCCGGCCCGGCGGCACGGCCGCTGGTGGCGCTCGTCAACGTCTACCGCCGGTGGATCTCGCCGTTCCTGCCGCCGAGTTGCCGGTTCTATCCCAGCTGTAGCGCGTATGCGGTCGAAGCGCTGACCGTGCACGGCGCACTGCGCGGCAGTTGGCTGGCGCTGCGTCGGCTGCTGCGGTGCGGGCCGTGGCATCCCGGTGGGCTGGATCCGGTGCCGCCGCGCCGGTCGGGGCCCGACCGACAACCAGACCCAGGGCATCACGCGGTCCTACATCGGGATCGAGTCCACCAGACCCCTGCCGAGGAGTAGTACCGTGAATTTCGGCTTCATCTACGACATCGTTTCGTTCATCTTGTGGTGTTGGCACAAGGTGTTCGGGTTCGTTCTGGGTCCGTCCAACTTCGTCGGCTGGGCCCTGGCGATCATCATGCTGGTCTTCACCCTGCGGCTGGTCCTGCTCAAGCCCGCGGTGCACCAGATCCGGTCGATGCGCAAGATGCAGGCATTCGCGCCGGAGATGAAGAAGATCCAGAAGAAGTACGCCAACGACCGGCAGCGCCAGGCCCAGGAGATGCAGAAGCTCCAGAAGGAGCACGGGGTCAACCCGCTGGGCGGCTGCCTGCCGATGGTGTTGCAGATCCCGGTGTTCATCGGCCTGAACCACGTACTGCGCTCGTTCCGGCCGGGCACCAGCGAGGTGTACTTCTTCAAGGCCGCCGACGTGCACTCGTACCTCGCCGCCAAGCTGTTCGACGCCCACCTGGGTGACGCGGTGCTCGGCATCGGCAGTCTCGGCGGGTCGCCCGGCTGGCACTGGGGTGTCGCGCCGGTGGCGATCCCGCTGATGATCGCGGCCGCCGTCGCGACCCACTTCACCGCGCGGCTGTCCGTGCAGCGGCAGGCCGCGATGGGCACGCCGACCACCGGCCAGACCGCGATGATGAACAAGCTGACCCTGTACATCTTCCCGCTCGGTGTGCTGGTCTTCGGTGGCGGCTTCCCGGTCGGTCTGCTCCTGTACTGGTTGAGCAACAACGGCTGGACGCTGGCGCAGCAGCACTTCGTGTTCAAGCGGATGGACGTCGAGGAGCAGCACGCGAAGGCGCAGGCGGTCGAGGCCCGGCAGGCGCTGGCCCCGAAGGTCGGCCAGAAGCCCGCGGTCGGCC
>DASXXM010000315.1:0-8203 GCA_036503065.1 Pseudonocardiaceae bacterium | reverse complement strand
CCGTCTGGTCGATGACGATCACTGGTGTCGCCGCGCCCGCCGTGACCGCCGTCGACGCGGCGAGCAGCAGGGCACTGACTCCTATTGTTGCTGACCAGCGAATACCGTTCCGGCTCATGGCGATCCTTCCTGACCGCATTCGCATATCTGAATGATATTTTTAGATGTGAACAAAGGAGACGATAGGGAGTGGTGCCCGGGTCGTCAAGACGACCGGACCCGCCCGGCGGTCCACCCCGACGAGCCCGAGTTCCACCCGTGATCCACCCGCCGGTTGACGTTCCGGCGGCCGGTCGGCGGCAGCCTGGGTCCCGATGGTGTCGGCATCGGGTCGGGACCGGGTCGGGTGGGGAGATGTCGTGTCTGAATTCCTGCGGATCGCGCTGATCGTCGCGGCGGTCGGTTATGTGTTGGTCAGCCGTTTCCGTGGGCAGCAGGTAAAACTGCGCCGAACGGCCATGATGCCGTTGGTGCTCGCCGTTATCGGCGGCGTCGACGTCGCGCGGGCCGTGCCGCACCTGACCTCGGTTGACCTCGCTTACCTGGTGGTCAGCGGACTTGTCGTGCTGGCACTGGGCGCGTTGCGCGGCACGTCGGTGCATCTCTACGAGCGCAACGGTTTCCTGTGGCTGCGCTACCGCCCGACCAGCCTCGCCTGGTGGGTGGCCGCGATCGCCGCCCGGATCGGCCTGATGGTGGCCGCGAGTGCCATGGGTGTGACGGCCGGGCTGTCCACGTCCAGCATCCTGCTGGCCGCAGGCCTGAATCTGTGCGGCGAAGCCGCGGTTGTGGTCCTGCGCGGCATGTCCAGCGGCGTCCCGTTCGCCGCGGACGACCGGTCCCGCGCCCTGAGCTGAGCGTCGGCCGATCGGGCGATTCTCTGTGAACACTTGATGTCACAGAGAACGCCCGTACCGCAGCGCTCGGTAACGTCGTCGACTCGGGGGCTGAGTTCGCCGAGGAGTCGACTCGATGACCACCGAAGAAAAGACGCTGCTCTTCGTGCTCACCGGCGGTGCGGTCGGCGTGCCGGCCGTGCTGGCGCTGCTCCTGGGCTGGCCGTGGCTGCTGCTGATCCTGGTGTCGCCGCTCATTCCGTTCCAGGTCCGGCGGACCATGCGGTACCGGGCACAGCAGGCCGAATTACAGCGGGCGCAGCAGGACGAACTACGACGACAGCAGGTCGCGCCGCCGCCCCAGCTGGAGCAGGCGCCGCCGCCACCGCGGTTCCCGAGCGACACCGTGGCGAACGTGCCGCTGCCCAGCGCGATCCCGGACTACGACTTCCTGTTCTCGGCCACGGTCTGCTGGCGCGAGATACCCAGCCCCGCAGGCTGGCGGCACGCCAACCCGGCCGCGCTCGCCATCGACGCCATCGTGGCCCGCGCGACCGAGGTGACCGTGCAGGAACCGCCGTATCGGTACACCTTGGGGCAGTTCCGGCTCAGCAGCGCCCTGGGCACGGTCCGCGGCGACAGTTCCGGCCTCGTCGAGGCGTGGGCGACACACGTCCAGCTGGGCGTCTCGGACACCGACCTGGTCCGCCTGCAGAAGATGGCCGAGCTGCGCAAGGACGAGGTCCTCTGGGAAGAGGAACGCGAGCGTGAGCGCAACAAACGCGCGTACCTGGCCAACGACGTACTGAAGGACACCGGCAGCGCCGTCGTGTGGTGGTTGGCCCGCGCGGACACCGACATCAACCTGAGCGGCACCGCGGACATCGTCGCCGCCCTGGCCCGGCTGTGTGCGGTCGTCAACAACATCGAGGTGCCGGAAGTGCTCCACGCGGAGGCATCCCGGGAGGCGCCGCTCGCGGACGCGATACCCGAACAGAACAGTTCCGGCACCTGGGACGGTCACGGTCGACCCGGACCGTCCCATGTGGACAGGTCGCTGCGTCAGTAGCACTGCGTCAGTAGCTCAGGCCGGTGCCGTAGCGGTACAGGGTGGCCGTGCCGTCGGCGGTGGGGATGGCGACCGGGAGGTGGCCGGTCGGGTCGGCCGCACCGACCAGCGTGTTCGCCAGTGCCCGCAGCGAGGGCGGCTGGTAGTCGTAGGCGGCGACGTACGTTGGGGCGGTGGGGAAGTACGACACGTCGTACGGGCCTTCGACCGAGGCCACCACGATCGGTCTGCCGGTGGCCAGCAGTGCCGCGACCAGGTTCTGCTGGGTCGGGTCCGCCCAGGCGTTGCCGGTCGTCACCACCGTGACGTCGTTCGTTCTCGCGGCCGCTACCGCCGCGTCGATGGCCGCCCGGCCCGGTGAACCGGTCCACAGGCGTTGCACCGTCTGCCCGGTCGCGGCCAGGTCGTTGGTCAGTGTCTGTGTCGTGCCGACGCCCCAGCCGGTGACCAGCACGTGGCTGCCGGCCGGGATCGGCAGGGACCTGTTGTGCACCAGCGTGATCGAGTGCCGCGCGATGTCGGCCATGGTCTGCTGATGTGCCGCCGTGCCGACCGTGGACGTGATCCGCCCTGTGGTGGTGTACGGGTTGGCGAACAGGCCCAACTGCGCCTTCATGGTCAGGATTCGAGTGACGGACCGGTCGATCCTGTCCCGGCTGACGGTGCCGGCCCGCACCGCGGCCAGCACGGTCTGGATGTCGGTGGGCAGGTGGGCCGGCATCAGCAGTTCGTCGTCGCCCGCGTTGATCGCGTCGAGGATGACCTGGTTCTCCGGGATGCCGGCCAGCGCGCCCGCGCTGAGCGCGTCGGTGACCACGACACCGTTGTAGTGCAACGTGTCGCGCAGCAGGCCGGTCACGATCGGCTTCGACAGGCTGGCCGGCAGACCCGTCGGGTCCAGTGCCGGGGCCACGATGTGCGCGGCCATGATCGACTTCGCGCCGGCCGCGATGGCGGCCCGGAACGGCGGCACGTCGGTCGCCAGGATCTGGGCGCGGGTCTCGTTGGTGACCGCAACGCCGTTGTCGGTGTTCACCGTCGTGTCGCCGAGACCTGGGAAGTGCTTGGCCTGCGCGGCGACACCGGCCCGTTGGTAGCCGAGCACCGCGGCGGTGGCCAGCGCGGACACCATCGCGGGCCGGTCGCCGAAGGAGCGTGGGCCGTCGGCGGCGTTGCGCGGGTTGGTGTTCACGTCGACGACGGGGGAGTCGTCCATGTTGATGCCCATCGCGCGCAGTTCCGTGCCGGACACCGACGCGGCCCGGTAGGCGTCGGCCGGGTCGAACGTGGCGCCGATCGCCAGGTTGCCCGGTGACACGGCCACCGGTGCGCCGATCCGGTTGACGATGCCGCCTTCCTGGTCGGTGCTGATCTGTAGCGGGATCGGGTTCGCGCCGGACATCGCGACCTGTTGCAGGCCGTTGGACAGCGCGCCGATCGCCTGTGGGTCGGTCAGGCCGTTGGCCCAGCTGAAGTAGATGATCCCGCCGAGGTGGTACCGCGCGATGAGGTCGGCGCCGTTGGTGACGCCGCTGCCGTAGATGGCCTCGTTGTTCGCGACGTCGGCCGGGTCGGTCACGGTGGCGCTGGTGCCGTAGACGTAGGAGACGAACATCTGCTCGACCTTGTCGGTGAGCGACATCTTCGCCATGACCGCGCGGACCTGGGCCGCCGCGCTCGGTGCCGCGTCCGCGGCCGGTGCGGTCAGCGCCGTGGCCGCGGTCGCGATCACGGCGGCCAGTAACGCGGGTTTGACGAGGTTCATGAAGCCTGCCCGGAACGTGAATAATCGACAAAGTCGATCTACTGTCCGGAAATATTCCACCGCTACCGAGCGCACCGCGTCAACCCGCGCGCACCATTCGGTCGAACACGACTTCGTGGGCGGTCCGCAGCGCGGTCGCGATCGCGCCGGCAAGTACGGCACCCTCACCCAGTTCGCCCGCGACGATTCGCGGCACCAGCGGCGTCGTCCTGCCGAGTATCCGTTCCATCGGCTCCTGCAGCAGGTCCGTGTTCGTGCCGACGCCGCCGCCGAGCACGACCAACTCCGGGTCGATCACCGCGGCGACCGCGGCCACCACGAACGCCAGCCGCCCGGCCTCCTCGCGCACCGCGCGGATCGCGCGCGCGTCGCCATCGTGTGCCAGCCGGAACACGTCGCGGGCCGTCTTCGCGGTCATCCCGTTCGCCGCAGCGATCTCCACCACCGACCGTGCCGCCGCGGCCGCCTCCAACATGCCCTGCCGCGGTTTGGCGTAGTCGCCGTCCGGGTCGCCGTCCGTCGGCCAGCCGTAGGGCAGATAGCCGACCTCACCCGCCGCGCCGTTGGCGCCACGGAACAGCGTGCCATCGACCACGATGCCCATGCCGATCCCGGTGCCCACGGTCAGGCAGACGAACGTGCCGACACCCTGCGCCGCGCCGGTCCGGTACTCGCCGATCGCGGCCAGGTTGGCGTCGTTCTCCACCAGCAGGCCCGGGCCGAGGGCGGTCTCCAGGTCGTCGAGCAGGCCCCTGCGTTCCCAGCCGGGCAGGTTCGGCACGTGGCCGAACGACCGGGATCGCTGGTTCAACACGCCGGGGCTGCCGACCACCGTGGCCACCAGGTCGTCGCGCCGCAGGCCGGCCTGGTCGAGCGCGTGTTCCGCGCTGCGCCGGACGGTCCGCACCAGCGCGTCCGCCGTGCGGGCCCGATTGTGCTCGTCGAGTTTCGTGACCACGTCGCCGGCCAGGTCGGCGATCGCGACCCGGATCAGCTCGCGCCCGATGTCGATGCCCAGCACGTGCCCGGCGGCCGGGTTCGCCTCGTAGACGACGGCGGCGCGGCCGGGTCCGCGCGGCGTGCGGCCGACCGTCCGAACCAGACCGTGCTGTGCCAGGTCGAGCAGTGCCTGGCCGACGGTGGGCTTGGAGAGACCCGTGCCCCGCGCGATGTTCGGTCGGGTGTCCGGTCCGTGGCTACGGAGGCGGTCGAGTACCGCGCGCTGGTTGAGTTCCCGCATCCCCGCGGGCGTGCCGACGGGGGGCACCCTGAGTTCGGTCACCACGGCCTGCCTTCGTCATGAGTGACCCGAGTTTACGGTGGTCCGGCCATGTCCTCGGAGGTGTGACCGTTGATTTGGGATTTCTTGCGGTGCGGTGACTGAGTGTGCTGAAATTCATCCGATGACTAGGAGGTCGACGTGCCTGAGATCGCCCTACACACCCGACTGCGGGCCGGCGCGGAGGCCGACTACGAGCTCCTGCACGCGACCGTGCCGGCGGACCTGGTCACGGCGCTGCGGGCGGCCGGGGTACGGGACTGGCGGATCTGGCGGGACGGCACGCACCTGTTCCACCTCGTCGATGTCGAGGACTACCACGCCATGCGGGACCACCTGCGCGACCACCCGGCGAACGTGACCTGGCAGGCCCAGGTCGGCCCCCTGCACGACGTGCCGGACGACTACTCCGGTGCCGACGACGGCGTCCGCCTGTTGTGGAGCCTCGCCGAGCAGATCTTCCGCACGTAGTCCCCGGTGGAAGGGCTATCCTCTACACATCCGATGTCTGGGAAGGGTGCCCGTGGCAATTACCGACGAGGCGATCGAGAAGATCAAGGAGATGATCGTCACCGGCGCGCTGCATCCCGGTGATCGGCTGCCCCGCGAGGCGGACCTGGCCGAGCGGCTTGGCCTGTCCCGCAACTCGCTGCGCGAGGCGGTCAAGGCGTTGTCGCTGATCCACGTGCTGGACGTGCGCCAAGGAGACGGCACGTACGTCACCAGCCTGGAGCCGTCGGTCCTGCTGGACGCGATGGCCTTCGTCATCGACTTCCACCGCGACGACACCGTCCTTGAGTTCCTGGAGGTCCGCCGCATCCTGGAGCCGGCCGCCACCGCGATGGCCGCCGCCCGGATGACGCGGGACGACGTGACCGAGTTGCGGGTGCTGCTGGACAAGCTGGGTCCCGATCCGTCGGTCGAGGAGCTGGTGGCCAACGACCTGGAGTTCCACCGCCGGATCGCGCTGGGTGCCGGGAACCAGGTGCTGTGTTCGTTGGTCGAGGGTTTGTCGGGGCCGACGCAGCGGGCGCGGATCTGGCGCGGGCTCACTCAGGAGGCTGCGGTCGAGCGCACGCTGGCCGAGCATCATTCGATCTGTGACGCCATCGCGGCCGGGCAGCCGGAAGTGGCCCGTGCCTGGGCGACGGTGCACATCGCCGGTGTGGAGCAGTGGTTGCGTGAGGTGCTGACCGAGTCGCCGCCGGCTGCCTGAATTGTTTGCCTGGTCCGCACGCTTTGGCGCTTCTGCATCATCCCGATCCCTCATTGTCGTGCAACAGTTTTTGGGGTTGTCAAGGCGGGAAAGATGCCTTGAGTGTGCCATGAACGTGACGGTAGGAGGTCCGGGGTAGAAGGCGGACTTTGTGCTGAAGCGATGCTGTGTTCGTGATGAAGGTGGGCCCTTCGGGATCGCTGTGCAGGCGGAGGTCTCAAACCGCCCTGTGCTGTTGCGGTGAATGAGTCGTGGTGGTGAGCGACAGGGGAAAAGGCGCTGTTGTGATGGCGTCAGGTGTGGATCGGGAAGGCGAATACAAGTGAACCATCGATGACGTGTCGTTATCTTTCAGGTGGCATCGAAACCAGGGTAGTCAAGGGTCTCTGGGATGAGCCGGGCGGGTGCCTGTTTATTGGCCTGGTGGTGTCCGGCATAGAGGTGGCGCGAGCCCGATCCAGGCGCGAGCACGGAACATGGGAACTCCTCGTTTCGACATGGTCGGCATGGGTGGTGTTGCCGGCGAGAGGGAGAGTTCCAAGCAGAGAACCTGTGAGGGATTGAGTACCGGTTGCGGAACAGGAGGGCGGGCCATCTCGTAGTAGCGGTGAAGCTCCTGTAATGGGAGTGGAGCGAAGGGGATGGGTTGCCAGACTCGGATCGCTTGATCAACCAACGGTGTTGGGAGGAATTGAATGGTCGAGTCACGATCGGCGGGTAAGTCGTTCAGTATCGATAAGATGCTGGTGTGGGATGCCTTCCAGAAGGTCAAGGGTAACAAGGGTGCTGCTGGTGTGGACGGCGTGTCCATCGAGGGGTTCGAGTCCCATCTGAAGGATAATCTGTACACGGTGTGGAATCGGATGTCCTCGGGGACGTACTTTCCGTCGCCGGTGAAGGCCGTGGAGATCCCCAAGCGTGATGGCGGGACGCGGGTACTGGGTGTTCCGACGGTCGCGGATCGGGTCGCCCAGACGGTGGCGGCGATGGTGTTGGAGGCAGTGGTTGAGCCGCTGTTTCACGCCGATTCGTACGGTTACCGGCCGGGGCGGTCGGCCTTGGATGCGGTCGGGGCGTGCCGGGAGAGGTGCTGGAAGAAGGCGTGGGTGATCGATCTGGACATCAGGGCCTTCTTCGATACGGTCCCGCATGATCGGGTCATGCAAGTGGTGGAGTATCACACGGATCAACGGTGGGTTCTACTGTATGTGAAGCGGTGGCTGTCCGCGCCGAGTCGGCAACAGGATGGAACAGTGGTGGCACGGGATCGTGGGACTCCGCAGGGGTCGGCGATTTCGCCGGTTTTGGCTAACTTGTTCATGCATTATGCGTTCGATAGGTGGATCACTCGGGAGTTTCCGGCGGTCGATTTCGAGCGGTACTGCGATGATGTCGTGGTGCATTGTGTGACGGAGAGTCAGGCGGAACGGGTTCTTGAAGCGATAGTTGCGCGGTTGGCATCGTTCGGTCTGGAGGTTCATCCTGGGAAGACCCGGATTGTGTACTGCAAGGATCAGCAGCGTGGTGGGTCTTATCCGGTCACGGAGTTCACGTTTCTGGGGTACACGTTTCGGGCTCGTGGGGTGCGGCGGAAAGATGGAGTGATGATTACCCGGGTTATGCCTGCGGTGAGTAAGCAGGCCAAGAAGGCCATAGCGAAAACTATGCGGGGATGGCGGCTTGGGCGGCGCACGTATTTGACTTGGGAGGGACTCAGGGCGCGGATCAACCCCGTGCTCGCGGGTTGGGTGAACTACTATGGTCGCTTCTACGGCTTTGAGTTGAAGGAAACCCTCCGGCGCCTCAATTATCATCTGGCGCGTTGGCTCACATGGAAGTATAAACGACTGCGCCGCAGCTACAGGAAGGCTTTCGCATTGCTGAGGGAGGTCTGTGTGACCTATCCTGGCATGTTCAGGCATTGGAGCTGGGGGGTAAGACCATAGCTGGTCGGGCGATAGGAGCCGTGTGACGCGAGAGTGTCATGCACGGTTCTCGGAGAGCCGGGCGGTGCGATTCCGCCCGGCTACTCACCCAA
>DASXXM010000314.1:0-4852 GCA_036503065.1 Pseudonocardiaceae bacterium | reverse complement strand
GCTGCGGATGCTGGCCGGGTTGGAGGACATCGACGAGGGCAGCATCTCCATCGGCGGCCGCGACGTGACGAACGTGCAGCCCAAGGACCGCGACATCGCGATGGTGTTCCAGTCCTACGCGCTCTACCCGCACATGACCGTCGCCGAGAACATGGGCTTCGCCCTCAAGCTGCGCGGCATGCCCAAGCCCCAGATCAGGACGAAGGTGGCCGAGGCCGCCGAAATGCTCGACCTGGGCCGCTACCTGGACCGCAAGCCCAAGGCGCTGTCCGGCGGCCAGCGGCAGCGCGTCGCCATGGGCCGGGCCATCGTGCGCGAGCCCAGCGTGTTCCTGATGGACGAGCCGCTGTCCAACCTCGACGCCAAGCTGCGCGTCGAGACGCGGGCCAACATCGCGGCGCTGCAGCACCGCCTCGGCACGACCACGATCTACGTCACGCACGACCAGGTCGAGGCCATGACCATGGGCCACCGGGTCGCCGTGCTCAAGGACGGCGTGCTGCAACAGGTCGACACCCCGCGCGCCCTGTACGACAAGCCGGCGAACGCGTTCGTGGCCGGCTTCATCGGCTCACCGGCGATGAACCTCAAGACGCTGCCGCTGAACTCCGACGGCGCCGAACTCGACGGCGTCCGCGTGCCGCTGACCCGCTCCGCGATGGCCACCGCGTCCGCCCAGGGCCTCGCCGAGATCATCTTCGGCGTCCGCCCCGAGGCACTGCGTCTGGCCGACAGCGACTCGGAAGGTTTCGCGATGACCGTGGAACTGGTCGAGGAGCTCGGCGCGGACGCGTACGTGCACGGCGCGGTCCGCATCGGCGACGCCAACGAGCGGTTCGTCGTCCGGGTCGACGGCCGCACCCCCCCTGCCATCGGCCAGCAGGTCAAGGTCGCGGTCCGCGACATCACCGAGATCCACCTGTTCCACCCGGAGACGGGCCTGCGCCTGGAGGCATGAGCCCTGTCGTTCTGCCTGCTGGTGGCGTCGTGGCAGCTGTCCACGGCGCCACCGCTCGCTATAGTGGAGTGGTAACGGTTTCCATTCCCGCATACTCGGAGGCGAGTCCATGACGGCCGAGACGGCCGGCGCCGCGCTCCAGTCTCGAGCGAAGGACCGCCACACACCCGCCGTCGTGTTGCGCGGTGCGCAGTTGAGCTACGGCCCGCGCGTCCTGTGGGACCACCTCGACCTGACCGTGCGACCGGGCGAGTTCGTCGCCGTCCTCGGCCCGAACGGCTCCGGCAAGACCAGCCTGCTGCGTGTCCTGCTCGGCCTCCAGCCGCTGACCGGGGGCACGGTCACCGTGGCAGGCGCCCCGCCCGGGGCCGGCAACCGACGGATCGGCTACATCCCGCAACAACACGTCCTGGACGCCACGGCCGGCCTGCGCGGCCGCGACCTGGTCGGCTTCGGCCTGGACGGCCACCGCTGGGGCATCGGCCTGCGCGGCCGCACGGCCCGCCGCCGCACCGTCGACGCGGCCCTGGCAGCGGTCGGCGCCATGCGGTACGCGGACAGTCCCGTCGGCAGGCTGTCCGGCGGCGAGCAGCAGCGCCTCCGCGTGGCACAGGCACTCATCGGCGACCCGGACGTCCTGCTGTGCGACGAGCCGCTGCTGTCACTTGACCTGGCCCACCAACGCGCGGTCAGCGACCTGATCGACCGCCGCAGGCGCGACGCCGGCACCGCGGTGCTGTTCGTCACCCACGAGATCAACCCGATCCTCCCGCTGGTCGACCGCGTGCTCTACCTGGTCGACGGCCGGTTCGAGATCGGCACCCCCGCCGAGGTGATGACGTCCGAGACCCTGTCCGCGCTGTACCGAACCCAGGTGGACGTGATCCGGGTACGCGACCAGATCGTCGTGGTCGGCGCCGCGGACACGTGCGCACACCACGTCGAGGACCCCGTCGAGCAGTCGTGACCGGTCAGGCGCCGCGCGGCACGTACATGATCACGGCAACACCCACGAGACAGATCAACGCCCCGATCACGTCGAACCGATCAGGTCGATACCGATCCACCACGGCGGCCCAGATCAACGAGCCCGCCACGAATATCCCGCCGTAGGCAGCCAGGATCCGCCCGAAGTGCGCGTCCGGCTGCAGCGTGGCCACGAACCCGTAGGCCCCCAACGCCAGCACGCCACCGACCAGCCACAGCCACCCCCGATGCTCCCGCACGCCCTGCCAGATCAGCCAGGCGCCGCCGATCTCGGCCACCGCGGCCACCACGAACAACCCCACCGACCGAAGCACCGTCACCACGACAAGCCTAGAACTGGAAGTAACGAGCCCGACTCTGACCGACCGGGGTGACGGCTGATCGGGCGCTGACCAACCAAATCACATCTCGGTAGTTCTCGACAGTTCTCACCGTTACCCGACGCCTGTCGGCCTGAGCACGGCCTGATCTTGGTCCGCATGACCGTGACTTCCGGCCCAAGAACGCCCACCCGAAACTGGCAAATCGGGTGGGCGTTTGTTGTCGGGCTGGGCCTTGGCGTGACAGCTCGGCGACGGTCCAGAGCCCGATCTGGTTCGGACTCACCCGGCGGTCGATCCGCATGCTGCCTTCTGGCCGGTCGAGTGGAGGACGGTCCGGAGTGGTGCCGTCTCCCTCGCCCTTGCCGCCCGTTCGCGGCGGGCCGGCGCTAAACGATCGGGGGCGTACTGGGAACGGCTGACTAGCGTGGCGAGCGTTCCCAGTCTGGGACCAGTTTCAGTGCCCACTACCCGGCCTCTGATGACCTCTGGCGAAACTTGATCGCCAATGACTTGACCCCACCGTCTTGACCAGGGCATGTTGTTGGCATATTGCTGGCTGGCGATGCCGTGACTTGCGTCGACACCCCCTGTCCGCCCAGACACGAAGCGGCGTCACTCTTGGCCTGTTGGGGCTGAGCGACGTTGGCCGCGAGATCATGCGGAGCATGATGCGGGAACTAGAACGCGGAGGAGTGTCTCGGCTGAGAATCTGGACTGCACCCGACGGCCCACCCGGCATCGAGCCCTCGCCCGTCTGTGTGGAGTGGACGGGTCGGCCGGGTCATCCCTCGTCTTATGGGCTGCTGGGCGGTTACCTCGGTACAACGGCCAACAATCCCCACGTGTGGCCGACAGGCCTGTACCCGGGCAGCCTGGCCAGGAATAGCGATCAGGTCGAGTTCGGTTTGCCGCAGGAGTACCTCCCCGCCATCGCTGACCTGGCCGGTCAGCTCGTCGTTACGGTGGCCGCACATGGCCAGGTCGGCTCCTCCTTGGTGGTGTTCCGGCGTCTGGCGAGCGTCCTGATGGACTTCCTCACCAACGGAGTTCCGGATCTGGAGGACGATATGTGGCGGGCCTGGGACCGGGCCTGACACATCCGGTGGAAGGTGGCGCGGAGCGTCGACTGGCGTCGATCGCCGTGCCCAGCCGATCAGGTCGACCGCCTCGGCGATCGTCACGGCCTGGTGCTCGCCGCAAGTGGTCTGCGGTCCTGCGCGCCGTTGCCGGTGGCGCTCCCGTGCCTGGGCCGCTTGCGTCGCCCGGCGCCCGGCCGAGAGCGGAGCGGCAGGCCGGTGTGCCGGGCTGGCCGGGGAACACATGCCAACGCGACCGGACCGCGCGCCGCCGGCGGCGGCGCGCCTGCGGTCGCCACGCGGTGCTCGGCTGCGAGTGGTGTGATGAACACGCCGCGCCTCCCGGATCACCTACTGTGGCGCGGCCAACCATGCCTGGTACCACTCGAAGAAGTCCCGGGCCGCCGGCATCAGGCCACCATCGGATTCGCGGTCGTCGAACCACACCTGCCCACGAGCGGAACCCGTCACCACAAGACGAAAGAACGCACCGCAACCAAAATGAACGATGATCAACGAACCGGCGTCCCATTTCGGGTCGAAGTATTCGTCATCGTTCATCCACTCGGCGGAGTCAGGCCCGGACGCATTAGGATTCCAGGCCTCGACATGCGGAAACGGCGTCGCGAGGAAGCTCGGCCGCATCCGCTCCGCACGATCATCCGGACGCATGTCCGACCCATCCAACCGGAACAGCCCGTAATACGGCCCGGCGCCACCGTCGCCGACCGCGAGAACGAACTCGCGGTAGGCCGCAGGCAACGTCACGCCTTGGGGCTCCTCGAACGCAGCCACCTGGGATACCGACAGCGCGGGGCCGAGGAGGTAGCGATGCACTTCGGCACCGAACGCTGCGTGCTCCGGATCAGCGGCCGCCATCGCGGTCAGTCGTCCCCGTACCTGCTCCGCGTCCCACATGACAGCGCCTCTCACACGATCTCACGAGATCTGGTCCCTGGAACACGTCAAAACTGGAAGTACAGGAACGGGCTGAAGGTGCCCGAGGCGATCAGGATCACCGCGTAGGCCAGGCCGACCGTCATGACGCCGACTCTGATCGCGGTGGCCGCTCTGCCGCGGGAAGACTCCAGCAGTGGGCCGGTGACCGGGTGGGTCGGTAGCAGCACCACGAGCAGTGAGACCAGCAGGACGACCAGGCGCTGGTGGGTCAGCGCGGCGTTGACCAGGTCGGTGAGGCCGCGGGTGTCGGGGACCAGCATGTGGCCGAGCATGTTCAGCGCGTCGGGCAGGCTGCCGGACCGGAAGAACACCCAGCCGAAGATCACCAGCAGCAGGGTCAGGGCGCGCCGGCCGAGGTGGGCCCATCGGTTGGTCGGTGTGTCGCCGATGCCGAAGCCGCGTTCGATCACCAGCAGGGCACCGTGGTAGAGGCCCCAGACCAGGAACGTCCAGTTCGCGCCATGCCAGAAGCCGACCAGGACGAACACCACGATCAGGTTTCGGTACGTTCTGGCCTGGCCGTGGCGGTTGCCGCCGAGGGAGATGTA
>DASXXM010000313.1:0-33946 GCA_036503065.1 Pseudonocardiaceae bacterium | reverse complement strand
ACGTCATGAACCAGTTCACGTCCGACGAGTTCCCCGGCCTCATCGGCTCGTGGGACGCGGTCAACCCGGTCACCGGTGCCACCCACGAGGCCATCACGCCGAAGCCGGGCTGCAGCATGACGCGGCCCAACGGTTCCGGTGAGGGGCTGGCAGCGCTGCGCAAGTCGATCAACCCGGCCACCACGGCGGTTCAGCTCGCCCAGCCGCCCACGCCCGGCTGCGTCGACTTCTCCCGTTCCTCCGCGGGCCCCGGCGCCAACGCATCGGCCACCGGCGCCCTCCAGTACGTGCCCTTCGCGCTGGACGCCGTCGCCACCGCAACCGGCCCGGCCACCGCCGTGACCGGTGCCAACCCCGCGGTCGCGACCCAGATCACCACGGCCGACCAGTTCTCCCTGGGCACCGCAACCGCCCCGGGCACGCTGATCAAGCTGTACCGCGACTGCGCCCAGGTCACCGTGGGTGGCGTCACCTACGACCCGAACATCCCGGCCGCCGCCGGCACCCAGCAGGTCCACCTGTACGTGCCGCAGGCCGGTTCCGGCACGCGCAACTTCTGGGCCGCCACGCTCAACTTCAGCGCGACGACCTTGCCCTCCTGTGTGCACGACACGATCGTGGGCACCACCCCCGCCGTGCCGGTCGAGGAGCACGACGGCACCGTCTTCGCCCAGGACGCCCAGGCTCTCGGGCCGTTCTCCATCGCACAGTTCGACTCGCAGGCAAATGGCCACCACGACCGCAGGCACAACGCGGCCATCCACAGCCTGATCCAGACCGCCGCCGGCACGACGGCGGTCGCGCCGAACGTGGGCGGCTCGCTGAACACCGCCTACCCGATCACCCGTGAGGTCTACACCGTCGTGCTGCGCAGCCGGATCGTCAACGGCGGCGCCGGCTTCGACCCCACGCTGGCCGCACTGCTGGTCGGCCCGTCGTCCCAGCTCTGCTCCGACGAGCTGACCATCCTCAGCTTCGGCTTCGCAACGCTGGACAGCTCACCGCTCGGCCACACCTGTGGCGCGACAACCAATGACCTGCGCGCCTTCGACCCGACCACGAACCCGGTCTGAGCTGTGACATTGGCTCGCTCCGGTGACATTGGCTCGCTCCGCTCGCGGTCCGGTGCGGCCGCCTTTACTCAGTGTCTTCCCTGCGCTGCACTCCGCGCCGCTGGCGCGTCGCTCCACTCCGCTCCGGGAAGACACTGCGGCGGCCGCGCCGGACAACGCCGTTCCACACCGTTCCACCGCACCACAACCGGAAAGAAATGCGAGGCCAGTAGTTAAATGAACCTCACAAGACCGAGACTCAAGCGGGCGGGAGTGCTGCTCGGGCTCGTCGCCATCACGGTCGGGACGGCGATGCTCGTCCCGGCGACGGCGCAGGCCGCCGTCGGCAAGGACCCGGGTCACCTGTCGTTCAGCCCGGCCAGCGGCGCGGTGGCGTCCACGCCCACCTGGGCCACCGACACCGCCTGTGCCAGTGCCTTCAACAGCTCGGCGAAGCTGTTCGTCATCAAGGACGACGGCACCAGCATCGCCACGTCCGGCACGATCACCTCGGTGACCGCGCCGTTCAGCGGGACGCTGCAGGCATCCCTGTCCGCGATCGTCAGTGCGGCCCACATGGTCGCGGGCCACACCTACGAGTTCGTGGTCCAGTGCCAGACCGCGGCGCTCGCCCAGGACCCGGAGCAGTCCGAGTTCCTGACGTTGTCCGCCGACGGCTCCACGTACACCACCAGCGCCACCCCGCCGGCCTCCGGCGCGGTGACCACCAGCACGTCGCTCGTGGCCAACCCGACCACGGCGGCGGCGGGTGCCCCGGTGTCCCTGAAGGCAACCGTGTCCGCACAGGACACGGCGACCAATGACGCCGTCGGCAACGTGGAGTTCTTCAACGGCACCGTTTCCCTCGGCACCGCGGCTGTTGCCACCGGCACCGCCACGATGTCGGTGACCACCCTGCCGGTCGGCACCGACTCGGTCACCGCCAAGTTCGAGCCGACCAGTGCGGCGGCGTTCGCGACGTCGACATCGCCTGCCGCGACGGTCACCATCACCAACGGCACCGGTGGCGGCAACTCGGAGACGATCAACGTCGGCATCGCGTCGGTCTCCAGCGGCAGCCTGACCCTCACCGTGTCCAACACGCCGGTCTCGATGTCGGCACCGACCAACGCCGGCACCTTCCTGGACTCGACCGGTGCGCTGAGCCCGGTGACCGTGTCCGACAGTCGCCTGCCCAGCCAGCCAGGCTGGAACGCCACCGGTTCGGTCGGCGACTTCACCAGCGGCGCCAACACCTTCAGCGGCAACGACCTGGGTTGGACGCCGGCGATCACCACCCCGAACACCGCCAACGACGTCACCGCGGGTGCCAAGGTCGCGGCGACCAGCCCCGGCCTGAAGACGGCCGCCGCGCTGGCCTCCGCGGCGGCGCAGCACGGTGGCGGCACCACGATACTGGGCGCGGCACTGGACCTGCAGGTCCCGTTCACCACCCCGTCCGGCAACTACAGCGCCACCCTCACGGTGACGTTGCTCAGCAACTGACCAACCGGTTCTCCTTTGCTTGAAAGGAAACCAACGCGATCGGGGAAGGCAGGTCGACCGCACAAAGTGCGGCCGACCGGTCTTCCCCATTGCGGCGTAACGAGACCGGCCACCTCGGTGGCCGGCACTGCCGTCTCAACGGGAGGGTTCCATGCACAGACTCCGCATCGCGGTGACCGCCTGCCTCGTCGGCATCATCGGCACAGTGGGCCTCACCAGCATCGCAGCCGCGGATCCGGTGAACATCAGTTGGGCGGTCTCACCGTCCACACAGAACGGTCCGGACGGCCGGACCCACTACACCTACACGGACGTCAGGCCGGGCACCCTGGTGCATGACTTCGTCGGCATCACCAACTACAGCACCCAGCCGGTGACGTTCAGCGTGTACGCGTCCGACGGCGTCACCACCTCGGCCGGCTCGATCGGCCTGGCACCGGCCAAGCAGAAACCGGTCGACGTCGGCGCCTGGCTGCACACCGCGCGCGCCCAGGTGACCGTGCCGCCACGGGCCAGGGTGAACGAGCCGATCACGCTGACCGTGCCGGCCAACGCGACACCCGGCGACCACGTCGGCGGTGTGGTCGCGTCGGTCTCCGAGGCCCTGCAGGGCGGCAAGTTCGCCAGGGAGGACCGGGTCGGCGTCGCGGTGTACCTGCGGGTGGCCGGCCCGCTGCACCCGGCCCTGAGCGTGGAATCGGCCAGCACCAATGGTTTCCACGGCACGGTGAACCCGTTCGGCGGTGGCGACACGACCGTGTCCTACACCGTGCACAACACCGGCAACGTCCGGCTGTCGGGCAACCAGGAGGTCACGGTCACGGGCCTGTTCGGCATCCCGCTGGCCACCGTGCACCCGGCCTCGCTGCCGCAGGTGCTGCCCGGTGACTCGGTTCGGGTCGTCGCGCACCTGTCCGGTGTGTTCCCGGCCGGGCCGCTGGACGTGCGTGTCAAGGTCACGCCGGTCGAGGTGCCGGGCAGCCCGCACCTGACCGTGCCGCCGGCCGCCGGTGCCTACTCGGTGAGCATCTGGGCGACGCCGTGGGCGCAGCTGGCACTGCTGATCCTGTTGGTGGCGGCCGCGTTCGGCGTGCGCTGGTGGCTGCGCGGCCGTCGTCGGCACCGGTCGGACCTGCTGGCCGCCGCGGTCGAGCAGGGCAGGCGCGAGGCGGTAGGGGAAACCGTATGAGGGTCACCGTGGCGATCGTGCTCGCCGGGCTGGTCGTGCTGTTGGGCCCGACGCCCGCGTACGCCGACGGTGGCAGCGGCGGGGAGACGGTCAACGTCGTCATCCCGAGCACGACCGCACCGCCGTCCGACACCAGTTCCGGTCCGGGCTCCGGCTCCGGCGGCCTCGCCTTCACCGGCGCCTACCTGCTCGGACCCGCGGCCGGCGCCGCGGTGCTGATCGCTCTGGGCGTCGGGCTCACGGTGACCGCCAGACGGCGGAGACACCAGTGAGCACGGAAACCCTGCCACCGGCTGAAGCCCCCACAGGTTGGCCGGTCCGCCAGATGATCGGCACGACACTGCTGATCCTGTCCGCGACCCTGCTCGGCTTCACCCTCTACATCGGACTGGTCGCCCAGTTGCACTACGACCGGACCCAGCACACCGCCTACGCCGACTTCCGCACCCAGCTCGCGCAGGCGACGGCACCGGTCGGCCCGACCCAGCCGACCGATCCGAAGGCGCTGCTCACCCCGGGCACCTCGGTCGCCGTGCTGAGCATCCCGGCGATCGGCCTGCGGAACGTGGTCTTCGACGGCACCAGCGGCGCCGTGCTGCAGGGCGGGCCGGGGCACCTGCGCGACACGCCGCTGCCCGGCCAGGCCGGCACGTCGGAGATCATGGGCCGGGCGCTCACGTACGGCGGACCGTTCGGCCGGCTCGACCAGCTCAGCCCCGGCGACCAGATCGCGGTCACCACAGGTCAGGGCACGTCCACGTTCCAGGTCATCGACCTGCGTCGGGCCGGTGACCGGGAGCCGCCGCCGGTCGCCGCCGGTCACGGCAGGCTGATCCTGGCCACCGCGGACGGCATCCCGTTCTGGCCCTCCGGCGTGCTGCACGTCGACGCCGACCTGGTCTCACCGACCCAGCCAACCGCTCCCCCGGTGCTGTCGGCGGCCACGCTGCCCCTTGCGGAACAGGCGCTCGCCGTCGACCCGTCGGCCTGGATTCCGCTGGTGCTGTGGGGCCAGGCCCTGCTACTGGGCGCCGGCCTGATCACCTGGGCTCGCACCAGGTGGGGTCGGTGGCAGGTGTGGATCGTGGCCGTGCCGGTGCTCGGCTTTCTCGGCCTCTCACTGGCCGACCAGGCGTCCCGCCTGCTGCTGAACCTGATGTGAACTCCAGAACCCGGCCCGAGCTGACAAGGACATCCGCCGTGAGCACACAGATCGACAGCACGCTCGTGCAGGAGCCCGTGACGCCACTGGCCGGCCTGGAGGCGCGCGAACTCTCCGCCTGGTTCGGGGATCACCAGGTGCTGGACCGGGTGTCACTGGACATGGCGGCGGGCGAGGTCACCGCGCTGATCGGCCCGTCCGGCTGCGGCAAGTCGACGTTCCTTCGAATCCTCAACCGGATGCACGAGCTGATCCCGTCCGCGGCGCTGGCCGGCGAGGTGCTGCTGGACGGCACGGACATCTACGACCCGTCCCGCAGGCTCACCGACGCGCGCCGCCAGATCGGCATGGTGTTCCAGAAGCCCAACCCGTTCCCCGCGATGTCGATCTACGACAACGTGGTCGCCGGCCTGAAGCTGACCGGCCAGAAGGCCAATCGGAACACCAGGGACGAACTGGTCGCGGAATGCCTGACCAGGGCGGGACTGTGGCGCGAGGTCCGCGACCGGCTGCGCCAGCCCGGCGGCGCCCTGTCCGGTGGGCAGCAGCAGCGCCTGTGCATCGCGAGGTCCCTGGCGATCCGGCCGCGCGTGCTGCTGATGGACGAGCCGTGCTCGGCGCTGGACCCCACGTCGACCAGGGTGATCGAGGAGACCATCGCCGAACTGGTCACCGAGGTGACGATCGTGATCGTCACCCACAACATGCAGCAGGCGGCCCGGGTGTCCAACCGGTGCGCCTTCTTCCTGGCCGAACAGGGCACCCCGGGCCACATCGTGGAGCACGGCCCGACCGACGCCATGTTCGACAGCCCGCAGGACCCGCGCACGGCCGACTACGTCAACGGCCGCTTCGGCTGACGAATCCTTTGTGGACAGTAGATCGGGGGTCGGTACGGTTTAACGCGTTCGGACGATGACTGGTGCTTCGCGATCGGCGTAGAGTCGAAAAATTCGCGCTTACGTTGTCGGTCGTCGGATGGGGGAGCAGCCGTGATGGCCGGTGTGGGCGAGTCGTGGTGGGACCGATACTGTGAGTATCACTTCGCGGACGCGGGCACCGGCCTGTCACTCGACCTGAGCAACGTGGGCTTCCCCGACGGCCACCTGGACGCGATGTCGGCGCGCACCGATCGCGTGCTCGCCGAGTTGACCTGGCTGGAAACCGGCCGAATCGACAATGTGGACGACCGGCGCAGGGTCGGGCATTACTGGCTGCGCACGCCAGCGCTGGCGCCGGATCCGCGGCTGGCCGCCGAGATCGAGGACAGTTGGGCGGCGCTGGACGCGTTCGTCGCGCGGGTGCGGCGGGAACGGCGGTTTCGCACCGTGGTGCACGTCGGCATCGGCGGTTCGGCCACCGGACCCCAGTTGCTGTGCGACGCGTGGCGCGGCCGACCCGGTGGCCTTGCCGTCCAGGTACTGGACAACGCCGACCCGGACGACGTGCACCGGGTACTCGCCGAACTACCCGGCGGCCCGGCCGAAACCCTGGTGTCCGTGGTGTCGAAGTCCGGGATCACGCCGACGCCGTGGCAGGTGATGCTCGAACTGGAACGGGCCTACGCGCACGCGGGCGTCGACTTCGCGTCGCACGCCGTCGCCACCACCGTGGCCGGCACCGAACTGGACCGGCACGCCAGGAGAGCCGGTTGGCTGGCCACCTTTCCGCTGTGGGAGTGGGTCGGCGGGCTGACGTCGGTGACCTCGCAGGCCGCCCTGCTGCCGGCGGCACTCGCCGGCGCCGATGCGCGCGAGTTCCTGGCGGGCGCGTCGGCGATGGACGCGATCACGCGCGTCCGGTCGGTCCGGGACAACCCGGCCGCGCTGTTGGCGTTGGCATGGCACTGGCTGGGCAACGGGCGCGGCGACCGGAACATGGTGGTCCTGCCCTACCGGGACCGGCTCACGGTGCTGCCGCGCTGGATACAGCAGTTGGTGATGGAGTCGGTCGGCAAGGCCGTCGACCGGACCGGCCGGACCGTGCGGCAGGGACTGACCGTGTACGGCTACAAGGGTGTCACCGACCAGCACACCTACATGCAACAGCTACGCGACGGCCGGACCGATTTCTTCGTGACGTTCATCGGCACCCATCGTGGCGCGGTTCCCGACCCCACCGATACCGAACCCGGTACCAACCTGGCTGACCACCTGTTCGGCGGCCTGCTCGGTTCGGCCGCCGCGTTGCGGGAGCGTGGCAGGCCGACGATCGTGCTCATGCTGCCGGACTACGGTGAGCGGTCGCTGGGGGCGCTGGTCGCGCTCTACGAGCGCGCGGTCGGTGTGTACGCCGAGTTGATCGACGTCAACGCGTATCACCAGACCGGGATCGACAAGTACACCGCGCTTCCGGTCCTGGCGCTGCAGGAGGAGGTCCTGGCGCATCTGGCCAAGGCCGGCGAGCCGATGACCGCCTATGCCATCGCCGACGCGGCCGGGCATGTGGCCGATGCCGATGTCGTGCATCGGTTGCTGGATCATCTGGCGGCGGCTCGGCGGGACATCGTCGGGATGCTGCCCGGCCGGTCACCCCGGGACACCCGCTACGTCTGGGCGGGCGGCGCCGGGGCGGGCTAGCGGGCTTGGGTGGCGTTTGTCTCCGCAGCCGACACCGAACTCCCCCGGACATTGGGCGGCCCAACTGCTATCGGGTGGTGGTGAGGATGTCGGCGACCTCGGTGGCGCGGGTGATCGGGGCGAAGTGGCTTGCGGCGATGGTGTGCACGGTGAAGGGGTTCGTGGGGGTGAGGCGGTCGGCTTCGGTGATCATGCGGTCCTGCACCTCGACCGGGACGACCTCGTCCTGATCGGTGCGGATATAGGTACGCGGCACCTGCCCCCACGTCTCGGGGTTCACGCGGGCATCGGCGAGCACGACCTGCAGCGGCTCGTCGGGCTGGGTGGCGTAGGCGAGCACCGTCGGCACATGTGCCGCATCGAGGTCCGCCATGAGCAGGGCATGCTGGACGGCGAGCACGTCGGGCTCTGCGGTGCGGGGATTGGTCCGGGTCACCCCGGTATGCCGGGGATCGCCGAGGAACACCATCCGCCGCGCCCGCGCCAGCGGGCTGTCCGGTACCGGCGCGGTGGGCGCGTAGGCGACCACGGTCGGTGCGTCCACGCAGCAGTAGGCGCTGAGGTAGACCACGCGGGCCAGCAGGTCGGGGGAGGCGTTGGCGACCCGGGTCACGGTGCTGCCACCGAGGCTGTGGCCCACCAGAACAACAGGGCCGTGCTTGGCGGCTCGCCGCACGATGCCGAGGGTGTGCTCGGCGTAGTCATCGAGGGTCAACCCCGCCACAGGTGAGGGTGAGCGGACGAAAAGCGCGAGGTCCTGCTGGCTGCCGTAGCCGGCCGGGAACACCGTGTCGAACCCGTGGCCAGGCAACTCGACGGGCAGGGCACGATGCCCACGCAGCACGATCTCGCCGACCACCGGGTTCCACAGAAACGAGGTCGCCCCCGAGCCGGTTACCAGCACGAACGTTGGATTACCCTCAGTCATGACAACAGATCCTTGCCCATCGCCTCACCCCGACCAAGGCGACGCACCGGTCCTACGTCGACAGTCCAACACTGCCGTAGACCTGATCCGTCGCTGGGCGTAGTCCGGATCGGGCGTCGGCGGACGACTGTCGACGCCGTCCACCTCCGGAGGAGCTACCGAGCCGAATAACACGGCGGGACTTCCAGGACTCGCGCGATGATGTCGACGCCTTCCGCGATGGCGTGTTCGTTGACCGTCGCGAAGCCGAAGATCAGGCCGCCCTGCCCCGGATGCGTGATGCGATACGGCCCGAGCCCGTCGATGCTGACTCCCGCACGAGCGGCGGCGGCCACGATCGCGGCCTCGTCCCACTCCGGCGGCAGCAGGGCAACCAGGTGCAGCCCGGCGGAAATGCCGGTCGGCGTCAGCGCGGGCAGCCGCTGCGCCAATGCGGCCAGCAAGGCATCACGCCGCCGCCGATACACAGGTCGCATCCGACGCAGGTGCCGATCGAACTCGCCACCCGAGATGAAGTCCGCCAACGCCAACTGTTCCAACGCGGGCGACCCACGATCGGCGGCGATCTTGGCAGCCGCCATCGCGCCGTACAAGCGGCCGGGCAACACGAACCAGCCGAGGCGCAACCCGGGCGCCAACGTCTTGCTGGCCGACCCCGCATACACGACGTGTTCCGGCGCAAGCCCTTGCAACGCACCGACAGGCGTCCGGTCGTACCGGTACTCGGCGTCGTAGTCGTCCTCGATCACCACGGCGTCCCGCGCGATCGCCCAGCGCAGCACGGCGGCCCGGTTCTCCGGTGACAACACCGCCCCGGTTGGCCACTGGTGCGACGGCGTGAGGACAACCGCGTCCGCGCCGGTAGCGCTCAGCAGGTCGACCCGGATGCCGTCGGCATCCACGGGCACGCCGACCACCTCCAGGCCGGCCGCGCGGGCCATCGGCAGCGCGTCGTCCACGGAGGACGGGTCCTCGACGGCGATCCGTTTCGCGCCGCTCGCGGCCAGCACGCTGATCAGCAGTCCGATCCCCTGCGCGTAGCCGGTGGTGATGACGATGCGGTCCGGCTCGGCCATGGTGCCGCGCACCCGGTTGAGGTAGTCGGAAATCGCGGTCCGCAGTTGCGGCACGCCACCGCCGGTCAGGTAGGCGAAGGTCTCGTTCGGCGCGTCCCGCAGCGCGCGGCGGATCGAGCGCAGCCAGGCGGCCCTGGGAAAGTTGGACACGTCCGCCCGGCCGTAGCTGAGGTCGATGCGGGCGGGCACCGGGCGTGCCAGCCGCGTCGGCGCCGGCCGCGGGGTGGCGCCGGCCGCCACCTCGGTGTGCCCGCCGACCCGGCCGGTCAGGTACCCCTCGGCCGTGAGCTGCTGGTACGCCTCGACGACAACGCCACGCGAGATACCCAACTCGGCGGCGAGAACCCGCGTCGGCGGCAGCAGCGAACCGCGCGCCAGCACACCGGCGTGGATCGAGTCCCGGATCGACGCCTCGATCTGCCGGTGCAGCGGTATACCCACGTCCCGCCGAAGCTGGACGAGCAGGGCGGAATTGGTACTGGAGCCAACCATCGGACTGGACGTTACCAAGAGGACCGATTCTCGGCCACCGCTGTGCCAACGGACCGCATCACGACGGTGACGTTCGTCGGGGGTGACGTTCGTCGGGCCGGCGCAGCCCGGCGGTATGCTGGGTCGTAGCCAATCAGGCCAGGTCACTGCTGGTCATACTCGCCGCCGAACTCCGGTCGCGGCAGCGCCCCGGTCCGACGATCCGGCGCGACCACCAAATCACTCGACCAGGTGATCATCATCGAATCCGGGATCAAATCACCCGGTCCCGTTCGTTCAGCGATGAAAGAGCAGCCCCCGCTCGCGACCAGCCCTGCCCCCGCGACCCCGGAACGGAGACGACCGCCACGAACCCAGCAGCCCGAAACGGAAGGACCGCCCCCGAACCTCCAGGAACGGGGCGACCACCCGCTCGAACCTGGCAGCCGCCGCCGCGTGACCCAGCGGGTATCCGCCCGATCGGCCGCCCCCGGAGCTGGCTGATGTGTGCCGTGAGTCCCGGCGCGCGCCGGTCCGATCAGCCATCCTGAGAGCCGGCTGATAGTCAGCTGTGGGCTTCCGGCAACGGGCACCGTTCGCCCGGCGCGGTGCGTTAGGTCGAGTAGGAGCACCACAGGGAGGGCCACAATGACCACCGCATTCGCACCGAACGCCGGCAGGATGACCGGGTTGCCCACGCTGCCCAGCGGCTGGCCGATCGGTTCCTACGACACCTACGAGCAGGCCCAGCGGGCCGTCGACCACTTGGCGGACAACAACTTCCCGGTGCAGGACGTGACCATCGTTGGCATCGAGCCGATGCTGGTCGAACGGGTGGATGCCCGGCTGACGTGGAGTCGGGTGCTGAGCAGGGGCGCGGTGAGTGGCGCCTGGTTCGGTTTGTTCGTCGGGCTGCTGCTGACCATCTTCACGCCCGCGGCCGGCGTGGCGCCGATAGTGCTCGGCCTGGTGTTCGGCGTCCTTTTCGGACTGGCGTCCTCCGCGCTCGGCTACCGCGCCAGCAAGGGGCGCCGCGACTTCACGTCGCACAGCCAGTTGGTCGCGCGCCGCTACGACGTGCTCAGCCAGCCGCGCAACGCGGAACTGGGCCGGCAGCTGCTGGCCGAGCTCAACCCGATCGGGTGATGCCTGAGTCCATATCGGACAGTGCTACCGCGTCGGCCAGTGCCAGGACGGTTCGTCCAGTCTGCCCTGGCCGACGACGGTGGTTTCGCCGAACTGCTTGGTGAGTTCGACGGCACCGAGGTCGACGGCGCTGAGGTCGTCGGAACCGAGGTCGTCGCCGTGTTCGTCCGCCGCCGCGAGGAGCGACCGGATCAGCACCTGCGAGTGCGACACCACTACGAGTTGGATGTGCGCGGCGGCGGTCGTGATCAGCGCGGCCAGCGGTGGCAGCAGATCCGGGTGCAGGCTGGTCTCCGGTTCGTTGAGCACCAACAGTTCCGGCGGCCGCGGGGTGAGCAGCGCGGCCACCCACAGCAGGTAGCGCAACGTGCCGTCGGACAGTTCGGCCGCGTCCAGCGGCCGTAGCAGGCCGTGCTGCCGGAACCGCACGGCGAACCGGCCGTCCTGGTTGGCGATCGCCACCCTGGAGCCGGGAAACGCCTGGTCGACGGCCTTGTCCAGGGCGTCGCCGTCGCCGATCTCGCGGATCGTCTGCAGCGCGGCGGCCAGGTCGGCGCCGTCGTTGGCCAGCGCCGGTGTCCTGGTGCCGATCCGGCCGGCCCTGGCCGGTGCGTGCGCGTCGGTGCGGAACTGGTCGTAGAAGCGCCACGACCGGACCCGTTCCCGCAGCACCACCAACTCCGGGGCGAACCGGGGATTGGCGAACTCGCTCACCATGCTGTCGGCCAGGCCGATGGGATGCGTGTCGGGCAGCCATTTCCCGTGCTCGTCGCGGGTCCGGACGATGCCGTTGTGCCGGTCGGCGAGCAGCGTGGCCGGCTGCAACACCGGCCCGGTCCAGACGCACTCCCGCTTGATCTGCGGGTCCAGGTTGAACTCGGTATCGCCCGGCACCGGCAGGCCGAAATCGATGGCGTAGCCGAAGTCGTCGCCGCCGAATCCCAACCGCAGCGCCACCGACTTCGTGCGCACCGTGCCCTGCACGGGATGGCGACCCTCCCGGACCGCGCGGCCCACCGTTTCCGGCCCGGCCCACAGCGTCGACGGCAGGCCGCCCTCGTACGCCAGCGCGGCCACCGCCCCGTTGCGGGATGCCTCGGCGAGCAGGCGCAGCGCCCGGTACAGGCTGGACTTGCCGCTGCCGTTCGCGCCGGTCACCAGGGTCAACTGTCGCAACCGCAGCACGAGATGCCGCAGCGACCGGTAGTTCTCGACGGCCAGCGTGGTCAGCACGACCCCGAGACTAGAGCCGGGGTGTGACGCTCACAGCGCACGCAGCACCCGCGTGCGCTCGGCCATGGCTCTTCCGGCGAGCGCCGAATGCGGCGCGAAACGTTCGAAGCCGTGCGGGGCGCCCGGGTAGACGTGCAGTTCGACCGGGACGCCCGCGATAGCCAGTCGCTGCGCGTATGCGATGTCCTCGTCACGGAAGATGTCGAGGTCGCCCACGTCGACGTAGGTGGGGGCGAGTCCGGCGAAGTCCGTCAGGCGCGCCGGTGCCGCGATCGGCGAGACGTTCGCGCCGCCGGTGTCCTCGCCCAGCAGGGCGTGCCAGCCGGTGTGGTTGTTGTCGTAGGTCCAGGTGAGGAACGGCTCGATCGCGGACTGCGGTGCCGGCTCGCGGTCGTCGAGCATCGGATACACCAGGATCTGTCGAGCCAACGGCACCTGTCGATCCCGGGCGAGGATCGCCGCGCCTGCCGCGATGCCGCCACCGGCGCTGTCCCCCATGATCGCGACCCGGCTCGGATCGACGCCCAGTTGCGGCGCGTGCTCGATCAGCCAGGTGAGACCGGCGAAGGCGTCCTCTGCGGGCGTGGTGCCGGTGGCCTCCGGCGCCAGTCGGTATTCGACGGCCAGGAACGGCACTCCGGTCATCGTGACATACCAGGAAACCCACGGTCCGTACAGATCCAGGTTGGCGATAACGAGGCCACCGCCGTGCAGGTGGACAACGGCGGCACCGGGATTGGCGTCGTCCTTCGTGTACCAGCGCAGTTCGATCGACGCGCCGTCGTCGGCCGTGGTGAAGAATGACGTCGACCGGACGTCCGGCGCGGGCGGCACGAGGGTGGCCAGGTACTCCTGGTTGGCGTTGCCGTTGTCCCGCAGCGTCTTCCAGTCGCCTCGCGCGGGCACCGGCGCGTCCGCGAATCGCTGCTCGAACTCCGTAAGAACGGCTGCTGTTTCCGGATCCATCTCGTACGCCATGGCGGCAGCCTACCGGCGATCAATGCGGTGTGGGCTCAATGCAGTGTGGACGATGTCACCGTCGGATTGTGCGCGCCGAGGAAGAAGATGCCGGGGAAGCCGGCCGTCTCGAAACTGGCGCTGACATTGTTTGTCAGGGTCGAGCTGTCGATGCTCATCGTGCCGGTCTTGTCGTTGCTGACGAAGAACACCGCGCCGCCGCCCTCGTTGGCGTGGTTGTTCTGGATGACGCAGCCGGCAATCCGCACGGTGTACTGGTTGCCGTCGGTATAGATCGCGCCGCCGCTGCCGCCGCCGGGTGTGCCGGGCGACGGTGGGTTCGCGCCGTGGCCGATCGCCTGGCCGTCGGTGAGCACGCTGTTGAGCACCACCCAGGACACACCGATGCTGCTCAGCGCGCCGCCGTTGGCGCAGATGCCGCCGTCGAACGTGCTGCTCACGACGTAGACCGGCTGGCCGTTGTACTCGCTCAGCGCGCGGACCGCCGCGCCGCCGAGATCCGGACCGGTGGCGTCGCAGCGGTTGCGCAGGAACCGTGAGTTGATCACCGCGAGCCGGCCGCCGCGCGCGAAGACGGCGCCGCCGCCACCGCCGTCCTCGGTGTCCTGGCCGGTGGCGTTGCCGTCGGCAAAGGTCACGTTCTGCACGGTCAGCCGTGGCTGGTTCTGGTTGTTGCAGTCCGATGTGGACGTTCCCTGCGCTGGGTCACACGTGTCCTGGTACAGGATTCGCCGGGTGCCGCTGCCGCTGAGCGTCACCCTGCCCCCGCCGTCGATGACCACGCTCGCACTGCCGTTGCGGACCTTGGCGGTGGCCGTCATGACGATCGTCACCGGGGCCGGGCCGCAGGAGAAGGTGATCACACCGCCCGTGGCGACCGCCGCGACAACGGCCGACGACGTGCAACTGGCCGCCGTGCCGGTGCCGACGACCGTGGTCGGATGCGAGGTGTCCACGGGTTGGCCCTCGGCCGGCACCGCCGCGTGGCCGTTCGGGTTGCCGGCCGACGGCAGCGCAGCGGGTGGCGGCGCGGCGGTCGGCGCCTTCGTGGTGGTGCTCGGCGCGGCCGTGGTGGTCGGTGGCGCGTAGGTCGCGGCGATCCCGATGGACGACGTGTTGGGCGCGATCGCGATGCCGCTGATCCGGTCAGAACTCCCACATGCGGACACAACGAACGCGCCTACCACGATGATGACCAGGGTCGGCCGCGCACGCACGGAGGCGATGCTATCCCGCTGTGTCAAGGGCAAGGGACCGTCGCGCCGTGATGATCCAGGCCCGCGAGTCGAAGCACACGCCGTCGCCGGTGTCGTGTGCGGCGAGCGTGGCGCGGAGCCGTTCGAGCGCGGACTCGGTCGTCGGCGCGTCGAGTCCGGCGAGGAGATCGCTGGTGCTGTGGAAGCCGAGCGCGAAGTCGAAGGCGATTTCGCTGTTCCGGCCGTAGAAAACGGGCTCGCGCACGTCGACGGTGGCGAAATCGGCGAAGCCGGCCTCGGTGAGAATGCCTTCCGCGACAACAGGATCGGCCAGCGAGAACGGATTGGGCCCGGTCAGTGCCGGCGCCGGCACCGGCGCGCCGAGTGCCGAGCGGATCGCGGTGGACCACTCATTGTGGTCGCGGTCCTGCCAGACCAGCAGCACCAGTCGCGCGCCGGGCCGCAGCGCGCGGCCGATGTTGGTGAACGCGGCCACCGGATCGTCGAAGAACATCGACCCGAACCGGCTGACGCACAGGTCGAACGACGCCGCCGGGAACTCGTGTGTCCTGGCGTCGGCCCGCACGAAACTGACGTTGCGCAGGCCCTGTTCCTCGCTCAGCCGACGTGCCAACGCCAGCATCGCCGACGACAGGTCGACGCCCACCACGTTGCCATCGACGGCGGCACGGGCAGCGTCCCGTGTGGACTCCCCCGTGCCGCAGCCGATGTCGAGCACGCGATCGCGGGCGCCGACCGCCGCGACGGCCCGAAACCGCTCGTTCTGCCGACGCACCTGGGCCTCGATCAGATCGGCATGCCTGATCCGGTGCTCGCCTGCGGAGCCCTCCCACGCGTCGGCCCCATACGACTTCTCGGTATGCGTCACCAGCGCACTCTGGCAGACCGGCGCGCGGCGCTCAACCGGGGCGGTGGAGCAGTTTCCGTTCCACCACCGTCCAGGTCGTCGAGGTGAGCAGGTAGATCCCGCCGACCAGCGGCAGGATGGCGGCGACCAACAGCGGGAAGTAGGCGAGATACCGCATCAGGCGGGCGCCGGGCGGTGGGTCGACGGTCACCGTGGCGGCCTGCCAGCGCATCGAGAGCGTAGCCACCACGCCGAGCGCGGCGAGCAGGACGAGGAACACGAAGCCGGCCGGACCGTGCATGGTGGCGAGCAGGTGCTGGTTCAGTGGGACGCCGAACATGCTGCCGGCCAGCAACGTGTTCGGGTGCCCGGCCACGGTCGGGGACGTGAACAGGCGGTACATGATCGTGAAGAACGGTGCCTGCGCGAGCATCGGCAGGCAGCCTGCGAACATCGACAGGCCGGACTCCTGTTGGAGCGTGGCCACTTCCCGTTGCAGGCGTTGCGGATCGTTCTTGTGCCGCGCACGCAGCGTGGCGATCCGAGGAGCGAGCACGGCCCGCGCCCGCTCACCACGCACGGCGGCACGCGCGAGTGGGAGCAACAACAGGCGAACGGCGCAGGTGAAAAGCACGACGGCGACGGCGACGCAAACGCCACCGAACAACGGATGCAGAACCGCGATGATGGGCACGATGAGGTGAAACGCGCCGGCAACCGGCACGTTGAGGAAGGTGAACACAGGGACGCTCCAGCATGTCTGAGGGTGTCAGGACAGGCGAAACGGCCACATGACCGGAAATGTCGGATGGCATCGAACCGTCGCAGCCACGCTCGTGCGGCTGCGAGCCGATGTCACGGTCACATGGCCGAGGAGGCGAACCCTGGTGCTCGTGGACGAGGGCGGCCTGCCGCGTCGGGATCGCGCAGCCGCAGTGGTGCGGAGTGTCGGGACCGCTCGCGCAGGGCGGTCACGCGCACGCGAATCGCGGATCCGGCCAGGTCGGCGAGGTCACCACGGGCCTGGACGACCAGCAGTACCAGCAACACGCCGGCAACGGCGACCGTGGCGAGACCGAGCAGGCCGGCCGCGCCGGTCGGCGCCGGCAACAGGCCGAGCAGCACCGAAACCAGATGAACGAAGGCGGACAGCGACGCCGTAGCCAGCATCGTCCCCCTCCTTTCGCACAGGTGCTTGCCGCTCACTATACGCAGACGGAAAATCGCTGGTGGTGGCCTCGTACAGTGTTGGTTGTGGATCTAGCGCGCAGCTTCGTCATCCGGGAGAGCAGTCACCGCATTCACAATCCGGTGACCAGCGCCAAGCTGGCCACCCTGGGTGCGGCGCTGCGCCTGCCGGCGGACACCCGGCTGCTCGACCTGGCCTGCGGCTCCGGTGAGCTGCTGTGCACGTGGGCGCGGGACCACGGCGTGACCGGGACCGGGGTGGACATCAGCACGGTGTTCCTGGCATCGGCCCGCGCCAGGGCGCTGGAACTCGGCGTCGCCGATGCGGTCACGTTCGTCCACGGCGACGCGGCGGGTTATGTCGCCGACGGGCCCGTCGACATCGCGTCGTGTGTCGGCGCGACCTGGATCGGCGATGGCGTGCCCGGCACGGTCGAGCTGTTGCGTCGGAGCCTGCGGCCAGGTGGTCTGATGCTGATCGGCGAGCCGTACTGGCGGCGCGAGCCACCTGATCAGGCCACGGTCGAGGCCTGCCACGCCGCCGGTAGGGACAGTTTCTGCCGTTGCCCGAGTTGGTGGAGCTCTTCGGCGAGTTGGGTTGTGACGTGGTGGAGATGGTGTTGGCAGATCAGGACAGCTGGGATCGCTACGTGGCGCCGCAGTGGCTGAACATCCGCCGTTGGCTGGCCGTCAATCCGGACGACGAGCTGGCCGAGGAGTTGCGTGCCGAACTGGCCACCGGGCCGGCCGATCACGTGCGGTACCAACGGGAGTATCTCGGCTGGGGCATCTTCGCCCTGATGGACCGCTGAGCCCACTCAGGTGGGGTCGAACAGGGCGCTGACGGACTCGCCGTTGTGGATGCGGCGCATGGCTTCCGCGAGGGCCGGGGCGACCGAGAGGACCCGGAGCTTGGGCACCCGCTCGCCGGCCGGGATCGGCACGGTGTTGGTGCAGACGATCTCCACCACGTCGGGCTGGTCACTGATCCGCTTGAGCGCCCCGCCGGCGAACAGCCCGTGGGTGCAGGCCACCCGAATGGACCGGACGCCCAGCTCCCGCAGGCGGTCCAGCAGCTCCAGCACGGTACTGCCCTTGGCGATCTCGTCGTCCAGCACGATGACGTCCCGATCGGCGACCGCACCGATCACCGCACTGATGCTGACCCGGTCGTCGGCGAAGCGCTGCTTGGCCCCGGCCGCCACCGGAACACCCAACAGCCGGGCGAAGTGTGCGGCTTCCTTCGCGTTGCCGAGGTCCGGTGACACGACCGTCGTGTTGGCCAGGTCGTACTGACGGAAGTGCCCGGCCAGCTCGCGCAGCGCGTGCAGGTGGTCGACCGGCACGCTGAAGAACCCGTGCACCTGCGGCGAATGCAGTGTCATCGCGAGCACCCGGCCTGCCCCCGCGGTGACCAGCAGGTCGGCCACCAGCCGCCCGCCGATCGAGATTCGCGGCGCGTCCTTCTTGTCCGACCGGGCGTAGGCGTAGTGCGGCAGCACCACGGTGGTCCGGGCCGCCGACGCGCCACGGGCCGCGTCCAGCATCAGCAGCAGTTCGACCAGGTTCTCCTGGACGGGCCGGACCAGCGGTTGGATCAGGAACACGTCCCGCTCCCGGCAGTTGGCCTGCAACTGCACTTCCAAACAGTCGTTGGCGAACCGCTGGACCCGCACCGGGTGCAACGGAACCTCCAGGTGAGCGCAGATCTCGGCCGCCAACTCGGGATGGGCACTCCCGCTGAAGACCGCGATGTCCCGCACCAACCGCCCCGCTCTCCTCGTCCGCCAGAGGCCCCGAATGCTACTGGCCGCACATGGGGGAGCCGCGACGGGCAAGGGTCCGGTGCCGCGCCGGGGGATGGGCGGTGCGGCACCGGACGGATCGGGGTGGCTCAGTCGTTGATCAGGTCGAACTCCTCCCATGGGCCGATGGCCGTCCGGTTCGCGATCAACGGGGACGCGCCCGCGTTGTCCGCGGTCACGATCATGTTGTTCGCCGCCGCCCTGAGGCTGATGCTGCCGTCGCCGTTGTGGATCAGGGCGAACGTCTCCCACTGGCCGACGGCCGTTCTGTTGGCGATCAGCGGGGACGCGCCCGCGTTGTCCGCGGTCACGATGTTGTTGTTGGCGTGCGCCCGCAGCGCGATGTTGCCGTTGCCGAGATCGAGCTCGTCGAACTGTTCCCACGTGCCGATGGCGGTCCGGTTGGCGATCAGCGGGGAGGCGCCCGCGTTGTCCGCGGTCACGATCATGTTGTTGGCGTGCGCCCGGAAGCTGATCACGTGCGTGACCGAAGCGCCGTCCAGGCCGATCGCCTGGTTGCCGAGGTGCTTGGCCGTGGTGGCCGGGCTGCCGCTGATCGACGCGAACGGCAGGGCCGTCGTCGGCGACGATGTCAGCTCCACCAGGTAGGACTTGCCGGACTGCACCGGAATCGTGAACGTCGAGTTGCTCTGCGAACCGACCACGGTCGCACCGGAACCGCCGTCGACGACCGTGACCGCCTGGCCGGGCCACGGGCTGCGGATCGAGATCGGCGTGTTGCTGCCGGACTCGATCGCGACCGTGCTCGGCGTGCCGTTGGTGAACTGCACGTCCACCTTGGTGTTGTGCTGGACGAAGACCGAGCCCTCACCGCTCCAGTTGCTCGGGAACGCGGGCGCGATCCGCAGCAGGCCGTCGTAGTCCTGCACGAGGGCCTCGCTCACCGACGCGGACACGACGCCGGACTGCTCGACGTAGGGCTCGTCGCCGGTGGAACTGTTGAACAGGTTCGCCAGGCCGGAGGGATATGCCTGATACATCTTGGTGGCGTTGAGCAGGTCGGTCTGCACCTCACCGGCCAGGCCCAACCGCGCGGCCTGGAGCGAGTCGAACGTCCAGTCGCCCGCGTTGACGTAGCTGCGTGACGTGTAGGTGCGCTTCGCCAGCGCCGTCATGCTGCTGTTGTCGCCGATCAGGTTGTACGGGAACACCGCTTCCAGGCCGAGGTTCTCCGAGTTGTGCCGGTTCGCGGTCGGCTGGGTGGACAGGGCGATCATGTCGTTGCCGGCCGCGTCGGCCGACGGGCCGAGCACCTGGGTCTGGCCCGCGGTGTCGGTCCTCGGCAGCGGCGGGATCTTCGGGATGGCGGCCTGGAGCTGGCTGACCAGGCCGCTGTCGGTGTTCAGCAGCTGCGCCGCCCTGATGGTCACCGGGAACAGGGCCTGCATGGCCACGATGTCGGTGACCGGGTCGGTGACGTTCGACTGGGTCTCGTGGGCGTTCTCCGTGGTGTGCAGCAGGCCGTCGGAGCCGGTGGTGGCCGAGGCGAGCAGGAACTGCGCGGCGCCACGCATCAGCGGGTAGTTGCTGGACAGGAAGGACTGGTTGTCGTTGGCGAGGAACTCCTGCCAGACCCACAGGCCGATCTCGGCGCCGCTGGTGATGGTCTCCGCGTTGAAGCTCGGCGAGATCGTCGCGTCACAGGACGCGTTGCTCTCGCCGCCGACGTAGAAACCGTTGCCGTTGAACCGCATCGTCTCCGGCACGCACGTGCCCGCGCGGCCGTTGTCCTTCGTCGTGGTCCACGACGTGATGTTGTTGACGTTGCTCTGGTACAGGTTGAACACCGGGTCGTTCAGGCTGGCCTTGCCGGCCGACAGGTTCGCCTGTACCTGCATGCGCAGGTTCCAGAACCAGAAGCCGGAGGGGAACCAGTCCTGGTGGTCCTGGGAGAAGTTCCACAGGTCCGCGACACCGGCCTGCGAGCCGGGGAACGGACCGCCGCGCTCCGATGCCGCGTCGTACAGGTACAGCGTGCGGATGTTCTCGATGTACTCACCGGAGCCGTCCGACGAGCTGATCTTGATCAGGCCGGCGGTGTTCCAGTAGTTGTGCCAGAAGGCCAGGTGCGCGGCGTCGATCGTGGCGGCCGGCTTGGTGGTGTCGCCGTTGATCACGGAGTTGGCCGTGGTGATGGCGTTGCCGCCGGTCCAGTTCGGCGCGGCGACGATCACCCGGAACGAGCCGTCGGCGTTGGGCTGGAACGCGACCTGCGCGGTCAGACCGTCCGGATTGGACGCCGTGACGTTGCGACCGCCGGCACTGATGCCGGCCAGCGTGCCGAACGTCTGCCCGGAGGCACCCTGGCCGCTGTTGTCCACAAAGGTCTCGGCCAGGGTTGCGGTGGCGCCGGATGCCTGCGCCGACGGCGACCGGCCGGTCCACAGCTTGACCTGCGCGGTCTGGGTGTTGTTCGGGTTGGCCCCGGTCACGTCGACCACCAGCTGCGCGGTGTCGGACCGGACGTAGGCGGTCAGCGTCATGCCGCCGCCGGACTCGTGCAGCATCCCGTCGTACGGGTCGAGGAAGCCGCTGAAGTTGGACGCGGACGTCAGCGCAGACAGGCCGGGGATCACCACCTGGCCGGGTGACTTGCGGTCCGGGAACGTGTCGGATCTGTTGAGCTGGGCGGTGAAGCCGTTGGCCGCCCAGACGGCCGCGCCCAGCGTGCCGTTGCCCAGCGGCATGAACGCCGTCGGGGCGGTGTTCGCCTTGCCCAGCACGATGTCCGACCGACGCACCACGTTCGGCGTGTCGACCGAGAACGATCCGTTCTGCCAGGCGGTCGTGGTGCCGGCGGCGAAATTCGGCGCCGCGGACACGGTCTGGCCGAGACCAAGGGTGATACCGGCCACGAGTACGGGTATGAACAGCAGGGCCCGTCGAGCTGACATGTCAGCAGTCCTTCATCAGTCGTTGATGAGGTCGAATTCTTCCCAGGGACCGATCGCCGTCCGGTTGGCGATCAGCGGTGCGGCGCCGGCGTTCTCGGCCGTGACGATGTTGTTGTTCGCCATCGCCCTGAGGCTGATGCTGCCGTCGGCGTTGTGGATCAGCCCGAAGGTCTCCCATTGACCTACGGCCGTGCGATTCGCGATCAGCGCGGACGCGCCCGCGTTCTCCGCGGTCACGATCATGTTGTTGGCATGGGCGCGCAGGGCGATGTTGCCGTTGCCGAGATCGATTTCGTCGAACTGCTCCCACGGACCGATCGCGGTCCGGTTGGCGATCAGCGGGGACGCGCCCGCGTTGTCCGCCGTGACGATCATGTTGTTGGCGTGTGCCCGGAAGCTGATCACGTGACCGACCGGCGCGCCGCCGATCGTGACCGACCCGGTGAGGCGGATGTCCCTTGACGACGCGCCGACCATGATCTGGTTGGTGCCGGCGGAGTTGACCCACGCGCCGTTGGTCCAGGACTGGAAGCTGCGCGCGTCCAGCGTGACACCGACGTGCTGGGTCTGGCCGGGATTGAGGCTGACCCTGGAGAAACCCCGCAGGTTCTTCGGCGGTTCCCCGGCCGACGAAGGCTGGCCGACGTAGACCTGGGCCACCTCGGCGCCGGCCCGCGAGCCGGTGTTCTGGACGTCGAACCCGACCGCGACGTTGCCGTTCGCGTCCGGCGTGCCGACCGTCAGGTTGCTGTAGGCGTAGTTGGTGTAGGACAGGCCGAACCCGAAGGGGAACATCGGCGTCTTGTTCTGGGAGTCGTACCAGCGGTAGCCGACGTTGACGCCTTCCGAGTACTGCACTGTGCCGTTCTGGCCCGGCCACTGCGCCTGCGTGCTGGCCGGCACGTCGGCCAGGCTCTGCGGGAACGTGACCGGCAGCTTGCCGGAGAAGTTGACGTCACCGTAGAGCAGCGCGGCGATCGAGTTGCCGTCCGTCTGGCCCGGATACCAGTTCTCGACGATGCCCTTCACCGAGTTGGCCCACGGCATGGTCACCGCGGAACCGCTGTTGACCACGACGACGGTGTTCGGGTTGGCCGCGGCCACGTCGCTGATGAGCTGGTTCTGGTCGGCGGACAGGTTGATGTCGCTCAGGTCGGCGCCCTCACCCTCCCCTTTGGACACGAAGACCACGGCGACCTGCGCCGCCCGCGCCGCCGCGACGGCCGGGTCGTGCAGGTTCTGGTTGGGGATCTGCCAACCGAGGTTGACCTGGCTGCCGCCGCCGTCCTGGAAGTAGTCCACCTCGATGCTGACCGGCTGGCCCGCGGTGAGATTGACGTTGCCGGACATGGTGGTCGGCGGCTGGTCCTTGAAGTTGTTGATGATCTGCTGGCCGTTGATGAACAGCCGGCTGCCGTCGTCGCTGGTCAGGTTGAAGGTGAAGTTGCCGGTGGTCGGCGGGGTGAGCGTGCCGGTCCACTTCGCCGACCATGACGTGCCCGGCACGCCCGGCAGCGGCGGCTGGCCGCCCCACAGGAAGTTGACGTTCGGGTCGTTCTGCGTCACGACCGGCGTCCCGGAGAACGAGGTGTTGTTGAAGTACTGGCCGGTCAGCCCGGTGCCGGTGCCGGAGGACGGCTTCAGGAACGAGGTGTCGACGATGTCCCCGGTCGGCGACGCGACGCCCTGGGCGAAGGTGACGTTGGCGCCGCTGCCGGCGCGTGCCTTGATGCCCTGGAACGGCGTGACCACGGACGCCAGCGTGGATGGATTGACCTGCGTGCTGCCGCCACCGGAGGTCATCACGTTGGCACCGGCGTCGTTGCCGATCACCGCGATCGACGTCGAGCCGCCGACCGGGAGCACCGAGCTGTTCTTCAACAGCACGCTGCCCTCCTCCGCGGTCTGCGTGGCAACGGCCTGGTGTGCCGCGGAGGTGACCGTGGCGGCCATGGTGCCGGTCTGCGGGTTGTCGAAGAGGCCCTGCGCGAACATCGCGGTCAGGATCCGCCGGACGTGGTCGTCGATCGTGGCCTGGGAGACCTGGCCCGCGTTGACCGCCGCGATCAGCGGGTCACCGAAGAACGTGCTGCCGGTCATCTCCTGGTCGAGGCCGTTGTTGGCGGCGTTGACGGTGGAGTGCGTGCCGCCGAAGTCGGACCCGACGAAACCGGTGAAACCCAGCTCTCCCTTGAGGATCGTGTTCAGCAGCAGGCCGTTCTCGCAGGCGTCGGTGCCGTTGACGGTCGCGTAGGAGCACATCGCGGCGTTGGCCTTGCCCTGCTGGATCGCGGACACGAACGCCGGCAGGTAGATCTCCCGCTGCGTCTTGTCGGCCATGATCACGTTGTCCTGCGGCGTGTTGCGGAAGGTCTCCTGGTTGTAGTCCGCGTAGTGCTTGACCTCGACGATCGGCCCCTGCGCCTGGATCGCCTGGATCTCCGGTGCGTCGAGTTGCGACGCCAGGAACGGATCCTCGCTCAGCGACTCGAACGCGCGGCCCCACCGCGGGTCACGGACGATGTTGATCGTCGGCCCGAGCAGGGTGTTCACGCCCTTGCCGAACTCCTCCGCGCCGATGACCTGGCCGTACTGGCTCATCAGGGCGGTGTCCCAGCTCGCCGCGCCCGCGACCGGCGCCGGCAGCTGGGTCGCGCCGATGGCGCCGTCGGCGACACCGGCCGGTCCGTCCTGCAACCGCAGCTGCGGAATGCCGAGGCGGGTGTTGCCGTCGACGCAGGCGTCGTAGACACAGGACGCGCCCTGGTGCATCATGGCGACCTTCTCGGCCAGGGTCATCTGCGCGAGCAGTGCGTTGGCACGGTCGACCGGGGTCGCGGCCGGCGCGCTCAGTCGCGGTTGCACGGCGGCATGTGCGGGGAGAAGGCCGCCCGACAACGCGAGAACCGCGGCGACGACCAGGACGGAACGCCTTTTCATCACGCCTCCGACTTCGTTGAAGCAGGCGAGAGTTTCTTAGTTCAAGGGTTGAACTAATCGGAGCTTAAAGTGAGCTGCGCCACCCGTCAAGGACAGAGATCCGATGGTTTCGATCGCAACTGCCCACCGGTTCGATCAAGCTGGCAGTGGTTCGGTCGAAACATCGGGTCGATACCATGATCAGGTGATCGGGCTGACGAGCGACGAACTGCGGGCCGTACACGCGGCGTTCCCGGGGCGTGCGGTGGTCTCGCTCGACCGCCTGCGCGGCGGCAGCAAGAAGGGCGTCTACCGCCTGACCCTGGACGACGACGCGACCGGCATCGCCTACGTCTGGCACGCCGACGAGGACTACTGGCCCGACGCCGAGGACTCCGACCCCGACGACCCGTTCGGCCACGCCAGCGGCCCCGACCTGTTCGCCGCCGCCCACGCGACACTGTCCGGGATCGGCGTGCGGGTGCCGCGACTGATCATGCGCCGCGGCGAGATCGCCCTGCTGGAGGACGTGCGCGGCTCGCTGGAAGAACTGTGCCGACGCGACCCGCACCGAGCCGAGCCCGTGCTGGCCCGCCTCGGCGACACCGTCCGGACGATGCACCGGCACCGACGAGCCTGGTACGGACGCCCCGGCGCCGGTCAACCGACCGAACCGGTGGAGCACGTGGTCCTGCGCCGAGCCCTGGGCCAACTGGCGGAGTCGGCCGCACGGGTCGAGCGCATCGCGACCGTCCGGCAGCGCATCGCGGACACCCTGCTGGCACGGCACGCCGCCCTGGCGCCACGTACCGAGTACGGCCTCATCCACGGCGAACTCGGCCCGGACCACGTGCACGTCGACGCGGCGGACCAGCCGGTGCTCATCGACATCGAGGGCATCATGTTCTTCGACGTCGAGTGGGAGCACGCCTTCCTGGAACTGCGGTTCGGCGCGAATTATCAACATTTCCACACTGGCGGCCTCGACCCGGCCCGGCTGCGCTTCTACCGGCTCGCCATGTACCTGTCACTCGTCGCGGGCCCACTGCGCCTGCTGGACGGCGACTTCCCGGGCAGGGCGGGCATGACGGACATCGTGGCGGAGAACATCGCCCGCACACTGGCCGAACTGCCGTGACCGGCGCCAACTCCACCCGTCACTCCCAGCGCCGGATATCAGGTGCCCATCGGCCCTGGCCGACATCACCTGTCACCAATGGGTCAACGAAAGCTTCGATCGCGACGACGACTTCAGCGAGTTCGGCCGGTAGGTGGTCTCCGTCGGACCCAAGTCGCCGACGGAACGCGCTGTATGCGTTCTGCCGGACGGTAGCGAACTCACCGACGACGTCTGACAAGGGAACCAGCCGAACATCACGGTAGTCGCCGGTCGCGGCGAGTGCGGCGCGAACAGTTGCGTACGAGAGCTGATGGCGCCCGGTGAGTGTGTAGAGATCAACATAGTCACGGACCCGCGTGTTCGCTTCACCCAAGGAAACAGCGGTGCTGATCTTCTCGGCGAGCACCGTTTCGATCGGATAGCCGAACAGCACCGTCGCCGCTCGGCCCGGACGCTGCGACGGAAACTCGATGCGTTGCGGACCTGGCGTGATCGGATCACCGAAGTTTATGTCCAGCTTCAGTTTGACCATGGCGGCCGAGACACGAGCCGTCATCGAGACACGCGTTCCGGCATACAGGTCCCCCTCCCGGACGGGCTCCGCGGAGACGGTATCGACCAGAAACTCAACCCCGTCTTCCTCACCCGCAACTGTCTGAGCGATGTCACAGACACATGTAATGACGGCGACTTCTTCGTTCGGCAGACCACGCGCGAGGAGGTCGGCGTCCGCAGTCGACCGCCGCGCGTCGAGCACAGCCAACAGCATTCCACCCTTGAGCACGAACATGTCGGCGTATGGAGATACGGCCAGCCGAGCGAGCCACCGCTCCAGCACGTACAGCGTCAACAACTCCTGTGTGCCACGATGTTCTCGACGGGCCCGGTTCTGCAAATCCAGATAAGCTCGACCACCTGGCGTGTCCCTCGTCGGTCGATTCATTCCGCGTTCGCCACATCCAATGCCGTACGTACCGGACCCAACACATTCAGCGATCGCGCAATACCGAGCAACTCAGCCGGACGGGCTTGTCGTCGACGCAGATAGCGTCTCAGCGCTCCCAGTGCCAAGGGCTCACCCAGCCTGCGCCGCAACCTCATCAAGTCGATGACCGTACGTTCCGCGGTATAGATTCGCGCGGATTCACCCGGCGCGACCTCGACCGACGACAGTCCAAGCTCGAACGTCTCGTCTTCGAAGCGGAAAACCTCGGTAGGTGGATAGTTGATCCGGGGAGCCCGTTGAGTTCGCGCAACCGCGACCTGGACGGCCGCTGGAATCTCGTCCGTCAGGTCATGGACGACGAGGGCCGAGACGCAGCAGACAATCCCTTTCGGGATACGAGTCTCGACCGCGAGCAGATCTGGCCAGCTGGGCGTGGGAGCGTCCGTTCTGCGGAAGACACCACGAGACAGCTCGTACACCTGCCCGCTGTCGCGGAGCTGGTAGAGGTCACGCGGGTGCCAGCCCAGGTCACGAGCCGCATGCGTCGTGAACGTGGGAGGTAGATCCTCCAGCACCGGCGACATGGATAAGAGTGTAGCCACCTCATCGATCGCTGGCGACACTCTTATCCACATGGCACGTCCCGATCGACCTGTTGTCCATGATTTTGTCCATGAACTGTTCACCCGAACGGACCGGTCGGGTCGAGAGTCAGTCCTCCGACGACTCGGGCGGCACCACGACAGTCGAGCGACAGCGCGACATTTAAACAGAACGCCGGCGCAGGTCCTGCCAGGTCCCGGTGTCGTCGACTTCACCTGTGCCACGAGTCCCGGTCGGCGACGCAGCCCAGCGCGGCCAGCACGTGACCCCCGCAGCCCGACCGGCAACGGCACCCCGAACGGCCTCGCGGCCCTCTGACGGGATTACGCTGCCCACAACCGGATGAGTGGAGATCGTTCATGGACGTGCCATTGCCGCCGTCGTTCGGCGAACTGCCATCGTCCGTGGACATCTCGCTGCCGAACCCGGCGCGGATCTACGATTACCTGCTGGGCGGCAACCACAATTTCGCCATCGACCGGGAGACGGCGGACCGGGCGATGGCCGCGGGCCAGGTCAACGCCCTGCCCGCCATGGCGAACCGGTCGTTCCTGCGGCGGGCCGTCCGATTCATGGTCGACCAGGGCGTGACGCAGTTCCTGGACCTGGGATCGGGCATTCCGACGGTGGGGAACGTCCACGAGATCGCCCAGCACGCCGATCCGGCGGCGCGTGTGGTGTACGTGGACAACGAGCCGGTCGCGGTGGCCCATGCCCGGCGGCTGCTGACCGACAACCCGAACGCCACGATGGTCGCGGCCGACCTGCGGGACACCGAGTACGTGCTGGCGCACCCGGAAACGTCGCAGCTGCTGGACTTCAGCCGGCCGGTCGGCGTGCTGATGGTGGCCGTGTTCCACTTCATCCCGGACGCCGCCAACCCGGGCGGGATCATCCGCGACTACCTCGCCGCCCTGAAATCCGGTGGCTTCCTCGCCTTGTCCCACTACACCCAGGACGGCTACACACCGGAGAAGCGGGAACTGGCCAGGGCCGGTCTCGCGGCCTACGCGTCCACCCAGACCCAGGTGGTCCCTCGCAGCCGGGCGGACCTGACCGCCCTGCTCGGCGGCCTGGAGATGGTCCCGCCCGGCTGTGTGTACGCGCCGCTGTGGCATCCCGACAACGAACCGGTCATCGTCACCGATCCGTCCGAGGCGGAGATCTACGCCGTCGTGGCCCGGATCCCCGGCTGACCGCTGAAGTGCGCCCGCACGTCCCTGCGGGTCACCGCGAACAGCAGGCCCAGCAGCACGACGGCCTGCAGGATCTGCCCGATCCGCATCCACACCGGGAACTGCGCGCTGATCACCAGGTAGATCGCGCCGGCACAGCCGAGCACGCCGATGAGCAGCACACGAATGTAGGTCCGGCGCCTGCCGAGCCGTAGCCGGCCGGCCAGCCGCAGGTAGATGAGCCCGATCAGCAGCACCGAGGCCGGCCGGATCCAGAGCATGCCGGCCAGCGCGGACCGCCGTGCCTCGTCGCCGCCGGCAAGGTGGGCGACCTGGTAGTCGAGCACGTTGTGCTGGAAGGCGAACGTCAGCACCGCGAGTACGACGCTGATCGCCAGGTTGAGGTAGAGCAGCCGAATCACCGGCCGTAGCAGGTCATCCGTGTCCATGGTTCCCCCTTATTGTTGTGCCGGGCCGGTGGCCCGGTCGAAGGTGGCAACGAGCTCCCCGGCGAATGCGGCCACGTCGGTGTCCGGGTCCACGGCCAGCAGCCAGTGGATGCCGTCGATCGACTGGCGCAGCGTGATCGCCATGACCATCGGGTCGAACTCGCCGAAAACGCCGGCCCGCTGGCCCGCGGCGAAGTGCTCGGCGATCAGCTCGATCGCGGCACCGAGCCACTCCCCCCCGCCGCCGACGGTCAGGCTGGCGCGCATGATCGCCAACAACGCCTTGACGTCGGCCGGGTGGTCCCGCACGAAATCGAGATTCGACTCGATGTACGCGTGCAACATCGCGCGGTGGTCACTCGCGGCCTCGAGGCGCGGCACCATATAAGCCGCCGCCGCGCCGGTCACCTCCGTCATGACCGCGTGCATCAGGTCGTCCTTGCCCCGGAAGTGGTACGAGATCATCCCGGTGCTGCTCAGCCCGGCGCGCTTGGCGATCTGTGCGAACGAGGTGGCGTGGTAGCCGAGCTCGCCGATCGTCTCGATCGCGGCACGCACGATCTGGGCGCGCCGCGCGTTCTCGATGAACGTTCTGCTTTGCTCGTCCGAGCTGATTGTTGCTCGCATGAGCAAACCATAGCTCGTGCGAGCAATACGAGCAAGGTCGTTCGGTGTTAGTGTTGGTGGTACCGGGAGCATCTCGCGCGCTGGCAGCCAAGCCGGCGACGTCCTCGGCGTGGTACACGCCGGTCACTGGTTGGCCGGGGACGGGAGTACCGACATGACGTCGGTCCCGCGCATTCATCCACTCGTCTCGCCGGTCGACCGGCGAGCACCCACCCTGCGCCTGAAGCCGACGGACCACGAACGCGGCTAGCCAAGCCTTCTGCCTCGTCACACGCTTTCTTCCGGTTCACCCCGTCACCGTTTGGGGCTCAATCATGTTCGCTGCCATCATCATTCCCATCGTCATCGTCCTACTTGTGTTGCTGGGCAGCAGTGTTCGGCTGGTCCAGCAGTACGAACAGGGCATCGTCCTGCGGTTCGGCCGCCTGCTGCCGCACATCCGGCAACCCGGTCTCCAGGTGATCGCCCCGTTCGTCGACCGGATGCGCAAGGTCTCCATGCAGACCATCGTCATGGGCATTCCCGCCCAGGGCGCCATCACCAGGGACAACGTCACGCTCACCGTGGACGCGGTGGTCTACTACCGGGTCATCGACCCGGTGAAGGCCGTCATCAACGTCCAGCACTATCCGACGGCGGTCTCGCAGGTGGCGCAGACGTCCCTCCGGTCGATCATCGGCCGGGCCGACCTGGACACCCTGCTGTCCGACCGTGACCAGATCAACGCCGAACTGAAGGCCGTGATCGACGCGCCGACCGAGGGCCCGTGGGGCATCCACATCGAACGCGTCGAGGTCAAGGACGTAGCACTGCCAGAAGGCATGAAGCGCTCGATGTCCCGCCAGGCCGAAGCGGAGCGCGACCGCAGGGCGCGGGTCATCGCCGCCGACGGCGAGTTCCAGGCGTCCAGCAAGTTGGCCCAGGCCGCGGCCGCCATGAGCGACACCCCCGGTGCCCTGCAACTACGGCTGCTGCAGACAGTGGTCGACGTGGCCGCGGAGAAGAACAGCACCCTGGTGATGCCGTTCCCGGTGGAGCTGCTGCGCTTCTTCGACCGCGCCACCGCCACCGAACCGAAGGCCGCACCGGCCCAGACCGAGACCCCCAACGGCAACCACGCAACGATCGACACGGCACCAGGTCCACATCGGACAATCGAACCGGTCTGACCGCCAACCGGCCGACCAGCCCCGACCTACCACAGGCTCCGGGGCAGGTCGGCCGTTAACACGTCCAGCTCGGCACGGGTCCGCGCCGTGAACGCGGCCTGCGCGCGCTCCTCGAACTCCGCCATGGTGATGCGTCCCTCGCCCACCGCCGTCTGCAGCAGCTCGACCGCCGCGGCACGCTCGGCGTCCGAGGCCCGGAGGTCCCGCTGCATCGCAAACCACCCGCTTCCATGGCGGAGCCGCTTCCGCAGCGTACGCGATCCGGGCCGACGACGACCATCTCCAGCCGTCATTCTACACCGTTGGGCCGCTGAAACAGCGGCTGACCAGCCGACCGCGAGTGACCACAATGGACTTTCACGTTGGCCACACCTGGCGTGGAGTACTGTCGGCAGCGCTGGGTCGACGGAGAGCCCACGATGGCTGCCGACCCCATGGGCGCTGAATGGTGTCCTGTTCATTCCCAATTGGCTGACTATCGCTCCTGTCCCTGGCGGTATGCACTCGATGCGCGACCCCTCGGCAGACAGGCGGTTACATGACCACGTCCCTCTCCGCGCCCCCGGCTGCCAAGCCGCTGATGGGCGAGGACCGCACACCCGGTGAGCACGGTCTGGTGCACGTGTTCATCCTGGTGCCGTTCCTGGCCCTGATCGCGGCGGTGCCCTTCGCGTGGGGTTGGGGCCTGAGCTGGTTGGACATCGAACTTGCCGCCGGTTTCTACGTGGTGACCGGGCTCGCGGTGACCGTCGGTTTCCACCGGCACTTCACCCACGGCGCCTTCAAGGCCGCCCGTCCGCTGCGGATCGCGCTGGCGGCCCTGGGCGTCATGGCGGTGCAGGGGCCGGTCACCGAGTGGGTCGCCGACCATCGGCGCCACCACGCCTTCTCCGACCGGGACGGCGATCCGCACTCGCCGTGGCGCTACGGGACGAGCCCGGCGGCGTTGACGAAGGGCTTCTGGCACGCGCACCTCGGCTGGATCTTCGAGCGCGGGAAGACCAACCTCGACCGGTTCGCCCCGGACCTGGTGGCCGACCGCGACATCGTCGCGGTGGACCGGCTGTTCGTGCTGTGGACGGTGCTGACGCTCGGGTTGCCGCCGTTGCTCGCCGGCCTGATCACCTGGTCCTGGTGGGGCGCGGTGACCGGGCTGTTCTGGGCCGGGCTGGTCCGGATCTCGTTGCTGCACCATGTGACCTGGTCGGTGAACTCGGTCTGCCACATGATCGGCGCCCGCCCGTTCGTGTCCCGCGACAAGGCGGCGAACTTCTGGCCGCTGGCCATCCTGTCGTTCGGGGAGTCCTGGCACAACTCGCACCACGCCGACCCGACCTGCGCCCGCCACGGCGTGCTCCCCCGCCAACTCGACATCTCGGCGCGGACCATCTGGATCTTCGAAAAGCTGGGCTGGGTACGGGATGTGCGGTGGCCGACCCCGCAACGGCTGGCCCGCCTCTCCCGCTGATCCGGTACCGAGACGGTGGGCCGGTGACCTGGCCCACCGTCTCGTCGAGCATTCAGGAGGACGCGGCGATGTGGAACGTGCGGTCCGCGGTCGCCGCGAACTCGTTGTCGTAGGTCTTGGTCAGATCGACGTTCTTGACCTCGGAGTTGAACGCCGAGAGCACCTTCAGCACCGTCGACGGGCCGTCGGTCGGCATCAGGCCGTTCGGGTCGTAGATGCCGATCTCGTTCTGCAGCGCCGCGACGTAGGCGGCCTTGCCGGTGCCCGCGTAGTAGGCGGCCGGCATCTTGTCGGTGATCTGCGCGGCCGAGTGGGTCTGGATCCAGTTCAGCGTCTGGACGTAGGCGTTGGCCAGCTTCTGCACCACGTCCCGGTGACTGGTGACGAAGCTGGTCGACATGTAGAGGCTGGACGCCGGGTACACGCCGCCCAACGCCCTGCGCGCGCCGGCCGCCGTGCGGGTGTCCAGGATGATCCTGGCCTGGCCCGAGTTCACCAGCTGGGACACGGTCGGTTCGGTGGTCATCCCGCAGTCGATGCTCTTGTGCTGCATGGCGGCGATGAACGTGGTGCCGGCCTGCACGCCGAGTTCGTGGATGTCGGTGACCGCGACGCCGTTGCGTGTCGCGAGGTACTTGGTGAGGAAGTCGGTGGACGAGCCGACATCGGTGATGCCCAGGTTCTTGCCCTTCCAGTCCGCGGGCGACGTGATGTTCGGCTCGTCGGAGCGGCACAGTTCCACCTCGCCGGGCACCTGGAGCAGTTGCACCACCTCCTCGGTGGACTTGCCCTTGGCCTGCAGGTCGATGTTGTGGTCGTAGAAGCCGACCACCGCGTCGACCTGCCCGGCGATCATGTCGGTCTCGGCGTTGACGCCGGCGGGCTCGTCGGACAGTTGCACGTCCAGGCCCTGCGCGCTGTAGAAGCCGAGCTGCTGGGTGAGCATGGCCGGCAGGTAGATCTGCTTGTCGAGGCCACCAACCATGATCCGCACGACCGGCTTGCCGGCCGAGTCGGTGCTGTTGCCGGACGACGAGCCACAGGCGGCCACCGTCCCGGCCAGTGCCAGTGCCGCGCCGACCACGCCGACGGTCCTCAGCCTCATGGGAACTCCTTCTCTGATGGGGAAAACGGGATCACAGGCCGGCGCTGTCCGCGGTCGACACCGGTGGGCGCCAGGCGAGCAGGCGGCGTTCCAGCAGGCTGATCAGCCCCTCCGCGACCAGCGCGATGATCGCGATGACGAACATCGCGGCGAAGACGCCGTTGGGATTGAAGGTGTTCTGCGACTGCGCGATCAGCAACCCGAGGCCCTGCTGGGCACCCATGTACTCACCGACGATCGCGCCAATCAGCGCGAAGCCGAAACTGACGTGCAGGCTGGCCAGAATCCAGGTGAACGCGGAGGGCAGCACCACCTGACGGGTCACCTGGCCGGGCGACGCGCCCAGGATGCGCGCGTTGGCGATCAGGTTGCGGTCCACCTCGCGGGCGCCCTGGAACGCGTTGAAGAACACCGAGAAGAACACCAGCACGATCACCAGCAGGACCTTCGATTCCAGCCCGAGTCCGAACGCGACGGTCAGGATGGCGCCGAGCACGATCCGCGGGATCGAGTTGACCACCTTGATGTACGGGCCGAGCACGTCGGACAGGAACCGGACCCGACCCAGTGCGATGCCCAGCGTGACACCGAGCGCGACACCGATGACGAACCCGAGCACGGTCTCCTCGAGGGTGACGCCGATCTGTGTCCACAGTGAACCGTAGGGTGTGCCGTCACGGAACCAGGTCATCGCCTGCCGCACGATCTTCGTCGGCTGGCCGAAGAAGAACTGGTCCACGACCCCGAGTTGGGTGCACAGCTGCCAGCCGCCGAAGATGACCACGAAGACCGCAGCGCGAACCAGATACACGATGGTCTTCCGCCGGCGCGCCCGGTTGGCGAAGCGGGGATCGACGACACCCTCGCCCGCTGTGGTGTCCGCGGGCTGCGTCGCGGTGGGAACGGACATCTGCATTCTGCTTCCTCGTCATTGCTCAGTGTTGAGTAGTGGTCTGGATAATTCGCTCTCCGCTCGGGCGTGTGCCAGGGCTGGAGTCCTGGATCGGCAGTCTGATCCGGTGGCGATCGGTCCGTTCCCGCACGATGCACCGCACCCGCTGATACGGGGTGTG
>DASXXM010000312.1:0-1651 GCA_036503065.1 Pseudonocardiaceae bacterium | reverse complement strand
GGTCGCGCCGAATCTGGTGACCGTCGCCGTCGGCGCGAGCCGCGTCGTCGATCTGTACAACCACACCGGTTCCCTCGACCTGGTCGCCGATCTCGCCGGCTACTACTCGACCGACCCGGGGGCGATGTTCACCGCGCTGCGTCCGACACACGTGCTGGACACCCACGGCGGTCTCGGCACCGGCGGCCGGACCGCACCGGTCGGTGCCGACTCCGACATCGCGCTCGACCTGTCCGCAACGGTGCCGGCGAACGCGACGGCGGTGGTGTTCGAGCTGACCGGCTCGGACGTGACGGCACCGACCTTCCTGACCGCGTGGCCGGACGGCTCGACTCGGCCGTTGGCGTCCAATCTCAACCCCACCACCGGAGTGACGGCCGGGAACGAGGTCGTCAGCCCCCTGGGTACCAACGGCGTCGACCTGTACAACCACAGTGGCAACATCGATCTGGCCGCCGACATCGCCGGGTACTTCGCGCCGTCGACAGCGTGTGTCGCGAATTGCCCGTTCGGCTGGGGAAACCAGCTCTCGATCGGCATCGGCGCACCGCAGACCGACCCGACGACTGCCGCCGCCAGCCCCCAGCCGCTGTTCGGGCTGTCCGGCGTGGTCGCCTTCGCCGGCGGCAACCTGGCCGAGTACGCGCTTCGGTCCGACGGCACGGTGTGGGCGTGGGGATCGAACGCGAATGGCCAGTTGGGCAACGGTGAGACCTGGACGGACTCGAACAACTGTCGCTTCGCCCCGACATACTCCCCCTGCTGGTCGAACGTCCCGGTCAAGGTCCCCGGGTTGACGCAGGTGACCGCGATCGCGGCAGCCGGACTGCCTGCCGCGCTGGCGCTGCGGCAGGACGGCACGGTGTGGACCTTCGGCACGGGGACCACCACCGCGCAGATCCCGCCGGCCCAGGTGGCCGGCCTGAGCGGTGTCACCGCCATCGCCGGCTCCGGCGGCGACGCGTACGCCCTGCGGTCCGACGGCACGGTGTGGGCGTGGGGCGACAACATCAGCGGTGAACTGGGTAATGGTTCCTCCGTCGTGGGCACCACCAATCCGGTTCAGGTCAGCGGGTTGACCGGCGTCACGGCGATCGCCGCCGGTGGGTCCGACGCCACGGCGCTGAAATCGGACGGCACCGTGTGGATGTGGGGCGGCTTGGCCGCCGGGTTCGGCGGCGGCACTCCGGGCACGTCGTCAAACGTTCCGGTTCAAGTGACGGGGCTGGCCAACGTCACCAGCATCACGAGCAGCGGCATCACCGGTGGTCTCGCGACCAGTCTCGCGATCGAGTCGGACGGCACGCTGTGGGCGTGGGGCGACGACACCTACGGCCAACTGGGCAACGGCACCCACAGTTCGACAGTGTCGTACACGGCGACCCGGGTGTCCGGACTGCCGAAGGTGACGAGTGCCGCGACCGGCTGGACGAACTCCTACGCGGTCGGCGCGGACGGCTCCGCATGGGCGTGGGGGTTCAACAACGCCGGCCAGTTGGCGAATGGCGTCGTCGGCCAGGCGTGCCTGTCGTCTCCGATGCCGGCCGGTTGCGAGTCGGACGTCCCGGTCACGATCTCCGGCCTGACCGGCGTCACGTCGATCGCGGCCGGCGGATACCTCGGCCTGCCGACGGCCTACGCGATCGTCGGC
>DASXXM010000311.1:0-5558 GCA_036503065.1 Pseudonocardiaceae bacterium | reverse complement strand
TGTCGCCCTGCGGGGTATGGCCGCCACCCTGACCAGGGGAGAACTCGGGCGGCTGTGGAGAACTCATCGGGTTTCCAACTCCCTAGGCTGGTGCGTCGGTGCGATACCGGCATACGGATGGTCACCAACGCTAGTCCATCGCCCGCGCGGACGCTGGCCACCACGCAGGTTGCGTGTGGTGGACCGTTCGGGCGGGAATCACCTCCCGGCCAGGAAGCCGAGCACGTCGTGTCGGGTGACCACGCCGGCCGGTTTGCCGTCCACCAGGACCATGGCGCCGTCGGCGGCGGACAGCGCGCTCATCGCGACGCTCACCGGCTCGCCCGCGCCGATCGCCGGCAGCGGCGGCGACATGTGCCGCTCGACCCGGTCGGACAGCTGGGCCTGGCCGGTGAACAGCAGGTCGAGCAGGTCCCGCTCGATCACCGCGCCCGCCACCTCCGCAGCCATCACCGGTGGCTCCGCGTTCACCACCGGCATCTGGGACACGCCGAACTCGCGCAGGATGCCGACCGCGTCGCCGACCGTCTCGTTGGGGTGCGTGTGCACGAGTGCCGGCAGGATGCCGTCCTTGCGCCGCAACACATCGCCGACCGTGGCGCCGGACGTGTCCGGCGGCAGGAAGCCGTAGGCGGACATCCAGCGGTCGTTGAAGACCTTGGAGAGGTAGCCGCGGCCGCCGTCGGGCAGCAGCACGACGACCACGTCGTCCGGGCCGAGCCGTTCGGCGAGCCGGAGCGCCGCGGCCGCCGCCATGCCGCAGGAGCCGCCGACCAGCAGCGCGTCCTCGCGGGCCAGGCGCCGTGTCATGTCGAACGAGTCGGCGTCGGACACCGCGATGATCTCGTCGCAGATGTCCCGGTCGTAGGTGACCGGCCAGAAGTCCTCGCCGACGCCCTCGACCAGGTACGGCCGGCCGGACCCGCCGGAGTAGACGGAGCCCTCCGGGTCGGCGCCGATGACCCGCACCCGGCCGCCGCTGACCTCCTTGAGGTAGCGGCCGGTGCCGCTCACGGTGCCACCGGTGCCGACGCCGGCCACGAAGTGCGTGATCCGGCCCTCGGTCTGCTTCCACAGCTCGGGCCCGGTGCCGTGGTAGTGGCTGGCCGGGTTCTCGGGGTTGGAGTACTGGTCGGGCTTCCATGCGCCGTCGATCTCGGAGACCAGCCGGTCGGACACGTTGTAGTAGGACTCGGGATGCTCCGGCGGCACGGCGGTCGGACACACCACGACGCGGGCGCCGTAGGCCTTGAGCACATTGCGCTTGTCCTCGGAGACCTTGTCCGGGCAGACGAACACACACCGGTAGCCCTTGCGCTGGGCGACCATGGCCAGGCCGACTCCGGTGTTGCCCGATGTCGGCTCGACGATCGTGCCGCCGGGCCGCAGCGCGCCGGACGCCTCGGCGGCCTCGACCATGCGCAGCGCGATCCGGTCCTTCACGCTGCCGCCCGGGTTGAGGTACTCCACCTTGGCCAGGACCAGCGGCGCGAGGCCCGCGGCGACGGTGTTCAGCCGCACCAGTGGCGTGTTGCCCACCAGATCGACGATGTGTTCGGCGTACTCCACCGCGGTGCCTCCCGACGGACCGATTCGACCGCGGCAGCGTACCCGCGGCCGGCCGGAGTTCTTCCCCACTGCTAACTCGTGCCCACCCCACGACGATCTGAATGACAATAGGCGAAACGGGAAGGGAAGTGCGGGTCAGCTGGTTTTACCGGTTGGGTTGGTTGGGCTGTGGTGCCAGGGGAGGTGGGTCGGATGGCGGGGTCCCGGGTTTTGCGGACCGCGGCGGTGGTGGCCGGCGCGGTGGGCGGGCTGTCCAGCGCGGCCTACGGGCTGCTGATGGCGCAGTCCGAACGGGCCAGGATCGTGATCGGCGAGCCGGAGAGTCCACCGTTCAACGCGGACGGTGTCTATCTGCCCGACGGCAGCGGCCCGCACGCGCCCGGCGTCGGCGCGAATCCGCTGCGTTTCGCGGTGCTCGGTGACTCGTCCGCGGCCGGGCTCGGCGTCGACGAGGCGGCCCAGGTGCCCGGGGTGCTGCTGGCCAAGGCCATGGCCGAGGAGGCGGGCCGGGCCGTGCTGTTGACCACGTACGCCATCAGCGGCGCGACAACACCGGACCTGGCCGGACAGGTGGACCTGGCGCTGGCGCAGCCGCCCGAGGTGGCGCTGGTGATCGTCGGCGCGAACGACGTGTCCGAACTGCTGTCGATACGTGAGTCGGCGCGGCTGCTCGGCGTGCAGTTGAGCCGGTTGCGCGAGGGTGGCGCGGCCGTGGTCATGGGCACGTGCCCGAATCTCGGCACGATCCGGCCGATCCCGCAGCCGCTGCGCAGGTTGACCGGCATGTGGAGCCTGCTGCTGGCCGGCGCGCAGCGGCGGGCGGTGCTGCGGGCCGAGTGCACGCCCGTGGTGCTGGCCGAACTGCTGTCGCCGGAGTTCTTCGCCCGACCGGACGACCTGTTCAGCGCGGACCGGTTCCACCCGAACGCGGCGGGCTACGAGGCGGCGGCCGCGATCCTGTTGGCGCCGCTGTGCGTGGCTGCCGGCGTGTGGACGCCACGGCCGGAGTCGCTGGCCCAGCCGATCCCGTTGCGGCGGTCGTTGCCCGCGGTGGGCCGGACCAGCCTGGCCGCGGGCTGAGTCATTGGCTCGCTCCGAAGGGACGAAGACACCGCGGCGGCGGGGCCGACGTCACAGTGCTGCTGAGGCGCGACGCTACTAGTGTCGGTGTAGGCCAATCCGACACAAAGGAGTGCCGTTATGCCCGAGGCTGTGATCGTGTCCGCTGCGAGGTCCCCGATCGGCCGGGCCGGCAAGGGCTCCATGGTCAGCATCCGACCGGACGACCTGGCGGTGCAGCTGGTGCGGGCGGCACTGGCCAAGGTGCCGTCCCTTGACCCGGCGGACATCGAGGACGTGATCCTGGGCTGCGGCCTGCCCGGCGGCGAACAGGGCTTCAACCTGGGCCGAATCGTTGCCGTGATGTTGGGTCACGACAACATTCCTGGCTGCACCGTGACCCGGTACTGCGCGTCCAGCTTGCAGACCACCCGGATGGCGATGCACGCGATCCGGGCCGGTGAGGGCGACGTGTTCATCAGCGCGGGCGTCGAGACGGTGTCCCGGTTCGTCAACGGCAGCTCGGACTCCTGGCCGGACACGCACAACCCGCTGTTCGCCGACGCGGAGGCCCGCACCCAGTCCACCGCGGAACAGGGCGCCGACGAGTGGCACGACCCGCGCACCGACGACCGGATCCCGGACGCCTACATCGCGATGGGCCAGACCGCGGAGAACCTGGCCAGGGCGAAGAACATCTCCCGGGAGGAGATGGACGAGTTCGGCGTCCGGTCCCAGAACCTGGCCGAGAAGGCCATCGCCGCAGGCTTCTGGGCCAGGGAGATCACCCCGGTCACGCTGCCCGACGGCACCGTCGTGGACACCGACGACGGCCCGCGCCCCGGCGTCACGCTGGAGAAGACCGCCACGCTCAAGCCGGTGTTCCGACCGGACGGCCGGGTCACCGCGGGCAACTGCTGCCCGCTGAACGACGGCGCCGCCGCCCTGATCGTGATGTCCGACACGAAGGCGGCCGAACTGGGCATCACGCCGCTGGCCAGGATCGTGGCCACCGGCGTGTCCGGCCTGTCCCCCGAGATCATGGGGCTCGGGCCGGTCGAGGCGTCGCGCAAGGCGCTGGCGCATGCCGGGATGAGTATCGGGGACATGGATCTGGTGGAGATCAACGAAGCCTTCGCGGCCCAGGTGATCCCGTCCTATCAGGACCTCGGCATCGACATCGACCGGCTGAACGTCAACGGCGGGGCGATCGCGGTCGGCCACCCGTTCGGCATGACCGGGGCCCGGATCGCCACGACGCTGATCAACTCACTCCAGTTCCACGACAAGCAGTTCGGCCTGGAAACCATGTGCGTCGGCGGCGGCCAGGGCATGGCCATGGTGCTGGAGCGCCTTTCCTAGGTAGCACAGCCTAGATCTGGCCCAGGTAGAACGGCATGCCCTGGTCGTCGACACAGTCCGATGTGGTGCCGTAGGGCATGTCGGTGGGTTCGGTCGCGGTGCCGCCGGCCGCCCGTACGGTGGCGACCGCGGCCGTGATGTCGGCCACGCCGTACATCGGCACGATCTCCGGGCGAGCCGCGCCGCCGCGCATACCGGTCATCGGGCGGACGCCCGTCACGCCCCAGCCGTCGTCGACCCGGCCCGGGGTGAAGGTCCAGCCGAACACCGCGCCGTAGAAATCGCGGTACAGCGCCGAATCCGGCACGCCGACGGTCAGGTACAGCAACTCACCGGCACCGGCGGTCGGCAGCGGGCGGCGCGCCCACGGCGGCGCGTCCAGCAGCGCGAAACGCATGCCCTGGTTGTCGACGCAGTCGGCGAGCACACCGTAGGGCTGCTGCGTCGGCTCGTCCGCGACACCACCTGCCGCCCGGACCCGGGCGATCGCGGCCGGTAGGTCATCGACCGCGTGGCACAGGAAGAGGGTGCCGTCGGCGACCTCACCACGCATCCCCATCGGCGGTGTCACACCGGCGATCTGGTAGCCGGTTTCGACGCGCCAGCCGAGTACCGCGGCATAGAACGCCGACGCCCGGTCGACGTCGGGCAACCACAGCGACGAGTAGGCGACGTCGCCGTTGCTGGGTCGGGTCTCCTCGATGGTCACGGGTTTGCTCATGGTCGCTCCTCCCGGGTTCAGCACGGCGAGTTCCAGCCGGGCCCGCAGGCGTGCGGCGAATGCCGCGTCCGGGGCGATGGGTTGGTAGCCGGCACGGAGGGCGTCCAGCGGGTCACTCATCGCCGGCCTCCGTTCCCAGCTCGCCGTGCCGCTCCGCATAGGACTTTCGGAATGCTGATTTCGCCCTTGTCAACAGGGCTTCCGTGGCGTGGACCGTGCGGTCGAGGCACTCGGCCACGTCGGCGACCGGCAGGCCGTCGAGATACCGCAGGGTCAGCGCGGCCCGGTGGTGCGGGCCCAGCGCCGCCAGCACGTCCCTGGCCGCGAGCACGTCCAGCCGCTCGTCCCAGGGATCGGCCAGTTCGGTCGGTTCGCCGGCCACCACGCGCAGGCCGCGCTCCTCGCGCGCGGCACGGCGCCAGTGGTCGGCCAGTTTGTGCCGTGCCACGCCGATCAGCCAGGCGACCGACAGTTCGGCCGCCGTGGACCGTTGGCAGGCGTCGACCGCGGCCAGGAAGGTCTCCGCGGTCAGGTCCTCGGCGAGTGCCCGCTGCCCGCACCGGGACAGCAGGTAGCCGTAGACGTCGGGCAGCGCCGTGTCGTACAGCTCCAGCAGCGCGAAACCCGGGTCATGGCGCACACCCGGCCGGTTGTTCACGTCCCACCATCGTCCGGGAGCGGCGGTTTCCGTCGGGGTCGGCGGAAATCAGTTTCGCTGCAGGTAGGACAGCAGGCGCAGGATCTCCAGGTACAGCCAGACCAGGGTGACCATCAGGCCGAACGCGGCGAACCACGCCCACCTGGCCGGCAGGCCGTTGCGGATCATCTGGTCGGCCTGCTCGAAGTC
>DASXXM010000310.1:0-27238 GCA_036503065.1 Pseudonocardiaceae bacterium | reverse complement strand
CGGGCTCGGCCTGGACATCTCGTGGCGGATCGTGGTCGACAAGCATCACGGCGACCTGTCGGTCGAGTCGGTGCCCGGTGACACCCGGTTCTCGGTCCGCATTCCGTTCGTTCCACGACAGGAGGCATCGTCATGACCGTGCCAGGAATCGAGCCCTCGGTCGCCCCGAGCGGCACCGGCTGCGTCGAGTGCGACGCGTCCGGCGGTTGGTGGGTGCACCTGCGGCGGTGCGCGCAGTGCGGGCACATCGGATGCTGCGACTCGTCGCCGTCACAGCACGCCGGCACGCACGCACGCGCGACCGGGCATCCGTTCGTCCGCAGCTTCGAGCCGGGTGAGGCGTGGTTCTGGAACTATCGGACCGAACAGTTCTACGACGGACCGGAACTGGCGCAGCCGCAGCACCACCCGTTGGCCCAGACCATCCCGGGACCGGCGGAGCGGGTACCGGCCGACTGGCAAGATCACGTGCACTGAACGGACTTCGTCCACATTGGCGACCGCGGTGCTCGTCGGGCGATGACGGCGGTCGGCCCGATCACTGCTCCTGCAATGCCCCGGCCTCCGACTCGGCCGAGGCACCCCGCTGGTCCGGCACCCGCGCAAGCTGGACACCTGGGGCCTGGAGACCCAGGCGTTGAACACTGCTGGTCTTCCTGGTGATCGTGTGGCGACGCACCCGGCCCGGGCCGCCGGCAACTCGTTCTCTGAGCCGGATTCAGTGGCTGGCGAGTAGGTCGACGTTGCCGTCGAACTGCCACAACGGGTTCGGCACGACCTTTCCCGGAGTGACGATCAGGAAGTAGCCGTTCACCTGCACCGGCCCGTCCCCGTCTGCGATGTACCGCCCGGTCGCGGTGACATCGAGTTGATAGACGGCCTGGGCGGTGACGTTGTCACCGGGGACGTCCCAGTAGACCGTGCAGCGCCAGTCGTTCCCCGGCCCCTGTTGTGCGCCGAGCCCATCGCTCTTGCTGCACAACGCGGAGGTGTTCAGCTGCGCCTCGGTGACCGCAGGGTGGTACATCTGCGCTTGCTGGTACCGGTAGAGGTGCGCGAACGCCGTGGCCATCGACCGCTGAACCTTGGTCTGGTCGATGCCGGAGCCGGTCGCGCCGGTCGCGAGAGCGACGACGCCGGTGGTCACGGCCAGCAGGCCGACCAGCGGGAGCACACCCAGCAGCAGCAGCCTGCGTCCGGCGCCGTCGTTGTTGAGGTTGGTGAAGTCGCGGCGGACGAACAACACGTAGGCCAGTGCGGTCGCGACGACCGCCCATACCAGGCTGATCCCGGTGCCGACCAGCAGCGGCACGAGTTGCTGAGGATCGGCGAACAGGCCGTTCCAGGAGATGAACGCGTAACCAGGCAGCGCAAGGCGCACCGCGACAGGCAGCGGCAGCATCTGCGCCACCTGCATCCCGATGGCGACGAGCATGGGCAGCAGCAGGCCCACCGGGGATCGGCCGAATGCGATGGAGCCGAGCCACCCGATGGCCGCCAGGGCGAGCGTCGGCACCAGGACGAGGAGCCAGGCCAGTGTGACGTTGCCGCCCGCGGCCGTGCTGCTGAGCAGATGGCCGTCCAGGCCGACCAACGGCTGGGCGCCCTCGGCGAACCCGCCGCCGACCACGCTGGAGACGGCCATGCCGACCATCAGGAACAGGATCACGATGGCGCTGGCAATGGCTTTGGCCGCGAAGATCCGTCGGTGTGAGCGAACCGTGATGAGCAGGTGGCGCCAGGTGCCCAGTCGGTCCTCCGATGCGAACACGTCGCCGGCGACCACCGACGTGGCCAGTGGCAGCACCCAGGTTCCGGCGACGCCGAGCACCACCAGCGAACCGGCCCAGCCGGTGGCGTGCATCCACCGGCCGAACAGGGTGTCCGAGGGCAGGGTGCCCTGCTGGTCGACGATGAAGACCAGCAAACCCGGACCGAGCCAACACAGCAGGACCAGCAGGCGCACCCGCCAGGTGGCGAACTGCTTGACCAGTTCGAAGCGGAGGATGCGGGCCACCGGGACCGGGTACGCGCCGGACGTCCCGGCCCCGGCAGTGGAAGTGTCGACGGCGGTCACCGGGCGGCCTCTTGTTCGGTGAGGGCGAGAAACGCCACTTCCAGCGGGGAGACGACGGGTGCCAGCTCGCGCACTGCGATATCCGCCCGCACGATCTCCGTCACGAGTACGTCCAGGGCCGCGACCCGCGCGCGTACGACGATCACGTCGCTGTCCGGTCGCACCGCGGCATCGGCGGCGTCGATGACGCGCACGCCGGGCGTCCGGGCCGCGACGGCGCACGCGGCGGCCGTGTCCGAGGTGCGCAGCCGGTAGTCGAGTTCGCGGTCCTCATCGGAGAGCTTCGCCACCGGGCCGGAGAACACCGCGCGCCCGGTGGCCAGGACGGTGACCTCGGAGCACAACGCCTCCAGGTCGTCCATCCGATGGCTGGACAGGATGACCGTGACGCCTTCGGTCGCGAGTCGGCGTAGGACACCGTGCACGTGTCTCTTGCCCGCCGGGTCAAGGCCGTTGGACGGCTCGTCGAGCACCAGCAGCCGCGGCCTGGTCAGCAACGCCGCGGCCAGCCCCAGCCGCTGGCGCATGCCAAGGGAGAAGCCACGTACCTTGTCCTCGGCGACCGCGCCGAGGCCCACCTGCGCCAGAGCCTCGTCGATACCCGCGGTGCGCGGGTCGGCGAAGCGCAGTGCGGCGAGCGTCGCAAGGTTCTGCTTCGCGGTGAGCGTGGGGTAGAGCCCGGGCCCGTCGACGAACCCGGAGACGCCGTCCGGCGCGGCCAGTTCCCGTCCCACCGGCGCGCCGAAGATCTCCAGGCTACCCTCGTCCGCGACGGCCAAGCCCAACAACAGGCCCAAAAGTGTGGTTTTGCCGGCACCGTTCGGGCCGACCAGGCCGTGGATCTGACCCTGCGCAACGCTCACGTCGACATGGTCCAGCGCGACGACGTCGCCGAAAGCCTTGGTGATGCCGCGGCCGCTCACCGCGATCGCCGTATCCATCAGCCCTCCCTCACGTGCGGCGTGGGACAACCCGTCCCGTACGGGCTGGCATTCCCGCCACGATTGCGGCGGGAATGCCAGCCCTTTCAGGGATACTCGATCAGGGTTGCGGACTTAGCTGACATTGAGCGCCGTGTCGTCGACCACGAACGACGTCTGCAGTTCGAAATCCTCGGCGCCGGTGAACTTCAGCGTCACCGCTTGCCCGGCAAAGGCGGCCAGGCTGAACGAGTGCTGCGTGTAGCCGGTGTTGTGGTTGAGGTTGGAGTACGTCGCCAGGGTGCTCAGTACGGTGCCGGAGCTGTTGAGGACCTGCACCTTGAGCGTGTCGAATGCGGTCGTCGTCGATGTTTCCGCCGTGTTGATGTGCAGCCAGAAGGCGAAATTGTAGTTCGTGCAACCGCTGGGCAGCGTGACCGTCTGGGCGAGAGTGTCGGTGGTGGTCTTGCCCCACCCGTCCATCCAGGCGTCGAATGTGCCGGAATGCGGCGGTTCGAGGCTGCTGTTGCTGATCACGTCCAGCGGCGTGTGCGTCGAGGTGACCGTCCACGGCGCGGGGTTGCCGACGCCGTTCTCGAAGCCGGGGTTGCCGAGCAGTTGCTGTGCGGTGCAGCCGCCGCCGGTCGGGGTGGCGCTCGTTTCGTTGCCCTGTGGGCCTTCACCGACCGGGTTGACGGCCGTCACCCTGTAGAAGTACGTCTGGCCCGCGGTGAGTCCGCTGTCCGTACAGGTTGTGACGGCGCCAAGCCCACTGCATCCGCCGCTGGTGAGCAGGGTTTCGGTGCCGGCCGATGTGCTGCGGTAGACGTGGTAGCTGTTGATGTTCTCGCCACCGTCGCTGGCCGGGGGTGTCCAGCTCAGTGAGACCTGGCCGGTTCCCGCTGTCGCGGTCAGGCCGGTCGGCGCGCCGGGCACCGTCGTGGCGATCGGCGAGGCCGTGACCGTCACGGTCGACGATGCGGTCTTCGCGGCGCTGTCGGTCACGGTCAGCGTCGCGGTGAACGTGCCCGCGGTGCCGTAGGTGTGGCTGGGGTTCTGGGCCGTGCTGGTGGTGCCGTCACCGAAGTTCCAACTGAAGGTGTAGGGCGGCGTACCTCCGGTTCCGGTGCCGGAGAACGCGACGGTCAGCGGAATCTGGCCGGACGTCGGCGTGGCCGATGCGGCGGCCGCGAGCGGGTTGCCGACGGCGCTGACCGTGGTGGTCACCTGTGACGTGGCCGTCTTGGCCGGCGAGGAACTGTCGGTCACGGTCAGCGTCGCGGTGAACGTGCCCGCGGAGTTATAGGTGTGGCTGGGGCTCTGGGCCGTGCTGGTGGTGCCGTCACCGAAGTTCCAACTGAAGGTGTAGGGCGCGGTGCCACCGGTGGCCGAGCCGGTGAAGTTCTCCGTCAGCGGCGCGTTGCCGTTCGTCGGCGAACCCGTGGCGACGGCCGACAGTGGCGTGCTGCCCTGGACCCAGAAGTCCTCGAGCGGGTCGCCGAGCGCGGCCTGGTCGGCCGTGGTCATCGGGAACGTTGCCAGGCCGAGGTTGTCGTTCGGGTCGATGATGCCCGACTTCACGTTCTGCATCGTGCGTTCCATCGCCGCGAGCACGTTGCCGGTGGTGTACGCGACGTGGCTCACGAAGTGCTGCTTGACCATCGACGGCGGCCCGACGACGACCAGCGGCACGCGGAAGGTGTTGCTGACGTGGTCCGGGCCGTTGTTGCCGTTCTGGGTGTCGTCCTCGGTGATGATGATCAGCGTGTTGTTCTTGTACAACGCGTTGCCCATGATGGAGCTGACGATGTTGTTCGTCGCGGTGTCGTTGCCCTGGATGTCCTGGAACGTGCCCGGGTGGTCGTTGAACAGCTCGACGTAGTTGTACGCCGGCAGCCCGTTGGTGTTGACGAAGTTGATGTAGTCATTGGCCACGGTGCTGTCCGGGATGCTCTGGTTCGAGCAGGTGAACTCGTTGTAGTGGAGTTCCTCTGGAATGTTCGTGCCGGGACGGTTCGGCGGCAGCTGTTCGACCTTGCCGCCGGTGGCCGGGTTCTTCCAGTAGCCACTGCCGCTGTTGAGCATCCAGTAGAAGTCGCCGTTCATGACGAACGTGTACGGGCTGGAGCCGCTGCTCGTGGCCTTCGGCGGTGTGCACGCGTTGGTGCCCTCGTCCGTCGGACCGTTGGAGCTCTGCAGGAAGCGGTCGAACTGGGTGCCGGTCGCGGACGGGTAGGACTGCTGCTGGGAACTGGATGACGACTGGCCGGAGAACAGGAACCAGTGATTCGGCCCCGACGGTGGCTGCACGCCGGTGCTGTACGAGTCGGACAGGGCGAAGGTCTTGGCGAGGTTGTGCAGGTTCGGTACGGAGCTGACGTGGTTCGTGCCCTGCACCTGGCCGTTGCACCCGGCGACGACCGTGGTCGCGCAGTCGCCGAGGTAGTCGTCGAAGGTGTGGTTCTCCCGGTAGATGACCACGAAGTGCTGAAACGCCGGGAAGAACGGCGCCAGCGGATTGACCGCGGCGGTGGGCTTCGACACGACCTGCCGCGTGGCGCCGGTCTGCTGCACGACCTGTTTGTTGGTGATCGTGAAGTTCTTGGGCTGCGGGAACTTCGTGAATTCCGCACCCGGCGCGGCGAACACCGCGCCGTTACAGTCGAAGTTGTCCGGTTTGTAGGTCTGCGGACGCTGGCCGATTGGCAGGTTCTTGGCGTTCTGCGGATCGGTAGCCGGATTCCATCCCTTCAGCGTGCATGAACCGGGCCCGGACGTCGGGCGTGCTCCGGCCTGGGCACTGGCCAGGGAAGTCCCCACCAGCGTGCCAACAGTTAACAGGCCGACAGCGACCGCACCGACCTTCCACCACTTCGACATCGCGTTCCCTCCCGAAGAGACCGACGACGGAATGATGCATCTCATCTCCGCTGTCCTGCATCGTCGCGACGGAAGGCGATCCTGACAAGGACCTGTGAAGAAACATCCACGGATGTTCGTCAGTCCTTCACCCGAATACCGCACCGAAGACCCGGAAGTCGAATGTTAACTGTTTATGGCGGCGCACATCGGGGTTCCCAGAAACCTCCAAGGATCAAGTCTGGTAAGCGACCATACGGAAAATGTGGACAGCTCGGGACCGCCGGCCACGACGCCGCGATTGTGCGCGGCGACGGACGGGTCCTGGGACAGTTCGAGGACGTCCAGCCAGTCCCGGATCTTTCGGTCGTCGTTGAGCGAGGCCGGTGACAGGTACTGCATCGCCTGCGCGTACGCGGCATACCGCGGTGGCAGGTCGATCCCGCTGTCGTGCAGGTCCGCGTCGGCCGGCGTGCTCGCGGTGCGCAGCACGTCGCGGCGGCCTCTGCCGGCCATCAGCACGGCGTCGGTCACCAGGTCCGGAAAGGACAGTGGTAGTTCCTGCGCTCGGAGCCCCGGCGTTCCTCAGGATGGGCGGGGTTCTCAGCCACCCGCGCGAAGCGTTACGTTGGGTGAGCAGACGTGACTTCACTGACGGCGGGTGTGGCTCGTGGCGCGTACCGGATGCTTCGGGTGTGTGAGCGGGCCCTTCGGCAGCGCATGGGGGCTGGCGAACCGCGCCTTCCAGGTCCAGAACTGCTACCTCGGTGACCGGGACGAGGAGATCGAACGCCTGTACCGCCGGCGCAGCATCCTCGGGTTCGCGATCATCGTGTGCGTCGAGGCCTATTACCACTCGCTGCGGACCGGCGTTTCGCGCGCGTACCTGTCGGTCAACGACTCGGTGGACATGCTCGTGCGGGTCGTGTTGATCGGCGGCGCGCTCATCCCGGTCGGGGTCGCGTTACTCACCAAACCGGGATACCGCAAGATGGCCCTGCGGCAACTGCGATTCCCGGCCGTCGCGGTCGGCGGCTACATCGCGTTGTATCTGGCCCTGTCGCGCGGCCTCCCGTTCCTCCTGCGGGCCCGGACCGGCCGGCCCTGACGGGTTCCTGCTGTCACTGCTGGCGCTGGCCGTCCTGGCCTGGCTGGTGATACTCCTGCTCCGGGGCGTGTACCTGCTTGTCGTGGGCATGTTCCGCCTTGCCGACGGCCACCCACTGCTGGGGCCGCTGACCGGGACCTTCATCGCATGGGGAGTCGCCGTCAACACGGTGCTGGCGGGAGGTAAGAGCGATGTGCCGTCGAACCTCGCGGTGGTGTTGCTGCTGGGCGGCCCGATCTCGGTGACCGCCGTGTCCGCGCTGGAGGTGGCGCGGCTGCGGCGCCGGTACCCGCATGATTTCCCGTTCCGCCGTGGGCCTCTCCGGTAGCCGCGCGTTTCGTGACCGCACGCCGAACCACTGCTCGGCGCCGTACTCATCGAACCGCGCCTCCTCGGTGAATCCCAGCCGGTCCGCCTGGTGGTCCTGCTGCGCGGGCGGCGACGCGATGATCACCGGCGGGTGCGTGGTGTGCGTCGGTACCGTCGTGTCTCCGGACGCCCCGGTGAGGTCCGGTCCCTCGACGCGGGCCTTCTTTCGGTGCCTGTCGGTTATTCACTGAACGAAGCCGGCTTTCGACAGTTCGCCACTATCTTTGGGCAACATTCGTACCCACGTTCGAAGGAACGAGCGGGGTACGCCCTGATTGGCCTTGCGCACCTCCGCCATCGCCTGTGGATCCAGGCTGTTTGCCCTCCTGCGTCCCGACAGCCCAATGGGCGTCTCCTTTATTGGCGAGCTAGCCTTCAGACGTTCATCGTACGCATTCGCTTCGGAGTACGCCCCGATGATTCGCCAGGGCGACTTATCTCGTTTTGCCGCGTCTTGGACGAATAGGGCCTTGCCGCCGCTCGTGCTGCTGTTGTACAACTCCCGCCAAGCTTTCTTGGCCACGTTCACGTCAACATCCTGTGGGCCGAGATTTTGTTTTTCCAGCCATTTGTACAGTTCAGTGTCCTTGGATTCCGCTATCGTTCCAAGGATTTCAACCCCAAGCATCTTTCGCTTGAACTGCTTGCTATCGTATGCGAAATCGTCGCGTTTCGACGCCTTGTCCAGACTCGTATACGAAGTTTGTGCTGCTTTGGCGGAGTACACAATCCTTGGTTGGTCGGTCGGAGTCGCGTGCCAGACCAGATCGTCCACCCACGACACGTAGGTATGCGGGCCCTCGCTTACCCCTCCGCTCACCGGCTCGCCCTTGCCGTATACGCCCTGAAGAGTCTTGCGCGAAACCTCCAGATCGTCCAAATATGTCTGTGGGACCAGGCCCTTCCGCCACTCCGTTCGCTTTTTACTCGGCTGCGCGAGATCCGCGAACCACTCGGTGGCTTCTATAGGCTTCTCATTGTCGAATACAAGGTTGACGAATACGTTGTTCCCCCCGGTGTCTTTATGGAATAGTGGAGATTCCTTGTACCCGGACCTGTCCGGATAGTAGTTCATGTCGATGGCGATGACGTAGTCGCCCTTCTTAAACCACTCCTGCTTCTCGATGTAGTCCCACTGTCCGTTGGCCTTCATGAACTTCTCGAGAAAGGAAACGGTGGCTTCCGTCTCCCCTTTCTTCAGATACCCGGAGTTTTCCGGGTCCGACACAAGCTTGGACTTGCTTGAAGTATAATAAACCGTGCCAAGTGTGGCGACGTAATCTGCCTGATCCGTGACCGGCAACTCTTGCTGATACGGCAGGAAGACGTCCTTCAAACTCTTGGCGAGGCCGCGCCAGGTATCGTCTGTCTTTCCAAGAAGCTTGTCCAGTGAATCTGACTTCATGAGCAGCGGGTCCAGCGGCCCCTCGTCGGGCAGGTCGGGAGGGAGTAACTCCATCAGTTCGAGACCCTGGACCTGGATATCCCGTTTGGTCATGTCCAGCGGGACGAGCTGCGGGGTTACGGTGGGAACCGTCGATGTCTCGCCTTCGGTGACCGTCACCTTCTCGACGCTGGTGTCCTGTTTCTTGTTGGAGCGGGTCGGTGACTTCGACCTCTTCCTCTTGTTGACCTTGTTGCCCTTTTTGAGTGGATTCATACCGATTCCTTTCAGCTCTGCGAGAGCGGGGTGGATCGCTTCCGTTACCGGGCGCCGGCGCGGTAGGTCAGGATCAGGCCGAGGTCGGTGAGGATGGCCTTGTCGCCCTCGAAGAGGAGCGTCCAGCCGCCGGTGGACAGGCCAGGCGTGCGCAGCAGTTTGCCGTCATCGAGTGCGAGCCGCTTGTCCCCGTTGAGCAGGAACCGCGCCTCGCCGCCGCCGGCGAGCTCATAACGGGCGTACACGCCGGTGATCTGGCGGCCGACGATGCCGGGCAGGTGATCCGGCGTGATCGGCAGGGTGAGCCGGGCCGAGTCACCCTCGATGAACTCGGTCCACTCCTGCTGGAACTCGTTGGCGACATCGAAGTACCGGGCCGACGGGTAGGGCCGCAGCATGCCCCTGACCGCCGTGCCGAACGTGTCACCGCCCTGCTCGGCGGTGTACTTGACGATAATGGTGACGTCCAGCAGGTCGGCGCGCGGCCGGCCGGCGTCGAGCCGCCACCGGGACACCGCGCCGGTGCCCTCGAACGGCAGGTAGCGGTCGTCGTCATAGCGCAGCTCGAACAGGCCGTTGTTGTCCCGGCCGTCCTCCAGATCGGACAGCGCGATCTGCTGGCTGGGCCGCCAGTCGCCGCGCAGCGAGTCCGGCGGCGAGCCCACCGGAGCGAGCAGGAACTTGACCGCCTGCGGATCCGCCGACAGCACGGTCTTGTTGTCAATCTGGGTGAGTGTCGCGTTGACACCCACGGGGCCGCCCTGGGTGCCGAAGCTGACGCTGACCGTGCGGATCTGCCGGCGGAAGTGGCCGGGAAAGTCGCGGTCGAACAGCTCCTCGGTCAGCGCGAACTCGCATCGGCCCTCGTTCCTCAGCGTGAGCAGCGCCATGGGATCCAGCTGTAGCAACGAAACCCGCTTGGTGATCTCCAGGGTCCGGCGGTCGCCGGTGACGTAGGCCTGCCCGAGCCGGTCGAGGTCAAGGGCGAGGGCGTCGGCCGCCAGCAACCCATTGCGCTTGCTGTCCCAGTAGGTCGGCTGGATGAAGGATCCGTTGGTGGCGCCGCGCTCGAACTGGTAGGCCTTCTCCGCCGAACGGGCCAGCTCGTAGGCCATGTGATAAGTCTGGAAGTACAGCCCGGACAGCCGCTCCACCATCCAGCCGTAGAGGTTGGCCCCGGCGAACTTGCCGGTGAGGAACGCGGTGACCTCGGCCAGGTTCTTGGTCTCCCGGTCGAGGATCTCCAGTTCGCGCTGGGCCACCGCCACCTGCAGCTCCGCGCTCGTCACCTGGTGGCCGATCTGCTCGACGTCGGCGCGGGAGATGAGCAGCTGCAGGTTCCAGTCCTGCTCCGTCCGCTGCTGTTCGGCGCCGATGCCGAGCACCTCGCCGATCATGCTGAACCCCTGGCTGAGCATGGCCGACACGTCGGCGGCGTTGGTGAGGGCGTTGCCGGCCTGGTCACCGCCCTCCGAGGCGCCCATGATGAACGGGCCGGCGTAGACCTCCGGGGCGGCCGCGGCGAAGGCGGCGCCGATCTTGAGTCCACTCGCGACGAACTGTGCGGCCGTGGCGGTCGCCAGCATCGCGATCTGGGCCTGCTGCATGGGAAGCAGCCCGTCGGCGATCAGCTGCTGGTAGTGCGTGACCCGGCCCTGCGCCCCGGACAGGGCGGCCTGCATCTCGCTCAGGCCCTCCTGGGCGATCTGGACCTGGTTCTCCTTGATACCGCGGGTCATCGCCTGGATCGCCGCCTCCTGCCGGTTCTGCAGCAGGGTGAGCGCCTCGACGTCCCGGCGCTCGAACGCGTTCAGCAGGTCGCCGCCGAGCTGCCTGAGCCGATCGGCGAGCTCTTGCGCCCTGCGGAACAGGAAGTTGAACTTGTACGCGGGAACCGGGGCGGCCAGGGCGGCGGTGATCGCGTCGAGGGACGCGCCCTTGGCGACCCCCTCGACGAGCGCCATCACGTCGGCCGGCGGCTCGAACAGCGGTACCGGCCGGCTGATGCCCATGATGTCCAGCGAAGCCCTGATCTTGGTGAGCCGGTCCTCGACCCGGGTCCAGTACTCCAGGAACGTGTTGTTGTCCGGCACGTAGAAGTACGGGTTCGCGACTCCCGCGTGCACCGCGCCGGTGCCTTCCAACAGGGCTCCGTCGGCGGTCAGCCGGGCGACCGCGGTCGATCCGGCCTCGCCGTCGAGCTGGTCGTAGGTGGCGGCCGGGGGCAGCGCCCTCGGCCCCGGTTCGTAGGGCCGGGGGCCGAGCAGGTCGTAGGCGAAGATGTACAGCATCCTGGCCTCGTCGATGCTTTCCCCGGTGTACTGCCGGAAGAGCAGGTCGCCCCAGTCCAGCAGGTTGTCGATGTAGGCCATGACGACCGTGCGCCGGTAGGCCGCCGGGCGCAGCGCCGCGATCCGGTGCGGGTCGAACGGATCGTCGCGGTAGGCCCGCATGAGGCTGGTGCGGTCGCCCATGAGCGTGTACTGCCGGCCGAGCAGCCCGATCAGCTCGACCCGCTCCAGCAGGCCGCGCCGTGCCTCGGACTCGGGCTGGGCGTTCAGGTCGGCGCGAACCGGGTCCAGGTCGAGGCCGGCCAGATAGGCCGACTCGGCACCGGTCAGCTCGCGTGCCGGCAGGAACGCCGGGGCCATCGGCTCGATGGCGTCGAGGATCGGGGTGAGCCGGTTCTCGACGGTCGTGTTCGCCAGCGCGAGCAGGTCCGCCCGGCAGCCAACGACCAGCGCGTCCACATCCACCGCGAGGAACGGCAGGAACCGCCAGTAACGCTCGCGCTCGGTCGGGTCGAAAACGTACTCGTACCAGCGTTTGGCGTCCTCGAAGCGCTGGGCGTCGGTGAGTGCCCTGGCGATCAGCATCGGGGCGTGGAAGAAGATCTCCCAGTTGTAGATCCCGTTCGCGCTGTCGAAGTCCAGGTGCGACCCGATCGGGATGCCCGCCTTCGCGGTCCGCGGCCGGACCTTGATGGTGGTGGAGTCGGACACGGTCGGGCTGAACGCCGGCAGCTCGTCGAGCTCCTGGGTGTCCGGTGCGAGCAGCGCGTCGATGCCGCCGACCAGGAGCCTCCTGTTGAGCTCGTAGGCGGTGCTCGAGGTCAGCCGGACGATCTGGCTGGGCAGCGCGGAGATCTCGTAGGGCCGCGCCATCGCCTCGGTGTTCGGGTAGCCGGCGTAGGTGGCGCCCATGAAGATGTACAGACCGGTGTCGGTCTCCAGCACCCCGGTGAGCGTCGAGGGGAACCCGGTCGGCAGGCACCGCCAGTTGCTCAGCACCGGCCGCAGGTTGAGCGTGGCGTCCAGCTCCTGGCCGGGGGCCAGCGCGTCGTAACCGGTGCCGCTGAAGACGTAGCGCAGGTCGTCCCGGCGGAACACCGCGTGCACCGGCTGAGCCGGCTTCTTCGGGTAGCCCACGTCGATGTAGTCCGGAATGGACGCGCCATCGGCGAGCGTGTAGCGGACGAACTCGTCGCCGCTGACCAGGAACAGCTTCCCGTCGGCGACGTAGGCGGCGTCCACCGCGCCGGTGCGGGTGATCGCGGTCGGGACCCGGCCGAGGTCGCGAGTGGGCCGCGGCGGCTCGTCGACCCCGTGCGCCCGCACGGTGTAGGTGCCCTGCGCGTTGTTGATCGTGATCACGCCCTGGCCGAGTTCGAAGGACGGCCCGGGGACGCCCTGCTCCGGCAGGTCGTCCGGGTTCTTGGCCAGCTGGCGCGGGTAGTCCTTCTCCGGCCGGAGGTCGGGGCCGAGCCTGATGTACTTGTCCCCGAACAGGATGTACACCCGGCTGCCCCTCGTCAGGATGGCGTCCACCGTTGTCTTCTCGGGCAGCTGCCACAGGTCGCCGACCGGCCGTACGGTCCCCAGCGCGCCGGAAACCACGTAGCCGTCCCGTTCCCGGGAGTAGAAGTACTCGGTCCCGGACGGATCGGTGAACGCACCATCCACTGTGGACCATTGGGGCAATTTGTCCTGGTTGGACGGAAGTTTCTTCGGGTAGCCGGCGTCCAGCGTGCCGAAGCCCGCCTTCGGGTAGCTGTAGTACTCGTCGCCGGAGAACAGGAAGACTTTGTCGCCGCGGGAAAGGACGGCGTCGACTACGCCGGTGCGGACCAGGTTCGTGCCGATCACGCCGAACCGGTCGGCCGTGGTCTGCTTGACCCGCCCGGCGGCCGGCTTGTCCGCCGGCACGGAGAGGTACTTTCCGCCCGTGCTGTCGAAGAAGTATCGGTCGCGGTTGTCGAGCTGGACCGCGGCGTCGATCCGGTCCCAGGTGGTGGGCAGGTTGTCCGCGTTTCCCTTGAGCGGCAGCAGCGGGGCCGGCTCCAGCGGCCCGGCGGCCGAGTGGCACAGGAAGCTGCCGCCCTTGTGGTCGACGCTGGACCACGGGCCGTCCGTGGTGTCGGCGGGTGCGTTGAACCGGACGATCTTGCCGGGGTCGATCGGCGTGTTGGCCGGCTCGTCCAAGATCTGCGCCGGGTCGGCCGACCTGGACGGCGGGACGATGTCGGTTTCCTTGGCCGGCAGGGGATACAGCTCCGGGGTGAGGGTGTAGGCCACCCTGACCGGGGTGGTGCCGGCCAGGTAGCCGCACTGCACCACGATCACGTCGTGGTCGCTCCCGCCGGGGACCGTACGGGATGCCTGGACATAGAGGCCGACCCCGGTGATCGGGCCGGGCTGCGGCTGCGGGTCGGCGTTCAGCAGCTGGGCCGGCACCCACTCCTTGTTCAGGTTGTAGAACGAGTAGTAGATCTTCACCTGGTACTTGGGCGGGGGCGCGGTGACGGTCTGGCCGCCGTCCTTCTGCGTCGTCGTGATCGTCGTCCTGTTCGAGTCCTCGGTGACGATCTCGACCACCGGCCAGAACACGAACACCCTGCCGAAGGCGTGCACCGGGTCGACCCGGTCGGCGGCGACCTGCAGGTCCACCTTGAGCCACGGCTGCCAGGTGGCGGAGAAGTTCTCGCCGTCGTGGACCTCGGCCTCGCGGTAGTAGTAGCGGCGCGGCTCGGTTCTGGTACGGCCGAACAAGACCAGCTTGCGGGCGCCCGCTTCGGCGTTGTCCTCGGTGTAGACGTAGCCGCCGGCGATGGCCAGCCGGGAGACCTCGGTGTACTCGTCGAGGTAACGCTTGTAGGCGGCCAGCACCGACTCGGCGGTGATCTCCTTCTGCAGCAGGTCGTCCTCAAGCGCCGCGAACGCCGGGGTCTTCTCGGTGCGCAGCTCCGGGCGGATGTAGTTCTCCGGGTAGAGGAAGACTTTCCGGTTGGCCTCCCAGATCCGGTAGTTGCGCATCCACGCCCACCAGGTCCTGATCCGGGCCTTGACCGCGTGTGGATCCGTGCCGGCGGGCAGGCTCACCGTCTCCAGGTCGATCAGGTAGCGGTGCAGGAACAGCGGGGTGGCGGCGATCGCCTCCCGAACCGGTGACGTGGTGCCGACCGAACCCATGTCCACGTCGATCAGGTAGCGCTCGAACAGGTCCCGCGAGGTGCCGTGCTGCGGGGTGACCGCGGCGACGAGGGCGTCCCGGCGCAGCACGTTCAGCTCGTTGTGGAGCTGGGCGTCGAGCGTCGTCCATTCCGCCGGGGCGGTCCGGTGCTCGAGCATCCCGTAGAGGGCGGTGGCGGTGGCCTCCGGATCGGGTGTGCCGTAGCGCTTCGACCACACCTGGTCGTGGATCTCCGACGGGCCTGCGCCGAACTTCCGCGCGGTGTCGAACACCTCGACCAGCTTGAGCACGAATTCGATCTCGAAGATCTTCTCCTCCGGGGTGTCCTCGATCAGCAGCCCGCCGTTGCGGCGGGCCCAGCGCAGCTCATCGACATCCCACCCGAACAGGTCGGCCAGGAGCTGGTACGGGTCCTCGGCGCCGGTCACGAACAGTTCCGCCAGGCCGGCCGGGTGAGTGCGGGCGAGGTCGACGAATCGGGTGATCAGGTGCAGGTCGGACAGGCGGTAGTCGGACGTGCCGGACCAGCGGTGCCGGAACTCCTGCGGGAAGGTGCGGTCGACCCGGTGGTACGCGCCGGAGTAGCGGACGTAGCGCTCACCGCTGGTCAGGTACGTGCGGCCCTCGAAGCTGAACGCGCCGTCCGGGCCGGCCTCGAACTCCGGCGGGATATCGCCCCAGTCGTCCTTGACCGTGCGCGGGAAGCCCTGGTCGGCGTACTCGAGCGGGGAGCCGGCCGGGTAGCGGACGTACTGGTCCTTGCGGAATGCGTACAGCTCTCCCGTCGGGGCGACGAACGCGGCGTCCAGGCCACCGGCGGTGAACTCGTTGCGGACCCTGCCCCAGGTGCCGCTGACCGGCTCCGGGGCACTGCCGCGGACGAACTGCCTGCCTCGGAACAGGTAGGTCCGGCCGTCCGGAGAGCGGAACGCCGCGTCCACCCCGTCGGCGAACTCCGTTGGCAGGGCTGGCATCCCGAGCTCGGTGGCCAGCGCCTCGAGCGGCCTGGGATAGCCGTCGTCGACGTAGCCGAGGTCGGCTGTGGAGTAGCGGGCGTACTGGTCATCGGAAAGGAGGTAGACCCGGCGGTCGGCGACCAGGGCCGCCGCCACCCTGCTCGACTCGGCGATGGTGTTGCGCATCCGGCCGATGCCCGCCGGCGAGTAGGTGCCCGAGATCGCCGGCGAGACCGTGTGGCAGACCTCGCCGATGATCAGGTGGATGGTGCGCTCGTTGCCGATGACCGCGTCGATCGGTGCGCCCGCGGCGTCGTCGAAGGACTCCGGCAGGTTCGCGAACGGCACCTCCAGCCGGAGGTTGCCGGCGGTCTTCTTCGGATAGCCCGGATCGATCGCGCGGTAGCCGGGGCCGGTGTAGCGGACGTAGTGGTCGCCGGAGAACAGGAACGTGTACTGGCCCCAGACGAACGCGGCGTCGATCGTGCCGCCGCCGGTGATGAACGGGTTGCGGGACAGGCCCCACCGGTCCCGGGTGGGAGAGAGCGGACCGAACGCACCGACCGCGAAGCGGGCGTAGGTCTCGCCGAAGAAGAAGTAGGTCGTGCCGTCCACGGCGGTGAACGCGGTGTGCAGGCCGTCCGGGGCGTCCACGCCCTGGCCGAAGCCGGGGAACAGGCGCTCGATCGGGCGCACCATCGACCAGGCCTTCGTCTTCGCGTTGTAGGACACGCAGTCCTGACCGCTGAGCAGGATCAGCGTGTCCCCCTCGACGATGACCGCGTCGGGGAACGGGAAACCGTTCGGCGCGCCCAGGATGCCGTCGTCGACGACGGCCGGGTAGCCCTCGTCCGGGGTGCTGTAGTCGGTGCCCGAGTAGACCAGGTAGCGCAGCATGCCCTCGATGTCCGGGTGCTCGAAGACGAAGGTCTTCCCGCCCTGCACATAGGCTAGGGCCACGCCGGTCAGACCGGCCCAGTGCTCGGCGATCGGCCGCGGGTCGCCGTCGGTCATGGTGCCCGCGTCGGGGTAGACCACGAACTGGTCGTCGCTGAACAGGTAGGTCTTGCCGTCCCGCCCCACGAACGCGGCGTCCACCCGGTTGTGCTCGTAGATGGCGTTGCGCGGCCGGCCCCACTCCTCGGCCAGCGGGTAGGCGTGGTTCAGTTGGGTGTTGAAGCAGGTGGCGCCCTGGAACAGGTAGGTGTTGCCGTCGGCGCCCATCAGCACCGAATTCAGGCCGGTCCGGAACTGCTCCGGGACGGTGCGCAGCGTCCTCGGCCGGAACGGGGTGGCGGTCGAGCCGCCCCGGCCTTCCAGGGCGGAGCGTTTGCACCAGCCGTTCTGGTAGTAGGGGCCTTCTGCGGTGATCACGCTGCCGTTCTCGATGAACGCACAGGAGACGGTGCCGAGGTTGAGGTCGTCGTAACGCCGGTAGGTGCCGGCGGAGACGACGTGGCACTCCCCGTCGCTGAACAGATACGTCGTCCGGCGGTCGGCGAACGCGGCGTCGACGGAATCCAGCATGGTGTCCAGCGCGGCCAGCCCGGGCTCGGCGGACAGCGACGCGAGCAGGCGCGGGTAGCCGGGCTGGACGTGCGCGTAGTCGGTGCCGAGGTAGCGGACAAACTGGTCGCCGGAGAACAGGTAGGTGTAGGTGCGCGGGACGTCAACCCCGTCGACCTGCTCGGTGACCTCGGTGACCAGCGCCGCGTCGACCCGGCCGGTGCGCTCGATGTTGTTGCGCACGTGGTCCCAGTGGCCGGCGATGTTGGCCGGGTAGCCGTCGTCGATCTCGGTGTAGTCCGTCGTGGAGTAGCGAACGTAGCGCGGGCCGGAGAACAGGTAGGTGCGGCCGTCGGTGCCCACGAACGCGGCGTCCACCTTGTCGAACGGCACGCTGTCCCACCGCTCCCGCAGGGAAAGCGGCTCGGACCACCACCGGTGCCGGGCGTCGAAGCGGACGAACCGGTTGCCGGCGAACAGGTAGGTGTGGTTGTCGCCGCCGGTGAAGACGGCGTCGACCGGCCCGAGGTTCAGGCCGTCGGGCATGTTCCACCAGTTGTCCGACAGCGGCTTCGGGAAGCCGGCGTCGGGCGTGCGGTAGTCATTGGTGCTGTAGCGGACGTAGTAGCGCGAGCCGTCGCCGTAGACCTTGGTGCGCAACCCTTCGATCCGGACCGTGAGGGAGATCCCCTGCTCGGTGCCGAGCGTCCACTGTGGACCATCAAGGGTCACCGCGGTCAGCGCGAGGCCGTTCTGGGCGAACCGGTTGCGCAGCTCCGGGGTGAGCCGCCCTGCGGCCAGATCGTCCCGCAGCTCGTCGGCCAGGTCAAACAGCAGACCGCCGGTGCCGAACAGGTAGGTGCTGCCGTCCATCACGAATGCGGCGTCCACAGTGGACAGACCACCCCAGTCGGGGTCGATCGCTTGGGGGTAGCCGGGATCGACCACCGAGTAGTCCGCCGTCGAGTACCTCAGGTAGGTGCCGCCGCTGAACAGATAGGTCTTGCCGTCGAGACCGGCCAGCGCCGCGTCGACGGTACCGCTGGGCAGCGCCGGGGACAGCACACCCCAGCGCTGCGCGGTCGGCACGATGTCGCCGCCGGCCGACGCGGTCTGGCCGTCCTTGAACAGGTGCAGCACGCCGTTCGGGTCGGTGAAGGCCGCCTCCACGTCGCCCGCGAACTGTGCCGGCACGTCGTGGATCGTGCGCGGGTAGCCCTCGTCGACGCAGACGCCGGGGTTCTCGATGCTGTCGGAGTAGCGGACGACCTGGCCGCCGGAGAACAGATGCACGGCGGAGCCGCCGGAATAAGCTGCGTCCAACCGCTCGGCGTTCTCGAAGTTGTTGCGCACCCGGCCCCAGCCGGTCGCACCGGTGAGCACGTGGATCGTGCCGTCCGGTGCCTGGAACGCGTCGAGCGACCCGGCGAGGCTCGGCTCCAGCCCCTCGCGCTCCCGCCATTCCGCGACCGGGCGCGGGTAGCCCTCGTCGACCACCGTGTAGTCGGCCGTGGAGTAGCGGAGGTACTGGTCGCCGGCGAACAGGTAGGTGCGGCCGTCGGTGTCGACGAACGCGCCGTCGATCCGGACCGGATCGGTGAAGTTGTTCTTCAGCTTGCCCCAGACCTGCTCCTGCGGGGCCCAGCGGGTGCCGCCGGGCAGCCGGGTGAACGCCCGCGAAGTGCCGTCCGCGGTGTGACCGACCAGCCACTCGAGACCGGATGGAAGGGTGAACGCGGCATCGATCCCGGTCAGGTCCGCGAACCGGGGGGACAGCCCGGTCAGTGGGGTCGGGTTGGGGGCCTTGAGGGCGAACGTGTCGGCCGAGTAGGTCCAGTAGCCGGTCCCGGCGAACAGGTAGATCTTGCCGTCGTGGCCTGCCAGCAGGGCGTCGAACCGCAGGACGCCCGGCGGGAGGGTGAGGTTCTCCGGGAACTTGCCGACCAGGTCCTGGTCGGTGAAGACGGCGGTGACCTCGGTCGGGTCGAGGCCGAGCTTGGCGGCGAGCAGCGCGAACCGCCTGATCCTGCGGTAGGCGAGCCGGAAATGCGGGTCGGTGGGCGGTTTCTCGGCGTCCAGCACGGGTGCCACCAGCGTGTCGAGCGCCGGTTCTGGGCCGCCCGTCACGGCCTCGGCAATCGCCGCCGCGGTTGCCGACGGCAGGCCGAACGCGTCGGCCAGCGCGCCGTCGAGGGCCTGCTTCTGCTGCCCCGCCCGGGTGATCAGCGCGTCGACGACCTCGTTCACCGCCCCGGCCAGCTCGCCCGCCACGGTGTGCAGGAGGAAGAACACATCGGTGCTGAAGTCCGCCAGCCCGGGGAGGGTGAAGGTGTGGGCGTTGTTGACGTTGCGGAAGTACGGCAGCCATTCCTCGGCCACCGCGAAGCCCTCGATCAGAAACCCGGCATCGATGAGGTCGGCCTGCAACCGGTCGCGTTCCTCGGCGGTGAACCCGAGGTCGGTCAGTGCGGCCGGGGCGAGCCGGTAGGGCTTCTCGCCCTCGAGCACCACGGTGATCTGGCTGAAGACGGCGCCCTGCTCGACTGTAGTGAACGCCGGGCCCAGATCGAGGGAGCCGGACGGGTCGGCGAAGAGTTCCTCGTCGAGCACCCGACCGTCGGCGGTATAGGCGCCGTCCAGCCCGGTGACCACCCGCCGGCTCATGACGTCGTCGGCGAGGTCGGCGAAGTCGGCGACGCTGAAGGTGTGCAGCTCGGTCCGGAACTCGAGGATCTGGGCCTGGATGGCGTCCAGGATGGCCCGGCGGCGCGGGTAGAACGCGAGCGCGAGCCCAAATTCCTTGAGCGGCAAGGCAATCAGGGTGGCCTTGTCGCGGTAGTTGCCCTGCCCGTCGAGGTAGCCGTTGAACGTGAGGCTCGCGGTCAGCGCGGTCAGCTCCGTCTCGGTGAACCGCAGCTCGGCGAAGATCGTCGGGTCGAGGGCGAGCGGGTCGTCGGTGAAGCCGGTGATCCGCTCGCCGAGCAGAGCGGTGACCGGCCCGGTGGCGTCCTGGAGGTCGGCGTTGATCTCGAAGGCCGCCTCGTTGGCCGGGTCGAGGAAGAACTCGGGGTCGGTGAGGTCGCCGCTGTCGTCGAGGTAGCCGTTGTAACCGAGATTGTCGTACAGCTCGGCCTGGCGTTCGGGCGGCAGGTCGTCCAGTGCGGCCAGATCGGACGGGAAGAACGCCGCGGTGCCGTTGACCACCGTGCCGATCATCTTGAACAGCGACTCCCGGTAGGCCCCGAAGTCGCTCGTCAGCGCCATGCTCTCGGTGGAGTCGACCGCGAGCGTGCCGTCGGCGTGCAGGTGCCCCAGGTGGATGAGGTTGGCGAAGATCTTGTTCTGCAGCCGTTCGCCGAGACCGAGGCCGAGGAAGTCCTCGGCGGCGATCACCCCGAGGTCGGTCACGCCGTCGTAGGCGGCGGTCGCCGCGGTGTCCGGGTCAAGCCGGAGCAGCCGGTCATCCGCGGCGGAGACCACCCCGTTGTCGTAGGCGGTCAGCACGTCGTGCACGACCTTGGCCGCCCGCGGGCCGAACCGGTCGCCCGCGAAGAGGCCGGCATCGAAGGCGACCTGCTCGAAGGCTGTCCGGATGCCGTCGAGCAGGGTGGTGAGCGTTTCGTCATCGGTATCCGGACGCCCGCCGAGTACGTCGGTCAGCTCCCGGCCGGCGAATCCGGCGGCCTGCATCCAGCCGACCACCGCGAACAGCGTCTGGGCCAGCCACAGGCTGTCCGCGGGCGCGCCACCGGCGAGAATGGTGAAGCTGTCCGGCCGCTGCTCGGCGACCCCGTCCAGCACGCCGAAGGTCGTGTACCGGCGCAGGGACGGGTCGCTGTCCAGGGCGACCAGCACGTCGAACAGCTCGTCCACGCCGATGCCGAGGGTGCCGGCGAGGTGGCCGGCGCGGTGCAGCAGCCCGATCGCGGGTAGCCCGATGTCGCCCTGGTCGAACGGGCTGGGCTCCCCCGCGGCGTAGTGCTCACGGTAGCGCCGGACAATGGTGACGATGTCGCTTTCGGCGACCTCGATCCAGTTCGCCAGCCGGAACCGGTAGTCGTTGTTGCGTGCCGCGATGATGTCCCCCGAGCAGCCCTGCACCTCGGGCTTCTCGATCGGGACGACCAGCTGGCAGATCTCGGTGACTGTCAGGTCGTGGTCGCGGTGCAGCCGCAGCACGATGGCCAGCGTCCGCAGTGCGGCCGGGTCGATCTGCCCGGCGCAGCAGGTGTTCAGCGCCAGGCCGAGGTCGGTCAGGCTCAGGCCGGTCATCCGGGCCAGCCGGATCAGCCGGTGGATCCGGTCCAGCCACTCCGTCGGCACGGATCCGCCCCACTCCAACCGTTTCCCGTCGGCGCTCAGCGTGACCGGCGCGCTGAACATGATCAGCTCCACCACCTGCGCGCCGGACAGCCCGGTCGCCTCGGCGAACCGCTCCGCGCTCTGCAGATCGCCCAGTGTTTCGGGGGTGGCCAGGCCATAGAGCCCGGCCAGCTCGGTCTCGTCCTTCGTCGACGTGGTCACGACCGCGACGTCATCCGGCGACAGCTGGAGATACTCCCGGGCGACGACGTCGTGGTCGGGCCGCGCGGCGAACAGCTGGTACAGCTCCAGCGGTGTTACCTGGAGGTACCGCAGATATTTGTTGACTTTTTCGTCGCGCAGCGAGAAGGGCAGGCCGAACGGGTGCCGGCGATTGCGCAGAATGTCGTACGGGTTCGCACCGATGAGCCGCTCGAGCACCTGGTTGACAATGTCCAGATACGGCGTTTCGGTGAAGGTGTTCGTTTTGTCGAGGATCACCTGCGTCAAGTCGGGCCGGCGCTCCAGCAGCGAGGGGCGGTCGAAGGTGCCTTCCAACAACGCCAGCAGGTCGACGAAGTAGGCGGCCGGAGAGTAGACCGAGCGCGCGTCGTCATCCCCCCTGAAGTCCAACTCGCCGAAGAGCTCCTCGTAACCGGGGCACGACTCGTCTCGTATCACAGATCCTCCACAGAAGCCAGCGCGGCACCCAATTTGTCACTAAATCCGCGCGCCGGAGCCCGCTTCAAGGATCCGGGACGCGTGTCAGCCAGAATTCCGCCGCCACAAGATCGAAGGGGACTTCGCTACCTATTGTGTGATACCACACGCCTCCTGCGCCGAGCAGGGTATTAGTACCCGACCCGTTGTGTAAAAAGCTCACAACCCGGTCCTTGCCGCTCCTAGCCTCCCCCACAAAGAGCAGTGCGTGCAGTCGATCGGGGCGTAGACCTTTCCCGGCCCGGGCCCTGACTGTCTACTTCGGACGGATGGCCCGGCTCGCGGTCGAGACGGTGGGTGTCCGGCGGGGTGCGCGGATGGCGATCTGGGGTGAGCGTGGCCGGGTCGGGTGGTTGGTGCTGCTTGCCCTGCAGGGGCCTGTGGGTTCCAAAACTTGGCCGCCTACGTTGACCTGGTGTTTCAGGCCGCCCGTTCGTATTCGTTGATCAAGCCTCCCAGGACCGGTCTGCGTGAGATCCGCTCATGATCGAGGTTGGGCTTGGGGTGGTCTGCTTGTGGTGGGTCGTTGCCTCGGTGGGGTCGTCGATACGGAGGAACTGGCGCCACGTCGTGTCGGTGTGTCGTGCTGGCGCGGGCGGTATCCGCAGTCTCTTGAGCACCCTGCGGATCGTCGAGGCGCCGACACGACGCCTTCGGGCTTGCGGGATTGACAGAGCTTCAAGGCCAAGCGGCGAACACCCCCTGTAACCCCCACACGTATTTCAAGAGGTGATACACACACGCATATCAGCGGTCATATTGACCGCCACCGCGGCAGTAGCCGCCTCGCTAGGCACAGCAGTGCCCAGCCAAGCAGCCGCCCCCACGCCGCAGTACAAACTCATCCTCGGTTCCGCCGTAACCGAGGACTACGTCGGGATCAACTCCCGCGGCGACATCATCGGTATCGGTGTTGACGCGGCGCTCTTTGGGCGGCAGGAGGGTTTCATCATCAAGGCCGGTACGACGACGCCCATTTTCCTGGCCGACCCCGGCACGAACAACCAGAACTCCATGCCGCGGTCCATCAATGACCAGGGCGTGGTGGTGGGGAACTACCAGAAAAACGAGGTGGTTCCCGGTGGGGAAGCGGAGATCACCCGCCCGGCGATCTGGCCGGGGCCCGGCAGCACCGGATCGGACCTCGGCGTGAATCCCACCGGGACGGCGGACGCGTTCGGCATCAACGATCATCAGCAGATCGTGGGCACGCAGGGCGGCCGTACCTCGATCACGCCGTGGCTCCTGAACGGCACCACGGTGACCAACCTGCCGCCGCTCGCCGGCTCCAACGACACCGAAGCGCTCGGCGAGAACAGCAACGGAGTGGCCGTCGGCGAGGCCGCGGTCCCCGGCGGCACCCTGATCGGCGGCAACCAGGCGGCCCTGGAGTGGGCCAACGGAAAGATCAGCACGCTCGGCCAGCTCAACGGTGGTGCCTGGAGCGAGGCGCTGGCCATCAATACCGCTGGTCAGGCGGTGGGTTCGGCGGCGCCCGCTGGCGACTCGCTCCTCAACGCCCACGCGGTGATGTTCAGCGGCGGCAAGGCGATCGACCTGAACGTACCGCGTGGCACCAACCAGGGCTCCGCGCACGCCACCGCGATCAACACCGGTGGCGTGATCGTCGGCGACGACGCTGTCTTCCCCGACCTGGTGAGCGTCGGTAACGGCTTCGTCTACCGCAACGGCCACGCGACCGAGCTCAACTCGCTGATCGCACCGACCTCGAATGTGCGGCTGGCGGGCGCCAGGGACATCAACGACGCCGGAGACATCGTCGGCATCGCCGTGCTCACCGCACCGGACGGAACCGAGACCAGTGTGGGGTATGAACTGGTGCCTATCGCGTAGTGGACCGTCCCGAGTTTTGTGGAGGCTCCACCTTCCACTGGGTTACCGTCGTCAACAACACGAACTCGCGTGATCGTTGAACAGCCTGGGAAATTTCGACTCTGCGACAGCATCGTTGCGCAAACAGGATCTGGCAGATAATCCTGAGGCCTCGATGCTGCTCGCGGCGACACTGGCTTATTGATAGACCTGGCTCACTATGAGCGGGCCTTATCCAATGCCGAAGAAGCGGTGACGATCTCCACCGGCCGCGCGGGAGAAGCGGTCCTTCCTGTCCCGCTTCCGGCGCACGCGCTGAACCGACCGCGGGTTCAGCTTCGGCGGAAGAACTCCACCTCGCCGACCGCGATGACGCGTCCGGGGCCGAGTCCGGTCGCGGCCCGCACGACCAGGCGGACCTTGATCACGTTGCTGATCCCGGTGCCGAAGGTCTGCGGGCCGGGCCGGTCGGCGAGCGCGAAGGTCTTCGTGGTCGACTGGCCGCTGTTGTCGGTCGCGATGAGGTCCATCGACGTCGGGCGGCCCTGGGCGTTGAACTGGTCGGGGTCGGTTGAGGCGCCGGGTGTGATGATGACGTCCAGCAGCCGGACCGGCGACGCGAAGGTGAAGTCCACGTAGTCACCGACCGCGGGCGCGCCCCAGTACCTGTTGGTCGCCCCGTCTGCGGCGGCGCGGGCCGGGTGGCCGGGGGCATCGGCGTTCGCCGTGATCTGGACCGGCGCCACCGGGCTGGCGTGGCCGAGTTTGTCGAGCACGGTCTGGAACAGCGCCTGCCCGGCCGGCAGGAACGCCACCACGGCGACGATCAGTGCCACGATGACCAGCAGCGCGAAGACACGCCGCGCGATCCGTCCCCAACGGCCACCGATGCCGCGCCGGCGGCGGAACGGCCGCCAACCCGCCGGTGTCGGGGCGGCGGTCGGGTGCAGCGGTGCCGCGCAGTGGCGGCAGAACTGCCGCTCCGGCGAGTTCGGCGTACCGCACACCGGGCACGGTGGTCCGTCGACCGCGGCCTCGGCGGTGCGTTGCGTCGAGACCGGCCGCTGCGTTGCCGGGCGGGCGGGCTGCCGGGGTCCTGGCTGGGCGTTCGCCTCGACCGGCGGGACACGGTTGGCCGATTCGGCTGGGGAATCTACTGGCTCCGCACGACCTGCGGCCGCGCCGGGCGTCCGGCCGGGTGGCGCCGGTGGCGCGGGCGGCGGGGCGGCGCCCGGACGGACCGGCCCCACGTTCTCCCCCGCGGCCGGCTCGGGGACCGTGCCGGACCAGCCGAGATAGCTGCCGCAGTTGCCGCAGAAGTCGTCGGTCTCGCCGTTGAGCGAACCACATACCGGACAGGCACGCACCTTGATCAACTCCCTCGCGCGTCGGGTGGGCCGGGCAAGATCTCGATCTCGGCGACGACGCGCACCGGACACGACGCGGTGACCACCGCCGCGACCGCCGCCGGGTCGACGGCGGCCGAACCCGCCGACCACACCTGCACCCGCACCCGCACTCCCGGCGAACCTGGCAATTCGGCGCCGGTCTGCCGGGACCACGTGACCCCGCCGCCGTCGCTGACCCGGGCGTGCACGCCGAGGCTCAACCACAGCCGCTGCACCAGTCCCCGTGCCGTGCCGCGCCACCGGTGCAGTTCCAGGGTGCGGGCCAGCGCCGCGCGCCGCAGTTCCAACGGCCACGCCGGATCGAGCTCGGCGCCGACCCAGGACGCCAGCCACATCAGGAAGTCCGCCGGGGCGAGCCGGCTGTCGAAGTACCCGGCCAGGTTGTCCAATGTAGACACGACGGGTGCGATCATGGTGTCGAGGCCTGCGGTGAAGCGCTGCGCGAAGTCGTCGTCGGCATACAGCGCGGGCAGCAGGCCGCCGAGCGGATACCTGCTGGGCAGCTCGGGCGGCGCGGTCATGGCGTACCGCCGGGTGTCGTGACGGCGACCTGATGCCGGTGGGAGAAGACCAGCGCATCGGGTGCCACGTCGATGCGTTCGACCGCGGTGCCCCGCCGGCCGGTGACCGGATCGGCCGGGAACAGCAGCACCTCCTCGACCAGGCCCACGCCGTCGACCCGTTGCAGCACCGCGAACACCTCGCCGTACTGCACCGGCCGGCCGAACGGCCAGCCCGCGCCGTCGTCCCCGCCGCGCAGCGGGTTGAAGTGGGCGTAGAGGGCGGCGAGCGCGGCCGCGCGGACCCGGTCGGCGGGCGCTGTCGGCGCGACCAGTCGGGCGACCACGGTGATTCCCTGGTATGCCGGCGGTTCCACGACGAGCCGGGTGCCGATGAGGCGGCGTTCGTCCAGCGCGCCTGCGATCGCCGACAGGACGTCGTCGCCGGGGATCAACTGCTCGAACCGCAACTGGTCGCCCTCGTCCGCGACGGCCTGCGGCACGACGAGCACCCGCGCGGCCCCGTCGGCGTCGGCGGCCGGCAGGCAGCGCACCCGTGCCACGGACGGCGCCGCCTGCCGGGCGATCTGCTCGTGGTCGGCGGCGGTGACCGCGCGTTCCTGGATGCGCAGCGCGTTGGGCGCGCGGAGCTTGGCGTTGGCGACGGACTCGCCGTCCACACCGCCGATGGCCGCCTCCCGGTTGGCCACCGACGCCACATAGGGCACGGAGGTACGCAGCACGGACACGGAGCCGCGGGCGATGTTGCCGGCAACGCCGCCGCCGGTGCGATAGCGCGCCACGCGGATCCGGTTTCCCTTGGCCGGCACGGCACCGTGCAGCCGCAGCGAGCCGTCCGGCTGGCGGATCGCCGGTGGGAACGTGAACTCGCCCCTGGTCGCGTCGACAACGACGTGCCGGTCGGTGGGACCGGAGGCGCCGAAGTGCTCGACCACCGTCCAGGCCACCCAGCCGTCCGGTCCGGACACCTGCACGAGCGGCGGTCCGCCGTCGAGCAGGATCGGCGTCCGCGACACGGTGAACGACTGCCCCGGCACACCTTCCGACGTGCCGAGCGGCACGTCGAGCACGGTCTCGGCGTGCTCGACGGTCGCGGTGCCGCCGATCGTGAAGACCTCGGCGTCGCGGATGGTCGGCGACTCGGAGTAGAACGGCTGACCGGGCACCGGCGGGATGATCCGGCAACGCAGCCAGCCGGCTCGGAAACCGGCCACCACCGACGGCGTGTGCCCGGCCGGGACGTGCAGCACCACCTCACCGGGCCGGTTCAGGCCGCCCGTCGTGTCCGTGCCGGTCTCGCACTCGGCCCAGTTGGCGCCGTCCCACGCCTCCCACACCAGCGGCGGCTGGCGCGGGTCCACGCCGACGCCCTCGACCCGGCTGTCCAGCCGCACGGCCACGATGCAGCGCGGCACGGCCAGCGGCAACCCCAGCAGCATCGCGTCGCCCGGCGCCGGACGGGCCTGGAAGCAGGCCACGTCCAGGCCCGCGCGCAGGTCGTTGGTCCGGTCCACCTGGTCACCGGACAC
>DASXXM010000309.1:0-46832 GCA_036503065.1 Pseudonocardiaceae bacterium | reverse complement strand
GTTGGCAGCGGTCTTGTTTGGACAGTCATCGGCCCCTACTTGAATACCGGCGGCTTGGGCACACAGCTCGGGATGAACGAGCTGCACGGGGTGCCCTGGATGATGCGGATGAGATCGCCGGCACCCGACAGGGGCGCGGTCAGCAGCGGATCGAGGTTCTCCGTCACGCCGCAGCCTGCGAACGGCGGGATCGTCAGCACACCTTGCAGTGGCCCGCCGACCAGCGGCTGGTAGGGCGGGATGCCGGTCAGGTTGATCGTGATCGGCGTCGACGTCCGGCAGTGCGGCCCGACGTCGAGCGGCGCGCCGTGGCCGACGCACGTGCCGTTCGGGTCCGGCACGCAGTTCACGGTCACGTCGCTCAGCGCGATGTTCTCCTGACCGGTCACGGTGGCCATCGGCACGCCCGCGTGCTGCCAGGTCTCCACGATCATCGTGCCGACCTGGGTGGTCGTCATGGTGGCGAACGTCGGCTGGAAGCCGAACGTGAGCACGGTCGACCTGGACGGCTGCAGCGTGATCTTCGCCGTCCAGCACAGCAGGAAGTCGCCCTGTGGCGTCTTGCCGGTGCCCACGCTGGTCAGCACGATCGTGCCGGCGCCGATGGCGACGGACTCGCCGAGCTTGTTCAGGTTGGTGCGACCGACGATGTCGGCGGTCTCCACGAGTGCCAGCACCGACGGCGTCGGGCAGTTCGGGTCGACGGGTGTGGCCGCGCGTGGCGCGGTGGGAGTCGATGGGGGAGGCGTGACCGGCGTGGGTATCGGGACGGTGGCCAGTACCGGGTTCTGTCCACTGTCGAGAGTGCAGCCGACGGTGTCCGTTGTGCCGTCGGCGTTGGTGAGCCGTAGGTCCAGCGCGTCGACCGAGAACGTGACGTCACCGGCCGCCGGCAGTGCGACGGCCGGCGCGACCAGGTTCGACCAACTCGTCCGCACCATCGCGCCGCGCTGCGCCACGGTGACAGACAACGTCGCGGTCGCGGCCGGCGGCGTCACGGTCACGGCGACGCCGGTTGGCTGGATCGGCTGGTTCGGGGTGGCCACGTCGGGGAAGGTCGCGCGCACCGCGACGGACACCGGCTGCGAGCCGGACGGGAGGACACAGGTGTAGGACCAGGTGGCGGCCGCCTGCTGGTCGCCGACTGCCGATCCCACACCCGCGATCGCCCCGGCGACCACGACGAGCGCCCCGACGATGCCGAGGCCGATCGCCCGTCGACGCATCGCACCTCCCGGGTCGCATTGTTGTTTCTGTGCGCACTCGCCGAAATCGCCGGAGAATGTGTCATCCCGTCCGGCCCGGCCGGGGATTCCTGTCCGGAAGTGACAAGAATCTACTGGGCGACGATCGTGCCCAACGTCGGATCATTGGTCGGATTCTGCGTCGGCCCGGTGGCGTCCTGGGTCAGGGTGACGGTGAACGTCCCGAGGACCGTCGGATTGCCGTTCGCGTCGACCGGGGTGAGCGTGGTGGACGCGGGGGAGAGCACGGTGAGCTTGACGTTGCCCGCGGTCGCGATGGCCGGGACGGTCGCGGTGCCGGTGGCGGTCACCACGAAGTCGGAGCCGTCTGCCGGCGTCGCCGTCGGCGGGATGGTGAGCTGGACGTCCTCGGTCGTGGTCAGCCCTGCTGAGTCGGTGGACTGGACGGTGACGTCGGCGGTGCCGCTGGTGGAGGCCGCGCCGACGGTCTCGAGGCCGGTCGTGGCCAGGGGTGGGGCGTCGATCGTGACGGAGACCGGGAAACTGGCGCTTGCCCGACCGACCGTCACCGGGCTGGGAATCGTGGCGACGGTGTCGGTGACGATGGGATCGAGCGTGCCGATGATCGGGAAGTTGCCGCTCCAGCTGAGGAACTGGTTCGCCCCGACGTCGGCTGACGCGATCCCGGCGCCGAGAAGGCCCGCCACGACGCCCGCGACGCCGATCACGAGTCCTCGCCCGGCGACAATCCGAGTGCGATGACCTAGCATGGGTTTGCTCCCAACAGTGGGTGAAGACACCAACGAAATGATTGTGTGTCCGCCGTTCGGGCGTGTGACTACGCCCGAACGGCGATTCGCGATTCGTTGCTCCGTACCGTAAGTTGTCGCCTGCCGTGGGCAACTTACCGGTCAGTACGTTACCGGCGCGTATCAGGGCAGGCAAGAAAGGGCGGACAAGAAGCGCGCGGCGACGCGGATATTGTCAACGTCGTGACAAAAAGCGCAGCCGAATTTGTCGGTCCGGACAAAAACCGCACCCGGCCGACGTCGAGTCCGGCTCGGTCGGCCCTACCCTGACCGCGACCGTCACCCGGCGACGGTGTACGCGGCCGCGAACACGACCGGGCCGTACACGGTGTTGCTCGTCGCGACTGTCCTTTCCGGATTCAGATGGCGCTGCGGCCGCCGTCAACGGCGATGGTCGCGCCGGTGACGTAGCCCGCTTGCGGCGAGACGAGGAAGGCGACGACGTCGGCGATCTCGGCAGGCTCCGCGGCGCGCTTGAGCGCGGTCGTCCTGCCGAGTGCCTCGAACCGGTCACGGTCGGCCGGCCTGGTGTAGACCGGGCCGGGCGCGACGGTGTTGAAGCGGACGCCACGGCCGCCGTACTCGGCGGTCCAGGACCGCGCGAGCGACGCCAACGCGGCCTTCGTGGCGCCGTACGCGGCACCATTGGCCAGGCCGACGGTGCCGGCCACGCTGCCGATGTTGATCACAGTGCCGGCCCCCTTCGCCGCCATCGCCGGGGCGAACGCGGCCACCAGCAGGAACGGCGCGCGGACGTTGCCGGCGAACATCGAGTCGAAGTCGGCGACCTTCATGTCCTCGGTCGGTGCCCAGATGGCGCGCCCGGCGTTGTTGACCAGGACGTCGATCTCGCCCGCCTCGGTGGCGAGCCGTTCGATGTCAGTCGGGTCCTCGAGGTCCGCTTCGACGAATCGGGCCTGACCGCCCGCCGCGGCGATCTCGTCGACGGTCTCGGCGCCGCGTCGGGCGTTGCGGCCGACCACGATGACGGACATCCCGTCGGCGGCCAGTCGCTTCGCCACGGCCTTGCCGATGCCGGACGTGGCCCCGGTGACCAGGGCGACGGGGTTCGAGTGCTCATCGGACATGGGAGATGCCTTTCGAAGTCGTCATCCAGACCGGTCTGTCTGGTGAGATCAACGTAGACAGACCGGTCTGGCTCCGTCAACGGTGACGCTCGACTCGTGGTAGACAGACCGATCTGTCTGCTATGCTGCGCGCATGTCCGCCAAGGTGCCGTCACCGCAGGAGCGCAGCGCCGCCGCGCGGGCGCGACTGCTGGCCGCCGCGGACGAACTGTTCTACGCGGAAGGTGTCCAGTCGGTCGGGATCGAGCGGGTCATCGAGCATGCCGGCGTCGCGAAGGCGACGCTGTACAGCGCGTTCGGCAGCAAGGACGGCCTGGTTCGCGCCTACCTGCGGGCGCGGCACGCCGCCACGGCCGACCGCATGGCCCGCGAACTGGTCACCCGTTACCGGACGCCGAAGGAGCGCCTGGTCGGCGCGTTCGAGGTGCAGGGCCTCTCCTTCACCGAGCCGGGGTTCCGCGGCTGCGCGTTCGTCAGCGCGGCCGCCGACGCGCCGGCAGGCGGGACCGTCGAGCAGACCACCGCCGACTACCGCACCTGGCTGCACGACCTGTTCTTCGACCTCGCGCAACAGGCCCACGCGACCGACCCGAAGTCGCTGGTCCAGCAACTGGTCCTGCTCTACGACGGCGCCGGCATCAGCGCCTGGATGGACCACGACCCCAGTGCCCGAACGGCCGCCCGAACCATCGCCGCCGCGCTGGTCGGCGCGGCCATCCCGGACCACAGTAGACACTCTACTGAGTGATTGAGTCGCGTCATCGTACTGTAGACTCCTGGCTACCCGCGACTCGCACACATCGAGGTGTCATCGTGACGTCACCCGGCCCGGCCACCCGTACGCTCGATCGCGTCCTCCGGCGACTGCGGAAGTTGCCGCCGCCACGCAACACCTACGTTGTCGAGCGCGGCCTGCGGACGCCGACCAGGGACGGGTTCGAGCTGGTCAGCGATCACTACGCCCCGGTGGTCCCGCACGCCGGCGGCACGATCCTCATCCGCACGCCCTACGGCCGCGGCCTGCCGGGTGCCCTGCTCCAGGGCGGGACGTTCGCCGCGCGGGGTTACCACGTGCTCCTGCAGAGCTGTCGGGGCACCGCGGGCGCCACCGACACCTTCCAGCCCATGGTCCGGGAGGCCGACGACGCCCAGGACACCGTCGCCTGGCTACGCGAACAGCCGTGGTTCAACGGCGAACTGGCCACGATGGGCATGTCCTACCTGGCCTTCACCCAGTGGGCCCTGCTGATGGACCCGCCGCCGGAACTCCGGGCCTGCGTGCTGATCGCGGGACCACACGACTTCAGTGCCGCCATCTGGGAGAACGACGCGTTCGCACTGGAGACGTTCCTCGGCTGGGCCGACACCAACAGCGTCCCGTTCGAGCAACGGCCCAGCCTGCTCCGGCAGCTCACCGGAAACCGCCAACGGGCCAACCGGCTGCGGGCCGCGTTCGCGGGCCTGCCCATGACACGCGCGGCCGAGACCGTCCTCAATGGACGCGCACCGTGGTACCAGGACTGGCTGACCCACCCGGACCTGACCGACCCGTACTGGCAGCCCTACAACGCAACCGAAGCCCTGCAACGGGTTCGGACGCCGACCCTGATCGTCGGCGGCTGGCAGGACCTCTTCGTCGGGCAGACCGTCCAGCAGTACGAGACCCTCCGCACCAGGGGAATCGACGTCGCCATGACGATCGGCCCGTGGACCCACCTCGGCCATCTGGTCAAGGGCTCCGCCGTCATCGACAACGAAGCCCTGACCTGGCTGGACACCCACCTTGGCAAGCGCGAAGCCAACCCGCACGCCCTGCCGGTGCACACCTTCGTCACCGGCGCCGACACCTGGCACACCGCGGCGTCCTGGCCACCCGGTCACACCGAGACCCGGTGGTATCCCAACGAAAGCGGCCTGCTCGGCGCGACCGCCGCCCCAGGCCGATCGACGTTCCGGTTCGATCCGGCCGACCCGACGCCGTCGGTCGGTGGCCGCAGGCTCGCGGCGGGCGCCGGGGTACGGGACAACGGCGACCTGGAGGCACGGCCGGACGTCCTGACCTTCACCACGCCGGCATTGGCCGCCGACCTCGAATTCGAGGGATTCCCGGTCGTGCACGTCTCGGTCACCGTCGACAATCCGCATGCCGACCTGGTCATCCGCCTGTGCGACGTGGACCGGAAAGGCCGCTCGCACAACATCACCGACACCCTGGTCCGGCTCGATGCCACCGTCGCCGCGGGCGAGATCCAGCACCTCGCCGCACTGCTGTCCCCCTGCGCCCACCGGGTGCGGCAGGGCCACCGCATCAGGCTGCAACTCTCCGGCGGCGCCCACCCCCAGTACGCCCGCAACCTCGGCACCGGCGAACCAGTGGCGACCGGGAACGGCCTGAAGGCGGCCAACCACACCATTCACCACGAGGACACGCGGCTGACGCTGCCCGTCACCCAGCCGGAATAGCGTCAGACACTACGGAGTACCGAGACGACGGTGCCCAGCACGACAGCACGATCGCCGTCGATGACGTCGTAGGCGGGATTGCGCGGTTCGAGATAGACGTGGCCGTTGCGGCGCCGGTATACCTTGACGGTGGCCTCGTCGTCGATCATCGCGGCGACGATCTGGCCGGAATGGGCCTCGGGTTGCTGTCGCACCACGACGATGTCGCCGTCGCAGATCGCCGCGTCGATCATGGAGTCGCCGCGCACCCGCAGGCCGAAGACGTTGCCGCGCCCGGTGAGTTCGCGGGGCAGCGTCAGCACGTCGTCGAGGTGTTCTGCCGCGGTAATGGGAGTGCCCGCCGCGATGTCGCCGACAACGGGCACGGCCACCGAGTCGTCGGCGGGTTCCCGCGACGCCGGCTCCCGCAGGAACATCCGCACGTCGATCGGCCGGGACATCGTGGTGCTACGCCGCAGAAATCCCTTCTCCTCCAGGCTCGTCAGGTGTTTGGACACCGTCGACGACGACCGCAGGCCGACCGCGTCGCCGATCTGTCGAGTGCTCGGCGAGTAGCCGTGCCTGATCACCCAGTCCCGGATCGTGGTCAGGATCTGCTGCTGCCGCATCGGCAGGGGCGAGGTGTCCAGGTGCTCGAACTCGACGTCGTGGTAGGCGGTCACCAGCGGAATCGTAGAGGTAGGCGCTCCGGTCGCTAGGGTGAGGCGTGGTCGTGCGCGCGGTCGTCGTCGGTGCGGGGGTGTACGGCGCGGCGGTGGCCGCCGCGCTGACTCGGCGTGGCGCCCGGGTTACCGTGGTCGACGCGGGCTCGCCCGGCGGCGGGACCTCCGGCGCGACGTTCTCGTGGCTCAACTCCTGCGGCAAGCAGCCGAGGGCGTACCACGATCTGAACGTCGCGGGTATGGCCGCACACCGGGAACTCGCGGCCCGGACGCCGAACGGTGACTGGTACCACGATGGCGGCAACCTGGAATGGGCCGATGACGGCGCCGCCCGCGCGGAACTGCGAGCCAAGGTCGCCGGCGTCCTGGACTACGGCTACGCCGCACGCTGGCTGACCCGCGCCGAAACCCTGCGCCTGGAACCGGACATCGACCCGGCCGCGCTGCCCGCCGACGAGATCGCGTACTTCCCGGACGAGGGCTGGATCGAGCCGACCCGCATGATCGCCCACCTGCTGGCCGGCGTTGCCGACGTGGTGCGCCACGACGCGGTCACCGGGTTCGACATCACCGACGGTGCCGTGCGCGCGGTCCGGTTGGCTGCCGGCAGGCGCCTGGACGTGGACGCGGTCGTGAACTGCGCCGGACCACAGGCCGCACACGTCGCCGAACTCGCCGGGCTGACCCTGCCGATGCGCAACACGCGTGGCGTGCTGATCTACACGTCGCCGGTCGCGGTCTCGGTGGCCCGCGTCGTACACGCACCGCGCGTCAACCTGCGGCCGGACGGCGGCGGCCGAATCCTGTTGCACAGCACGGACATCGACGAAACCGACGGCGAACGCGCCGCGGTCGACACGGTCGTCGACGCGGGTCGCGCGCTGTACCCCGGCCTCCGCGACGCGACCGTGGAAAGCGTGCGGGTGGGGGAGCGGCCGATCCCGTCGGACGGACTGCCGGTGCTCGGCCGCGCGCTCGCGCTGCCCAACTTCCATTTCGCCGTCTCGCACAGCGGTGCGACGTTGAGCGCGCACGTCGGTGACCTGGTCGCGGCCGAAGTGCTGGGCGGGCACCAGGACGAAACCCTGGCCCCGTTCCGCTTCGAACGTCTCTGACGTCCCGTTGACGCAACCGGATGGTTGCCATATGGTGGCAACCATCCGGTTGCTACATGTTGGAGGCTGTCATGGGTTTTCCTGATCGCATCGTGCGGACCGTCGAGGTCGCTCACTCGCCCGGCAAGGTGTGGGCGGCGCTGACCACGGCCGAGGGGCTGAGTGCCTGGTTCGGCGACGAGGCAACGATCGACCTGCGTCCGGGTGGGGCGGCGCGCATGAGGTGGACCGACGGGTCAACGGTCGACATGCGGGTGGAACGGGTGGAGGAGCCCGCGGTATTCGGGTTCACCTGGCACATCTACGGGTTGCCCGAGGACGATCCGCGCCGCACCTATGTCGAGTTCACGCTCGAACCGGCCGGTGTCGGCACCCGGCTGAGGGTGGTCGAGTCCGGTTTCGCCCAACTGCCGGAGGACGCCTACCGCAAGGCGCACGAGGCCAACACCCAGGGTTGGACGAGCGAACTGGGCGAACTGGTCGACCACCTCGATGCCGCCTGACCACGAGGCGATCGCCGAACAGGTCTTCGCCGCGCTGGCCGACCCGAGCCGGCGCGCCATCCTGGCCACCCTGGCCGCCGCGGGTCCGGTCACGGTCACGGACCTGGCCGATCGCCTGCCGATCACGCGCCCGGCGATCGCCAAACACCTGGCCCTGCTGGCCGAAGTCGGCCTGGTCACGGCCGAACCGGGGGAGCGGCGGCGGGTGCGGTACCGGCTGCGTTCCGCGCCGATGCGGGTGGCGCAACAGTTCCTGGCCGCGCTGGCCCGCGACTGGGACGGCCCGCTCGGCGCGTTGACCGACCATCTCGACCGGGCCACGAAACCCGGACGACAGAATGATTCCCGCTGACAAAGTAGCGTCCCGGCACGGCCGGAACCGAAAGGTGGACACCATGGAGAACCCGTCGATCGTCACGCCGCAGGAATGGGAGGCGGCGCGCCTGCGGCTGCTGGTGAAGGAGAAGGAGCTGACCCGCGCCCGCGACGCGATGGCGGCGGAGCGTCGGCGGATGCCGTGGCTGGCGGTGGCGAAGGAGTACGCGTTCGACGGACCCGACGGCCGATCGAGCCTGCTCGAACTGTTCGACGGTCGTCGTCAGCTGGTCGTCTATCGCGCCTTCTTCGAGCCCGGCGTGTTCGGCTGGCCCGACCACGCGTGCACCGGCTGTTCCCTGCTGGCCGACCAGGTCGCCCACCTCGCCCACCTGAATGCCCGCGACACCACTCTCGTCTTCGTCTCGCGCGCGCCCCAGCCCGACATCGCGCGACTGAAGGCGCGAATGGGCTGGACGATGCCCTGGTACACCATGACCGACGACTTCGACACCGACTTCGGTGTCAACGAATGGCACGGCACGAACGCGTTCATCCGCGACGGAGACAACGTCTTCCGCACCTACTTCGTCCACGATCGCGGTGACGAGGCAATGGGGAGTACCTGGAGCTACCTGGACATCACCGCGCTCGGGCGCCAGGAGGACTGGGAGGACTCACCCGAGGGCTACCCCCGAACCAAGCCTTACGAGTGGTGGAACTGGCACGACGAATACGGCACTCCCCGGCCGTCGCAAGAATGAACCAGTACTCCTGCGTAGCTGAACCGAGTTGATGAGTCCACAAGAGACTTGAGTGCCGGCGGTGCGGCGCTCGGACGTGTCAGCGGCTTGTCAGGGTTCGGTCAGGTGGTGCTGCCAATCTTGTGTCAGCGAAGGAAAGCAAGGGAACCGGAAACGGAGACCGAGCGGACCTTCGAGGAGAGGTAGCCGAAGTGGCCGAACGGGATCCGAGCAACGGCTCGGATGGGCTCTCGGGCCCACGCAGGTTCGAATCCTGCCCTCTCCGCGTTCCCGGGTCGCCGACCGCCCTCGGTGGTCGGCGACCCGGGCATTCCCTTTCGCGGTCCGGATCGGCATTACCTCGCGGGTAATCGACGCACGGGCCGGATCGCGAGAACATCGGAGCCGCTGATCGTGACCACGGTGCCGGCCGCCTGGTCCCCGCGCCACGGCCGGCCGGCACAACCGCCATCCGGACCGATCTGGGGGCCAATCACGCATGATCGACGATCCCCGTCCCGTACCCGGTGACGGGTCATCAGGTATTGCGGCGGCGGCCCGACCGGTGGGCCGCCTTCTCGTCGTGCTGACCGGCATGATCATGACCACCCTGGAGTTGGTGCCGGTCAGCGCCGCCGTGCCGGGTATCCGCGTCGGACTGCGCATGGGCGCCGCCGCTGCCACGCTGATCGTCCCCGCGTTCGGCGTGACCTACGCCGCGGCTCTGGTCGGCGGCGGTCGGCTGGGCGACCGGTATGGCAGGCGACGGCTGTTCACCATCGGGCTGGCCGTGCTGACCCTGGCGTCGGCCGCCTGCGGTCTTGCGCCAACTCCCGTTGTGCTGCTGGCCGGACGTGTCATGCAGGGAACCGGCGGCGCGCTGCTGGCTCCCCAGGTGCCCGCCCTGCTGGCCGCCTCCTTCACCGGCACACACCGTAAACGGGCCTTCCGGCTGATCGCCGTGCTGACCGGCGTGGCGGCGATGTTCGGCCAGCTGCTGGCCGGCCTGCTGATGGGCCTCGGCCAGCAGTGGCGTGCCGTGTTCCTGGTCAACCTGCCGATCGGTGTGCTCTGCTTGGCGACCGTCCGCTGGGTGCTACCGCGGACGCCGGGTGCCGGCCGGCGAACCGCTGATCCGTTGGGTGCGTTCCTGCTGGCCGTCGCCCTCGGCGTTGTCGTGGCCGTGCTCGCGGTCGGCGCGCAGTTGGGGTGGCCTGCCTGGCTCTGGCCGGTCCCGCTGTTGGCGATTCCGCCGCTGCTCTGGCTCGGTTACCGGCACCGCGCCGGGCGGGCGGCCGGCGAGCCCCCGTCCCTGCTGCGGCAACGTGGCGTTCTCGTCGCCGTGGCCATCTCCTTCTGTTTCTTCGCCATTTCCGCCGGTCTGCTCATCGGGGTCGTGCTCTACCTGAGGCTCGCCTGTGGAATGTCCGCGGTGGGCAGTGGTCTGGCGTTGGTGCCGTTCGGCATCGGCTTCTTCGTGATGGCCGGCCGTGCGCCCGCGCTGGTTGCCCGGCAGGGCCGGGAGGTGCTGTCCAGCGGTGTGCTGGTGTTGGCGGTCGGCCAGTTGCTGCTCGCGCTCACTGTGCTGCACGTCAGTGGTTCTGACACGGCGGCGTGGCTGGCGGTGGGGTTGCTGGTCGCCGGTGGCGGCGCCGGGCTCGTGACGGGGGAACTCTCGCCGATCGTTCTTGGCGCGCTGCCACCGGAACTCGCGCCCCGGATGGTGGGCCTGTTGTCCACCATCCGGGAGTCGGCAAAGGTACTCGGTGCGGCGGCGGCCGGGGCGGTTGTGTTCTCAGTCCTTGGACATGGCCCGAGGTCCGTTGCCGCCGTGTTCCAGTTCGGACTGGTGCTGCTCGCGCTGTCCGCGGTGGGCGTGGCCGTGTTGGTGCTGTTCCTGCCGTCCGACGAGCAAGCCTGAGACAACTCATCACAGTAACCGAGCTACTCGTCGCCACCGGGCGCGGCGTGCCGCCTGTCCGGTATCGGTGCCGCCGTACGCAATTTCGACATGCCGGCACTGCGCCCTGTGGCATATTGGTTCAGTGGTCATCCGTTCTTCGGAAGCCGGCATGCTCGCGCACTCGCGCCGGCCGGGTGGAGTTGGGGACAGGAGTCAGATCGTGGTGACGCAGCAGGTGCAGCAGCGATATGTCTTCGGGGACCTGCTGCGAAAATGGCGGGAGAGTCGGAAGATCAGCCAGCTGACGCTGGCGGCCAAAGCCGAGGTGTCACCGAGGCATCTCAGTTTTGTTGAAACCGGACGGTCTGTGCCCAGCCGGGGCATGGTACTGCGGCTCGCCGAGCACCTCGAGGTGCCGCTGCGCGAACGCAACCAGTTGTTGCTGGCCGCAGGCTACGCGCCCGTCTACACCGAGACGGCCCTGCAGGCGCCCCGGTTGTCCATGGTGCTCACGGCGATCCGCAAGGTGCTCGCCGGACACGATCCCTATCCGGCGCTGGTGGTGGACCGCACCTGGAACATGGTGGAGGCCAACGCCAGTACCGCCATGCTGATCGAGGGCGCACCGGCGGACCTGATGGCCGAGCCGTTCAATGTGCTGCGTTTCAGCCTGCATCCGCGCGGGCTCGCGCCGCGCATCGTGAATCTGACCGAATGGCGTAACCACATCCTGGACCGGTTGGAACGACAGGTGCGTGCCACCGCCGATCCCCAGTTGGGCGAGCTCTATCAGGAACTTCTCGGCTATCCCGCCGGCAACGGCGACGTGGACACGGAGTTCATGGCCGGGGACGTGGTGGTGCCGATGCGACTGCGGCACGACGACCGCGAACTGTCGTTGTTCAGCACCGTCACGACATTCGGCACGCCACGGGACATCACCGTCGAGGAGCTCGCGATCGAGAGCTTCTATCCGGCCGACCAGGAGACCTCGGAGTACCTGCGGTCCCGATGACGGGTCGGCGCCCGCGTCAGATCCGCTACGACGGAATCAGCCGGACGTGCCGGTCCAGCGGGCAGCGTACCGGCACGCCCGGCTGATTCCGTCGCGGCGAATCGGCGGGCGAAGGGCGCTCAGGCGGCGGGCGGCATCTTGTCGATGAAGCCGTGCACGCTGCTGATCAGGCCGTCGTCGTCCAGCGCGGCCACGTCGAAGCCGATCACGATGGCCTCCGCGCCTTCCGCGGGCACCAGTTCCCAGGTGAACCGGACCACGTTGTGGTGCTCGTCGAACGTGCGGCCGCGGACGAACGTCAGGCCCTGGAACTGGCCCTGCGCGCCACCCACGACCTGGTCGAAGCCGTCCCGGCCGGCGACCGATGCCAACGGGTCGATGTACACCCCGTTCTGCGCCCACAGCTCGTCGATCTTCTGTCGCCGGGCGCTCTCGTCGGTTTCATTCCAGACGGCAATGTACTTGTCGACAACCGCATTCATGTCGCTCAAGATGCTCTCCCTGTCAGGCGCGTGAATGTATTTCCGGAGTGAATCCGGCTCGCTGCGTTGCCAGCACCAGTGAGTCTGCCCCGGCCGGGTAGGGGTGTCGACTACGTCGCTGGTAAAACTTGGCATCGGTGCAGGTGAACGGCTTGGTAGAGCAAGCACTTGGGCAGACTGCCGATCGGACTCTTCCGTTTTCTCGAGTTGTTTGCTTATCCTGTCAGTGCGCCGTATTGGGGTCCACACCTGAAATCCTACGAGGTCGATGGGAGAGAATTGGCGATGGGGGATGAACTCGCGCGACGTTTGGTTCCGGACGAACTATGGGAGGTTGTCGCACCACTGATCCCGCCCGCGCGGGTCCGCCCGCAGGGCGGTGGCCGCGCCAGGGCCGACGACCGCGCGATCTTCACCGCGATCACCTTCGTGCTGACCAGTGGTGTGCCGTGGCGTGGTGTGCCGCACGTCTTCGGTGTCAAACCGCCGACCGTGCACCGCCGTTTCGCCGAGTGGGTGTCCCTCGGACTCTGGCAGCGCCTGCACCGCGAGGCCGTGGACCGCTTCGGTGCGGGCAGGGAGGTGTGCTGGACCAGTGCCCTGGTCGAGGGGGTCGTCGCCCGCACGTGCGAGGACAGCAAGTGATGGCGATCAGCGACCGGTCAGCGACCGGTCAGCAGATCCTGTTGGGATCAGGGCGATGGCCGTGGATGCCGGCACCCAGCTTCGCCCGCCGGTCGAGCCGAATGGTGTATCCGAAATGACCTCACTGTTGCGCACCACCCTGAGCAGTCTGCCCCGGTCCGACCGTCGCGACGCCCTGGAGGATCTCGTCGTCGCGCAGTTCCGCGACCTGCTGCTGATCACCGACGACGAGGAACTGGGGCTGGCCACCAGCTACTTCGACCTCGGCCTGACCTCGCTGCGGCTCACCGAGATCAAGCAGCGCCTGGAAACCGCGCTGGACATCGGCATCGACGCGACCGTGCTGTTCAACCAGCCGACCATCGACGACCTGGTGACCCACCTGACCGACCTGCTGTCCGCCAACGGTGCCGGGCAGCCGGATCCCGCCCTGTCCTGATCGGCCCGAGCCTGATCAGCCGTAACCGTGACCGAGGAGGCGTGGGATGCCGCGCGAGCTGACCGACACCGCGACCGTGCTCGGCGAGTACGGCGAGACCGTGCACGGGCTGCTGCTGGAGAAGTACGAGCCGATCGCCGTCGTCGGGGTCGGCCTGCGGTTTCCCGGCGGCAACGAGTCGCTCGCGGACTTCGACGAGTTCCTGAGCGAAGGCCGCTCCGGTATCCGGCCGATTCCGGCCGACCGCTGGGACGTGGCCGCGTTCACGCCGGACGGTCCGGACGACCTCGGCAAGATCCGCACCACCGGCGGTGGCTTCCTGGACCGGATCGACCTGTTCGACCCGACGTTCTTCAACATCTCGCCGAAGGAGGCGCAGTACATCGATCCGCAGCAACGGATGCTGCTGGAAACCGCGTGGCAGGCACTGGAGCACGCCAACATCGACCCGACGCCGTTGCGGCGCGGCAACGGCGGCGTGTACATCGGTGCCAGCTCGATCGACTACGCACTGGAACTCGATGCGCTGCCCTACGCCGAACTCGACGGCCACCTGGCCGCCGGGATCACCATGTTCCCGCTGTCGGGCCGACTGTCCTATTTTCTCGGCTGGCGCGGCCCGAGCGCCAGCATCGACACCGCGTGTTCGTCGTCGCTGACGGCGCTGCACATGGCGGTGCAGGGCCTGCGCCGCGGCGAGTGCGACATCGCGCTGTGCGGCGGCGTGAACGCCCTGCACCATCCGCGTATCCCGGTGATGTTCTCGCACGCCAACATGTTGGCGCCGGACGGGCAGTGCAAGACCTTCGACGACGCGGCCGACGGCTACGTACGCGCGGAGGGCTGCGGCGTCATCGTGCTCAAGCGGCTGTCCACCGCCCAGCGCGACGGCGACACCGTGCTCGCGGTCGTCCGCGGCACCGCCGTCGGCCAGGACGGCGACAGCGCGGGCCTGACCGTGCCCAACGGTGTGGCACAACAGATCGTGATGCGCAGGGCGCTGGCCGCGGCCCGGCTGACCACCGCCGACATCCAGTACGTCGAGGCGCACGGCACCGGCACCCCGCTCGGTGATCCGATCGAACTGGGCGCCATCAACGACGTGTTCGCCGACACGCACACGAAGGACGACCCGCTGCTGGTCGGTTCGGTCAAGACGAATCTCGGCCACATGGAGCCCGCGTCCGGCCTGGTCGGGTTGATCAAGGTGATCTGCCAGCTCGGTGCGCGAACCATCTACCCGCACCTGAACCTGACCAACCCCTCCGGCCGCATTCCGTGGGCCACCTATCCGATCGAGGTGCCGACCGAGCGTCGTCCGTGGGCCGCGCCGGTGCGCCGCGCCCTGGTGAACAGCTTCGGTTTCGCCGGCACCATCGCGGCCGTCGTCCTCGAGCAGGCCCCGGAGCCGAACGGGCCGGCGCAACCGGCGACGGAGCCGGCCGGTGCGGTGTTCACCGTGTCCGCCAAGACCGACGCGGCACTGCGGGACCAGTTGGTCGGATATCAGCGGCTGCTCGCCGACGAGCCGGACCTGGACGTGGACCGGTTGTGCCACACCGGCAACGTCGGCCGGGCCCACTTCCCGCGCCGGGTGGCCGCGGTGGTCGGCAACCGGGACGAACTGTCCAGGGTGCTGGCCAGGGAGATCGCGCGCACCGACCGGCCTGCCCCGGCGCCGGTCCGCCGGGTCGGATTCCTGTTCAGCGGCCAGGGTTCGCAGTATCCGGGGATGGGCGCCACGCTGTACCCGCGGTTCCCGGTGTTCGCGGAGCGGGTCGACGAGTGCGACCGGCTGTTCGCGCCACTGTTGCCACATTCGGTGCGGGACCTGTTGTGCGGCAACGAGGCCGACACCGGCCTGATCGACAGAACCGCCTACACCCAGCCCGCGCTGTTCAGCCTGGAGTACGCGCTCGCCGAGCTCTGGATGTCCTGGGGCGTGCGGCCCGGCGTGGTCATCGGGCACAGTATCGGCGAAGTGGTGGCCGCGACAGTGGCCGGGCTGTTCTCCCTTGCCGACGCGGTCACTCTGGTGGCGGCGAGGGGCAGGCTGATGCAGTCCGTCACCACAGCCGGTGGGATGGCCGCGGTCAGCGCGCCGGCGGCCGACGTCGAGCCACTGTTGGCCGACCACCCCGACCTGGCCATGGCCGCGGTCAACGCGCCGGACCAGTGCGTCGTCTCCGGCGGGCTCGACGCACTGGCCAAGGTGACCGGCACACTGCGGGAGCGCGGCACGCGAGTGGCGGAACTGGCTGTCTCGCATGCCTTCCATTCGCCGTTGATGGCCGAGATGGCCGACGAGTTCCGCGCCGCCATCGCCGGGATCACCTTCCGCGAACCGACCATGGCCCTGGTCTCCAACGTCACCGGTGCGGTGGCCAGGCGGGCCGAGCTGGCCGACCCGGAGTACTGGGTGCGGCACATCGGCGAACCGGTGCTGTTCATGGCCGGCATCCGCGCCGCCGCCCGCCGGGGCCGGCACGCGTTCGTCGAGATCGGCCCGTCCACCATGCTGACCGCGCTGGCCAAACAGTGCCTGCCGGCCGAGGACCACATCTGGCTGGCCAGCCGGCGCCGCCGCGACCAGTCGGGGCAGACCGTGCTGCGCTCGCTCACCGAGCTGTACCTGGCCGGCCAGCCCGTCTCCTGGGCAGGAGTGCACACCGGCCGACGGCCGGCGCCGCTGCCGCTGCCCACCTATCCGTTCCAGCGCAAGCGGTACTGGCTGCCCACCGGCGGCCAGCACGCCGGGCGGAGCGCGGGTGCCGGCGGTACGGCGCACCACCCGTTGCTGGGCGCCGAGGTGCCGAACGACGGCCTGCCGCCGGGTGGCCGCGAGTTCGCCACGGTGTGCTCGGCCGTTGAACCGGCGTACCTCGCCGACCACGTGCTCGGCGATTCGCCCGTGCTGCCGCTGGCCGCGTATCTGGAGATCATGCTCGCCGCGCAGGATGCCGTGTACGGCCACACGAATCGGGTCGTGCGGGACCTCGTGGCACACGAGCCGCTGCCGCTGACCGAGGACGCCGTCGAACTGCGCACCCGACTGGTGCCGGGCACCGGCGTCGAGGTTTTCAGTGTGCTGGCGGGCAACCACCGTCGGCACGCGACCGCGACCATGGACGTCGAGCCGGTACCCGGCATACCGGGGGAGCGGTTGCTGGCCCGGCTGGCCGCCGCGACCGCCGAGCCGACGATCGTCCCGGCCGCCGACCTGCACACCGACCTGGCCTCCGTGGACCGGCGCTACGGCCCGCGCTTCCGCCTGCTCGGCGACGTCTTGGTCTATCCGGACGGCCTGCTGACCGCCGAGGTCGAATGTCGCGATGCCACCGCCGTGGAGCATCTTCCGGTGGAGGTACTGGAAAGCGCGCTGCACGCACTGTCCGCCGTGGACAGGGATGGCGTGGTGCTGCGACCGGTCGGCGTCGGAGCGGCCCGCTTGTTCAAGAAGCCGCGCGGCGACCGGCTGCGGCTGGTCGCGGCGGTGGCCGGGCGGGTCGCCGACCTGTTGCTGCTGGAGGGCGACACACCCGTCGCCGAGTTGACCGGCGTGCTGTTGGCCCCGGCCGAGCGCCAGCACTTCCTGCACCGACTGAGCTGGCTGCCGGCCACCGCGGCGGCCCCGTGGCGGGGCGCCCGGCACGTGGTGGTGTTGGCAGGCGGGCGACTGCCAGAGCCGGTCGACGAGTTCGACGGCCCCCGGCTGACCGCCGTGCCGGACGTGGCCGCGCTGCCCGCCGCGCTCGCCGACCTTTCGGTGACCGACGTGTGCTGGTACTGGCGGCCGGAAACCGGCCCGATGTCCGTGGACCGCCTGCGCACCGAGTGCGAGCGCAACTACCGGGACCTGCTGGCGGTGCTGGCAGCCCTCCAAGCGGCGCCGCCCAGTAGGGCACTGCGACTGTGGCTGGTGACCGAAGGCGCGCAACTGCTGCCGGGAGACAGCCAGGACGACGGCGACCGACTGCCGGCGAGCACCCTGTGGGGCTTCGGTCGCACGGTGCTCAACGAGTACCCGCGGTATCGCGCCACCTTGGTTGACCTGCCGCCCGACGGCGACCCGGCCGCGCTCCTGGCGGAGTGGCGATCGGTGAACACCGACGAGTTCCAGGTGGCCTACCGGGCCGACCAGCGATACGTCCGGCGACTGCTGGCCGAGGACAGCACGCCGCCGGCCGAACCGACGCCACCGGTCCGGCCCGACCGGACCTACCTGATCACCGGCGGGCTCGGCGGGCTCGGCCTGGTCACCGCCCGCGCGCTGGTCGATCGCGGCGCCCGACACCTGGCGCTGGTCAGCAGGCGCACCACGCCGACACCGGAGGCCGCCGCCGTGCTCGACGAACTGCGCCGCCGGGCCGAGGTGACCCTGCTGTCCGCCGATCTCGGCTCACAGTCCGATGTGGACGATGTGTTCGCCCGACTGCGGGCCGGGGCGTGGCCGCTGGGCGGGATCGTGCACGCGGCGGGCGAGATCGGCAAGTCGCTGGTGAGCGGCCTGACCTGGGCGGCCATCGACACACAGCTGCGACCGAAGGTGTACGGCGGCTGGCTGCTGCACGAGGCCACCCGCGCAACACCCGAACTGGACTTCTTCGTCGTCTACTCCTCGATCGCCGGTGTGATCGGCGGCGTCACCCAGGCGCACTACGCCGCGGCCAGCACGTTCCTGGACGCGCTGGCCGGCTGGCGAACCCGGCAGGGCCTGCCCGGCCTGGCCACCAACTGGGGCGCCTGGGCCGGCGTGGGCATGTCCGCCCGGCTGGACCCGGCGCTCAGTCGGGAAGTGGAACGCGGCGGCATCCGGTTCTTCTCGCCGACCAGGGGCCTGCGCACGCTCGTCGGCCTGCTCGGCGGTTCCCAAGCGCAGCGTGTCGTCGGCCGGTACGACTGGGATCGGGTCGCCGCCGCGGCCCCGTATCCCGACGCGCTGTACGAGCGGGTCGCCGACCGGGCGCGGCCGACGGAGTCCGGTGTGGACGTAGCGGCCCTGCTGGCCCGACCGACGGCGGAGCGACTGGCCGAGATCACCGATCTGGTGCGCGCCAAGGTCGCCGCCGCGCTGCACTTCGACGACGCCGATTCGGTGGACACCACCGCCGAACTGGTCTCGCTCGGGCTGGACTCGCTGATGGCGATGGAGGTCAAGAGCGGCCTGGAGAGGACGTTCCGGCTGGTGCTGCCCGCCTCGCTCGCCTTCGACTACCCGACCGTCGGTCAGCTGACCGAATTCGTGGCCGGGCAGCTGTCCACCGTCGAGACGAGCTGAGACCGTTGGAGGCTGCCATGACCAGGTCGACGAACTGGACCGTTGCCGCGACCTGCGCCGCACATGCCACGGACCGGGCCGACCGGCCCGCGATCGTCTGCGAGGACCGCGTCGTCACCTACCGGGAGCTGCACCTGGCCAGCAACCGACTGGCGCACGCGCTGCGCGCCGCCGGAATCGGCCGACGGGCGCGGGTCGGCTATCTCGGCCGGGAGTCCGAGCACTACTACACCGCGATCCTGGCGTGCGCCAAGCTGGGCGCGGTCCTGGTGCCGGTCAACTGGCGGCTGACCGCGGGCGAGGTGGACCACATCCTGCGGGACTCCGATGCCGAGGTGCTGTTCGCCGAAGGCGAGTTCTGGTCTGTTGTGGACCGGGTAAGTGCGGAACTGCCGTTGCTGCGCGCGGTGGTTCGCCTCGACGACGGTGCCGATCGGGGCGCGGCCCTGTGGGCGTGGGCCGACGGCTGCCCGGACACCGACCTGGCCGACGAGTGCGACCAGGACGACCCGGTGGTGCAGATCTACACCAGCGGCACCACGGGCCTGCCCAAGGGTGTCGTGCTGGCCAACCGCTCGTTCTTCACGCTGCCGGCGGCGATGGCCGATGCGGGGGTGTCCTGGATCGACTGGCTGCCCGATGACGTCAACCTCATCTCGTTGCCCGGCCTGGGCATCGCCGGCATCGGGTGGTTCATGCACGGCTTCAACGCGGGCGCGACCAATGTGATCATGCGAATGTTCGAGCCCCAGCTCGCGGTACGGCTGGTGCGGACCCTGGGCGTGACGACCACGTTCGCCGCGCCCGCCATGTTGCAGATGATGTTGGCAGAACGCGGCGTCACCAGGGCGACCTTCGCGTCGCTCCGCAAGATCGCCTACGGCGCCGCGCCGATTTCGGAAAGCCTGCTGCGCCAATGCCTTGACGTGTTCGACTGCGAGTTCGCGCAGATCTACGCCAGCACCGAGGCCGGCAGTGTGGCGGTGTGCCTGCCGCCCGCGGCGCACCGGCCGGGCAGTCCGCTGTTGCGCGCGGCCGGAAAAGCCTGCCCCGGCAACGAAGTGAAGGTGATCGACGCAGAAGGGCGGACGCTGCCGCCGGGGGAGATCGGGCAGGTGTGCGTGCGCACGCCGGCCAGGATGGTCGAGTACTGGCGGCAGCCCGCGGCCACCGCGCGCACCGTGGTCGGCGACTGGCTGTACATGGGTGACGCCGGGTACCTCGACGACGACGGCTACCTGTTCCTGTGCGACCGGATCAACGACACGATCATCGTGGCAGGCCAGAACATCTACCCGGCGGAGGTGGAGCGGCAGCTCGGCGACCACCCCGCGCTCGCCGACGTGGCCGTGGTCGGCGTGCCGGACTCCCCGTGGGGCGACACGGTGCACGCCTGTGTGGTGCCACGTCCCGGCAACTCGGTCACCCCACGCCAGCTGGCGCTGTTCCTGCGTGGCCGGATCGCCGACTACAAGATCCCCACCGCCTACCACCTGGTCCCGTCACTGCCGCGCAACCCGTCCGGCAAGGTGCTGCGCCGCGAGGTCCGCGCCCAGCTGATCGCCAGCACAGCCGCCGCGACAGCAGAGACCTGACCGTCTACAGAGGAGGACGTCGACACCATGGCCGGGACCCCACCGCAGATCGGCATCCTGCTGCCCACCAGGGAGCAGGCCATCACCGGAACCTATGCCGCCAGCCCGCTGGTCGAGTTCGCGCGCCAGGCCGAGCTGTTGGGTTTCGATTCCCTGTGGACCGGTGACTCGCTGGTCGCCCGGCCACGCCTGGACCCACTGGTGGTGCTGGCCGCGGCGGCCACCGCGACCGACCGGATCACACTGGGCACCGCCGCGCTCACCCCGGCCCTGCGGCACCCGCTGATCGGCGCCAACATGGTCGCCAGCCTCGACCACGTGGCAGGCGGCAGGCTGGTGCTGGGTCTCGGGTCCGGATTCCCCATCCCGGAGACCGAAGCCGAGTTCGCCGCGGTCGGCGCGTCCTTCGCCGGGCGGGCCGGCCGGCTGGACGAGATCGTCGCCCTGTGGCGGCGGGCCTGGCACAGCGGCGAACCGGACGTGCCCACCGGTTTCACCGGCCGCTACTGGCAGGCCGATGGCCTGGACCGCCTGCCGACCCCGCGCAGGCCGGGTGGTCCGCCGCTGTGGCTGGCCGGCAGTGACACGCCCTCGGTCGTGCGCAGGGTGGCCGAACACTACGACGGCTGGCTGCCGTTCCTGCCCGACGCGGCCGCCTACGGCCAGGCGTGGCAACGAATCACGGCCGGCGTCGAACGAGCCGGCCGGCCCGCCGGTTCGGTCACACCGGGCCTGTACGCCACCATCACCGTGAACCGGCGGCCGGAAGCGGCAAGGGCCGAACTGGCGCACTACATCCAGCACTACTACGGCCGGTCGCTGGACACCATGGCGGCGATCCAGGCCTACGCATGGGGGACCGCCGAGACGTGTGCCGACCGGCTGGCCGACTACGTGCGGGCGGGCGCGCGGCACATCGTCATCCGGATCGGCTCGCTGGAGCCGGAACCACAGCTCAAGGAGATCGCCGAAGTGGTCCTGCCGGCGATCCGCGCGCTCGGCTGACCGGCCGGCTACCCGAAGGAGACCGTGACGTGACGCAGAATGTGCTCACCGGCATGACCGCGACCCGCGGTCACTGGTTCCAACCCGTCGAGCCGGGCCCGGAGGCGGAGATCCGGCTCTTCCTGCTGCCGCACGCCGGCAGCGGCGCGATCATCTACCGGGAGTGGGCAACCCTGTTACCGCAGGACATCGGCCCGCAGGCGGTGACCCTGCCCGGCCGGCACGACCGCCGCGACGAGGCGACCCACGTGGCGTGGGATCCCCTGCTGGACGCGTTGTACGACGCCGTGCTCGACGAGTTGGACGAGCGGCCCTTCGCGTTCTTCGGCCACTGTCTCGGTGCCCAGCTCGCCTACCGGCTGACCGTGCGGATGGCCGAGGACGACGTCGAGGGTCCGCTGCTGATCGGGATGTCCGGCTGGGCACCGGACGGCTTCTTCGCGCCCACCGAGGAACAGGCCAGGATGCCCGAGTCGGAGCTGATCGAGTGGATCAAGAAGCTCGGTTCGTTCCCCGCCGCCATCTACGACAACCCGGAAATGCTCGCGCTGGTCATCCCGGCGTTGCGGGCCGACCTGTCGGTGGCCGCCCAGTACGTCGACGACGGCGCCGGGGTGCCCTGCCCGCTGGTGTCCTACGGCGGCCGGTCCGACCCGCTGATGCAACGGCGGGACGCGATGACGTCCTGGGTGTCGCGTAGCCCGGAACACCTGGGGCACAGCGAATATCCCGGCGGCCACTTCTACATCGACAACCACGCCCTTGCCGTCACGTCGGACTTCGCCCGGCACCTGCACCGGCTGGTCGAACGGACCAACCGCTGAAACCATGATCCGGTACCCGGCGCCCGCCGGGTACCGGCTGTCCCCGGAGGTCGCCATGACCACTGATGAGTTCGACCCGCAGGCGCTCCTGGAGATGATGCCGCTCGCCCGCACACTCGGCATTCGGATCGACACGGTGACCAGGGACGAGGCGGTCGGCAGGCTGGCCTGGTCGGCGGACCTGTGCACCGCGGCCGGCATGCTGCACGGGGGTGTGCTGGTCAGCCTCGCCGACTCGGTGGCGGGCCTGTGCGCGTTCGTCAACCTGCCGAGGGGCGCGTCGACGTCGACCATCGAGCTGAAGACCAATTTCTTCGCCGCGGTGCGGGACGGGGAGGTGGTCGCAGTCGCGCGGCCGCTGCACCGGGGCCGCAGCGTGATCGTGGTGCAGACCGACCTGTACCGGGTCGAGCCCGCGCCGAACCTGCGGGTCGCCCAGGTGACCCAGACCCAGGCCGTGCTGATGCGTTAGCGGCCGGCAGGTCACTGATCGCGGCAGCGGAGCGTCCCCTGCCGCGATCGACGTGTCCCGTCAGGCGGCCTCCCCGCGCAGCGCGGCGTGGTCGGCCCCGATGCGCAGCGCCGGATCGTGGGCCAGGATGGCCCGCTCGTACGTGCGCAGTGTCGGCGATGGTGCCACGCCGAGTTCGGTGTCCAGCCGCAGCCGCATCCTGCGGTAGGCGTCCAGCGCCTCGATCTGCCGGCCGGACCGGTACAGCGCGACCATCAGCTGCTCGCAGAACCGCTCGTTCAGCGCCTGCGACTCCACCAGGCCGCTGAGCTCTGGGATGATCTCGGTGTGCCGGCCCTGCCGCAGTTCCAGGTCGAACAGCGTCTCCGCGGCGACCGACCTGGCCGCCTCGAAGCGCGCCACGGCCGCCTGGCAGATCGGCCCGCCGACGAGTCCGCCGAACACCGGCCCGAACCACAGTGCCAACGCGGCGCGCAGCCGCACGATCGCACCGTCGTCGGCGTCCGTGGCCTGCCGACCGCGAACCTCACCGAGGGTGCGCAGGAACAGCAGCGCGTCGACGTCCTCCGCCGGCACGAGCAGCCGGTAGCCCGACGGCAGGCCGACCAGGCGCACCGAACCGGCCCCGGCCACGCCCTGCAGCTTTCTGCGCAGCCGGCTGATGTGGGCTTGCAGGGCGTTCTCGGCGGTGGCGGGCGGATGTTCGCCCCAGAGCTCCTCCACCAGCGCGCCCATCGGCACCGGGTGCGATCCCACGGTGAGCAACGTGGCCAGCAGGGTCCGCTGGATGGTGCCCCTGATCTCCACCGGACTGCCGTTCGGGCAGAACCCCAGCCCGCCGAGTAACCGGAACGTGATGGTGTCCTGGCCGGTGGATCGCTGTTCCGGAATCTGGGCCAGCGGCATCGGGGTCAGCGGCAGGTCGTCCGCCAGCGTGACGCTCCCGAACCGGCGGACGACATCAGTGGTGCTCGGGCACGTCATTGTTGCCTCGCCTGTGCTGGTAGGTACAGGAACACGGTCTCCGCGGTGAAGGCGGCGTCGTCAACGGTGTCGATCTGCATGGTGACCCGGAAGTCCGCCTGCCAGAAGCCGCGGGCGCGGGGCCGCGTGGCCAGCAGGTCCACCGCCGCGCGGACCCGGTCACCCACCCGTACCGGTGCCTGGAAACGCAACCGACGCACCTCCTTGTTCAGCACGACACCGACGCCGCCGACCTCGAACACCTCGACCATCAGGCCGGGAACCAGTGCCAGCACCAGGTATCCGTGCGCCACCGGCGCGCCGAACGGCCCGGCGCCGGCACGATCGGGGTCGACGTGGATCCACTGGCGATCGCCGGTGTCCTCGGCGAACCGGTTCACCGTGTCCTGGGTGACCACGTGCCAGGCGCTGATGCCCAGCCGCTCGCCGACCGCGGTACCGAGTTCGGCCGGCCCGCTGAAGCGCCTCATCCGGCGACCTCCGCCGCCACGGCGCTTTCCCGCGGGGTGGGCCTGCTGTCCGGAGCGCCGCCGATCGCGTGCACGCCGCCGTCGACGTGCAGCACCTCGCCCGTGACGCCGGGCAGCCAGTCCGACCACAGCGCGCAGACCGCCCGGCCCACCGCGTCCGGGTTCCGGACGTCCCAGCCCAGCGCCGCGCGCTCCTGCCAGGCTCGTTCGAACCCGCTGAACCCGCTGATCGCGCCTGCCGCGATGGTGTGGAGCGGGCCGGCCGCCACCAGGTTCACTCTGGTGCCGGCCGGCCCGAGCGCGTGGGCCAGGTAACGACAGCAGCTCTCCAGCCCGGCCTTGGCCACTCCCATCCAGTCGTAGCCCGGCCAGGCGACGGTGGCGTCGAAGTCCAGTCCCACCAGGGAGCCGCTGTCCGACCGGGCCAGCAGCGGACCGAACACCCGGCCGAAGGCCGCGAACGAGTAGGTGGAAACCTCCAGCGCCACTGCGACGTCCGACCACGGCGCGGCGAGAAACCCGCCGTCCAGCGCGCCGGCCGGTGCGAACGCGATGCTGTGCAGGATGCCGTCCAACCGGCCCCAGCGGCGCTCGCACCAGTCGGCGACCGCGGTCAGGTGTTCCGCTCGCCGGACGTCCATTTCCAGTACCGGGCAGTCCGGTGACAGCCGCGCCGCGAACCGCTCGGTGATCCGCAGACCCCGGCCGAACCCGGTGAGCACGATCTCCGCACCCGCGTCGAGTGCCAGCCGCGCGGCGGCGTAGGCGATCGACCGTTCGTTGAGTACACCGGTGATGAGCAGGCGTTTACCTTGCAGCAGCATGGGATTCCTAGCTCGTGATGGGTCCGTGGACAGATCGGGACCGTTGGGTCATGCGTCGACCAGCAGGCGGTCCAGCTCGTTCAGCGCGGCGTTGGCCTGTTCGGCCACGGCCGGGTCATCCGGCGCGCCGCACACGGCGACGAACATCTCCAGCAGTTGGTGGCCGGCCGCGGCCAGCGCGTCGGGAACATCGTTGGTGGACATCGGTTTCTCCCATCGTCGGTGGGTCAGAGTGCGCCGGCCGCGCGGAAGACGTGCACGAACCCGGCGATGTCGACCGGTCCGTCGAAGGCGACGTACTCCGGCAGCACGACGTGCTGTGCCCACTTCTCCTTGTAGGCCAACTGGGTCTGTGCCGGATAGACGGCCTCGCCGTACTCCCACAGCAGGTGCATGAACTGATGGAAACCGTGGTGGTAACCCGGCAGCTCCGACGCGGCATCCAGGCCGGTGAACGGCGTGAAACCGAAGTGCAGCCAATCGACGGACTCGGCGATGAACGTGTCGATGGCGGCTTTGTTGACGGCTTCCATGATCCCGGGCAGCTTGCCCGGAATTCGCCTGCTCAGGTCGTGCATCCAGCCCGTTCGGGAGCCGTACACCGGGGAGTAGGAGATGTAACCGGCCAGGTCGCCGTCGATCGTGCCGACGAACAACCTGCGATGCGGCTGCATCTCGCCGCCGTACTGGCCGACCAGGTATTCCAGCTGCCGGACGTGCTCGCCCTTGCTGTGCAGCCAGACGCCGTCGAGGGCACGCATCGCGTCACCCCACTCGGCCACGGTTGCCTCGAACACGATGAGGCCCGCCTTGTGCGCCCTGGCGATCTTGTTGCGCAGCCGCATGAACCGGGTGCCCTGGAGGGAGAAACGGCTCAGGTCGACCGCGTACGATGCGCCGACCTGGTTGACGGTGAAGCCGTTGTGCAGATAGATCTCCGCGTCGGCCCGCTGTAGCTGAATGCCGACAATGCGCCGGCCCTCGTTGTGGGCGAACGCGCGGAACGCCCGCAGCAGCGGCACCGCCGAGTCGACCGCGGCGAACGGCCCGCCGAACTGGACGAGGTAGGCGCCGGTCCGGCGGTAGACGATCACACCGTCGAGGCCGGGCTCGGTGAAGTAGGAGTTGCCGTCGTTGACCGCGAGGAACGCGCTCGGGTTGTCCGCGTACGTGTTTGTCCGCACGGCCTCGAGCGTGAAATCGAGCGGCGTGGTTATGTTGGTCATGTCTGGTCCCGTTGGTTCCGGTTACTCGAATTCAACCACCCTCTGGTCGCCAATTTTATGCCACGAGTGATGGCGATCCGCAAGAGTGCGACGGGGGTTAAGGGAGTATCTTTACCCCTGTGTATACGAGTTCCGATCTCGTTTGGTCACATCGCGGACCAATTATTTGACGATTTATAGTAATCATGCACAACCGACGTGGCCGTTCGTGATCATAGCGCCTGACCTGCGACGACGGGTGGACCGCCACAAACCGCCGAAAACAGGATTTTCCGGTGACGCGGTGGTGCGCATGGCATTACCGATCTTTGAGGTAATCATTTCCATGCAGGGTGTACGCCCGATGGTCGCAGGACGCGACTACTTTCGGCGGACGAATTGAGACAGGACATTGGTGTCACGCCCGGCCGCCGCCGACGGCGTCAGGACGTTGTCAGCGCCGGGTCAGCACGACGGGTCAAGCTGGTTGCAGACCAGGACCGGACGAGCGAAGCGAAGCCCGGACACGGTCGCCCGGCCGGCGCTCGCGGCGCCGACCGAAGCGCGACGAAGGTCGAAAGATGGCAGACCGGCTCGGCTCTGGTCGAGACGGAGTGTCGGGAGAGGTGCCCGTAGTGGTTTATCGGGTCCGGGCTTTGTGCCTGGAGGGCTGGTGCCTGCGCAGGTTCGAATCCTGCCCTCTCCGCTTCGTTGTTCTTTCCCGTGCGGTGAGCTGTCAGGGGAGTGCCGAGCCATGGTCGATGTGGACAGTCACCCGGTCGCCAGCGCCCTGGTGATCGCCAATCCCAAGGCGGGCGGGGTCAGCGCCGAGCTGGTCGCCGAGCTGGTCAGCCTTTGTCGCCGACACATCGCCGCGCCTCGGGTGCACTGGACCAGCCGTGCCGGCGAGGCGACGGTGGTCGCGGGCGAGGCCGTTGCCCATCGATTCGACGTGGTGATCGCCGTCGGTGGTGACGGTACGGTTCGCGAGGTGGTCGAGGGTCTGCTCGCCGCGGGCGCCGGGGACGAACTGCCCGCGCTGCTGATCGTGCCGGCCGGTACCGGGAATTCCAGCTATCTCGCCCAGTGGGGCGATCTGCCGTGGCGGTCCGCGGTGCCGGCCGCGCTGTCGCGGGACGGGTCCCGTCGCTGCCTGCTCGACCTCGCCCGGCTGGTCGAACTGAACGAACTCGTGCTGCTGGGCGCCTGTTCCGGGGTGATCGCCGACGCGCTCGTCGCGGCCAGGTCGGTGGCGGTGGGCGGCCGGGAACGCTACCGGATCGCGCTGGCCAGGACGGCCGCGGAGTTCGTCCCCTACCCCGGCCGGGTCACGGTCGACGGCAACGTGGTGCACGTCGGCACGACCGTGCTGGCCAACGTGGGCGGCGGCCGGCACCGCGGCGGCACCTACCAGGTACTGCCGCACTCCGTGCTGGACGACGGCCTGCTGGACGTGTGCGTGATCGGCGGGGAGATCAGCCCGTCGGACGTACCGGAACTGACCAGGTCGGGCGGCCACATCGGCGCGACCGGCGTGGTGTACGCCCGCGGCCGGCGCATCACGGTCGCGCGGATCGACGGCGAGCCACTGAGTTTCGAGCACGACGGCGAGTTGTGCACCGGGTCCGCCACCAGCATGACCCTCGACGTCCTGCCCGGCGTGCTGCCGGTGCTCTGCCGCGCGGACATGCCGGCACTGGCCGGTTCCTGTCGATGACGGTCGAACAGCAGACACTGACCGGCGCGCTCTGCGGCTGGGCCAGCACACTGCGACTCGCGGACGTGCCGCAGCGGGTGATCGGGCTGGCCACCAGCCAGGTGCTGTCCCAACTCGCGGCCGTGCGGGCCGGCCGGGCGCATCCGTTGGGCCGCAAGCTGATCCAGGCGTTCGGGCCGCCGTTGCAGGCTGATCCCGGCAGATCGGCGGCCGTGCTGGCCAGCCTCGGCTCCTGGCTCAACCTCGACGACACCGCCTACGCGGGCCATCTCGGCGGCTCCACCGTGTGCGTCCCGGTCGCCTACGCGGCCGCGCTGGGCCTGGACGGTGCCGCACTGCTCACCGCGGTGATCGCGGCGAACGAGTGCGCCGCGCGGATCACCGCCGCCGCCACGCTGGGGCCGTTCCGCGGCCAGAGTGCCCTGCACACCCACCTCGCCGGCACGATCGCCGGCCGGCTGCGGGCCGAATCGGCCCCGGCGCGGCAGTGGGTGAACGCGTTCGGGCTCGCCTTCACCATGCCGACCTGGCCGTCGATGCACGGCTTCCTCGGCAGTGACGCGAAGGCGTTGCACGCCATGAACCCGGTGCGGGCCGCGCTGGACGCGTGCGACGCGGCAGCGGCCGGGCTGACCGGCACGCCGGACATCCTGGAGCATCCGGACGGCTTCCTCGCCCGGTTCTCGACGGTGCCGCTGCCCGACGCCGTCACCGACGGACTGGGCCTGCGCTGGCACACCGACACGCTCTCCTTCAAGGTTCGCCCCGGCGGGCCCGGCATCGACGCCGCCGTCGACTGCGCGATCGAACTGCACCGCGACCTCGTCGACGCGGGTGTGGCACCGGACCGGGACGTCACCCGGATCGTGGTGGATGCCTCGCTGTACACGGGTTACGTCGGCCGCCGTGCCGGTGACCACCTCGCCGGACCGGACACCCCGATCAGCGCGCTGCTGCTGGCCGCCCCCTACGCGGTCGCCACCACGCTGCTGGCGGGCGACCTGACCGTGGCCGACTTCGCCGATCCCGCCGTGCGCGATGCGCGCCGGTGGGCGTTGGCCGACACGGTCGAGCTGACCCACGATCCGGACATGACCAGGTCCCTGCTGGCTTCGGTGGCGCCCTTCGGGGAGGCGCTCCGGCAGGCGGGTCACCGTGCGGTGAGCTGGCTGGCCCGGTTCGGCGGCGACGAACTGGTGGCGTTGGCCGCCGACCCCGGCCCGCCCGCCGACACCTTCGAGACCGCGACGAAGATGACCCCGGCGCGGGTCACCGTGCACCTGGCCGACGGCCGCACCTTCAGCAGGGCAAGGGATATCCCGATCGGCGCGGCCGGGCCGGACACCCGTGCCCGCCACGTCGAGCTGATGCGGGCCAAGTTCGTCACCCACGGCGGTTCGACGGCGGTGGCCGACGGGCTGGCTGACCTGTGCGCACAGTCGCCGAGCGAGCTCGCCCGCCTGCTGCGCGCGGCCGTCGCCGACTGATTCCCGCGCCACAGCTGCCTGACAAATATCTGGATACGCCATTTTCTGGCGGGTCAGAACGATGTCAGCCGATGGTCAGTCGGACGTGGAAATATCATGATGTCACCGGGGTGCCGAACATAAATCAATCTTGTTTCGGTCACCCTTGGCAGGTCCGGATCGCCGGATCACGAGTGAGGGGACACGCGAGTGGTCGCAGACGAGAGCGTCCGATTTCTCGGTGCGAAAACCGAGGAGAAAACGACCGCCAGTTCTGTCGAATTGCGCAGCTACCATTCCTACATCGGTGGCAAGGATCTGGACGGAACGGGCTGGGTGTATACGGTCACGGCGCGTTCGCTGCTGGAGGACGTGTTCACCAGCGTGAGCCTGAAGCGGTCGCTGGAACAGGATCCGGATGCCGACGCGCTGGGCCACCCCTACGTGGTCGGCCGGTGCGCGGTGGCCGGACCGGACCAGGTGGACGCCGCCATCGAGGCCGCCGCCGCCGCGGCACCGGTCTGGGCGGCGGTGCCGCTGGCCGACCGGCTGCGCCTGGGCGAGCTGTTCCGCGCCACGTTCGTCCGGCACCGGGCGGAGTTCCTGGACCTGCTGGTCGCGGAGGCGCATCCGCGTCGGCTGGCCGAATGGGAGTTCACCTGTCTCATGCAGGTCTTCAGCCCGGAGAGTTGCGCCTGGTACGCGCAGCAGATGTACACCGAGTTCCAGCACGGCCCGCGCAGGCTGATCGTGCGGCGCCAGCCGGATGGCGTGGTGTGCCTGAATCCACCGCAGAACGCGCCGGCACCCAGTGCCGCACTCGCGGTGCTGGCACTGATGGCCGGCAACGCGGTCGTGGTGCGCGCACCACGCAGTATCGCGCTGAGCAGCATGTACGTGCTGCGCGATCTGGTGGTACCACTGCTGGACGAACTGGACGCGCCGGCCGGCACGCTGAACGTGGTGTGCGGCCAGCCCCGCCAGATCCTGGACCGCTGGGTGGCGCACCCACTGGTCAACGACATCTTCTACATCGGCGGCAGCGAGGAGGGCCTGCGGCTGCAGGACGAGTGCGTTGCCAGGGGCAAGAAGCCCATCCTCGAACTGGCCGGCAACGACGGCCTGGTGGTGTGGCGCGACGGCGACCTGGACCTGGCCGCCGAGGCGATCACCGAGTGCTTCTTCGGGTCGGGCCAGATCTGCATGGTGCCCAAGTACGTGGTGGCCCATCCCGACATCGTGGACGAACTGCTGGATCGGTTGTGCGCACAGATATCCCGCATCCGGCCCGGCTATCCCGACGACGAGGACGTGCTGCTGTCCCCGGTGCGCCGCAGTGAGAAGTTCTTCGACCAGCTCCGCCAGGCCACCGCGCAGGGCGCCACCGTGATCACCGGCGGCAGGCGAGTGGAACTGGACGGCACGCCGTCGGCGACCGGGGTGTTTCTCGAACCGACCGTGCTGCGGGTGGACGGGATGTCCGGTGCCAGGGATCTGGCCGTGGTGCGGCACGAGACGTTCTATCCGATGCTGCCGGTGGTCGTGCCGGAGGACGCGCCGGACGAGCTCCTGCTCGACCTGGTCATCGACTTCGTCAACACCAACGAGTACGGCCTGCGGAACTCGTTGTGGTCGGCGTCCACCGAGGTGATCGACCGGTTCGTCCGCGACGTGCGCAACGCCGGTCTGCTGAAGATCAACGACTCGCACATCGGCTTCCTGCCGTTCCTGCCGACCCACGGCGGCACCGGCCTGACCGGCGGCGCCTTCGGCGAGGCCAACTATCCGATTCTCAAGACCTCCCACCTGCAGGGCGTGAGCATCGCCACCGGTGTCCGCCCCCGGGACGCCGTGTTCGGCGCCTGACCGTGATCCACCCCGACGACCCGAGGAGACAGCCATGCGTTCGCTGGACGCGGCCCGCCAGGCCTGCGAGAAACGCCATCCCGGCCTCTGCGCCGCGCTGGACGAGATCCCGCTGGCCGAACGCGAGAGCGTCGGCAGCCCGGTGGTCGAACTGTTCCGCAAGTTCGACGGTGCCGGACTGCTGGTGCCGCCGGAGTTCGGCGGCGCCGGTGCCGGCGCGCTGGACGCGGTGCGCGTGATGCGCGGCCTGTCCGCCAGTTCGCCGTCCCTCGGTGCGGCCGTCACCATGCATCACTTCACCGTGGCGATGCTGTTCTCCCTCGCGGCCACAGTGGATCGGCTGACCGGTCCGCAGGTGGACGTGCTGTCCAGGGTGGCGCCGGACGGCCTGCTGATGGCATCCGGCTGGGCGGAGGGCAGGCCCAACCAGAACATCCTGCGGCCGGGCGTGTCGGCGGAACGGGACGGCACGGACTGGGTGCTCAACGGCAGCAAGAAACCGTGCAGCCTGTCCGGTTCGATGGACCTGCTGACCGCGAGCGTTGCCCTGTCCGACAACGACAACGAGACGGACGGCACGGGATCGCTGGCCGTCGCACTGGTCCCGGCGACCACGGCGGGCATCACGGTACTGCCGTTCTGGTCCACCACCGTGCTGGCCGGCGCGCAGAGCGACGAGGTTCGCCTGACCGACGTCCGGGTGCCGGACGAGCTGATGATCCGCACCCGGCCGGACGACCCGCAGCGCCTCGACGACCTGCAGACCGCCGGGTTCATGTGGTTCGTCATGCTGATCTCGTCGGTCTACCTCGGCGCGGCCAGCACCCTGGCCGCCGACGTGCTCGGCGCGCGTCGGGGCAGTGTGACCGATCGCGCGTCGGTGGCGTCGGGCATCGAGGCCGCCGTCGGCCTCCTCGAAGGTGTCGCCCGCGCGACGGACGCCGGCCTGTCGGGTGACGAGGGTGTCGCGGCGGTCCTGGTGGCCCGCTACACGGTGCAGAAAATCCTGGCCGAGACGACGGATCTGGCCGTGGAACTGCTCGGTGGCATGGCCTTCATTCGTTCGTCCGATGTGGACTATCTGTCCTCCGCGGTGCGCGCGTTGGCCTTCCACCCGCCATCGCGCGGCGCTGCCGCGGAACCCCTCCTGGACTACTTCGCCGGCGGCCCCCTACGGCTGTCCTGATCACCAGACAAGGCAAAGGAGCAACGGTGACCGCGATCGACTACGTCGCGCCGACGGACTCCGAGGCGGCGATCCTCGACCTCTACCGGGCGCATCTGAGCAAGGGACGGGCCACCCTCGCCGAACTGTTCGGCAGCCACATGGAGGTCGCGTCGTCGGGCGCGTGGCTGCACACCAGCGACGGCGAGGACTTTCTCAACTGCGGCGGCTACGGCGTGTTCATCATGGGCGCCCGCCATCCGATCGTGATGGAGGCGGTACTCAGCCAGCTCACCACCCACCCGATCGCCACGCGCATCCTGTTGGAGCCGACCGTGGCCAGGGCCGCCGCCGCGCTGACCTCGATCACCCCGGCCGGCCTCGACCGGGTGCACTTCGCGCTGTCCGGCGCGGAAGCCGTGGAGACCGGCCTGAAACTGGCCAGGGCCAACGGCAGGCGCCGGGTGGTGTCGATGCGGCAGGGCTACCACGGCAAGACGCTCGGTGCGCTGTCGACCACCGCCAAGGAGGTCTACCAGAAGCCGTTCCGCCCGCTGCTGCCCGACGTCACGCACGTGCCCTTCGGCGAGATCGACCCGCTGCACGACGAACTGGCGGCCCACCCCGGCGAGGTGTGCGTGATCGTCGAGCCGGTGCAGGGCGAGGGCGGCGTGATTATCCCGCCCGCCGGCTACCTGACCGCGGTCGCCGACGAGTGCCGGGCCCACGACGGTTTCCTGATCCTCGACGAAGTGCAGACCGGGATGGGCCGGCTCGGCGAGTGGTGGGGCGCCGACTTCGAGGAGGTCGTGCCGGACGTGCTGCTGACCGGCAAGGCACTGGGTGGCGGTGTGCTGCCGGTGTCGGCGGCGGTGGCCAACCGGAAGGTCTTCTCGCCCTTCGACAAGGACCCCTACGTGCACACGTCCACGTTCTCCGGCGCGCCGGTGCTGATGGCCGCCGTGTGCGGGGCCATCCAGGCGATCAAGGAGGACCGGCTGGTCACCAGGGCGCTGGACCTCGGCGGCCGGCTGCTGCCGGAGATCGAGCGGATCGCGAGGCAGAACTGCGGCGACCTGATCGCCGACGTCCGCGGCCGGGGCCTGCTGATCGGCGTCGAGTTCGTCGAGGCGGGCCTGGCCGGGGAGATGCTGATCGAACTGTTCAACCACGGTGTGGTGGCCAACCATTCGATGAACGGCAGCGCCACGGTGCGCTTCACGCCGCCTGCCACCCTCACCGATGCCGAAGTGGAATTTCTCCTTCGCTCCTTCGAACGCGCGACCAGGGACCTGATCTCCCGGCGTGCCCGGATGCCGGAAAGGCGGTAGGTGACATGCGACGAGTGGAACTGAACGCGTTGGTCAAGGGCGTGGCCGCGCGGGCCGTGTACGACGCCGTGGTGGTGTTCGCCCGATACCCGGACCTGGCACCGCACGTGCAGTCCGTTGTGGTGCACCAGGGTCGGCCGGAGCCGATCGGCCGGTCGAGCTGGGAACTGCACTTCCGCAGCGGGCTCTTGCGCTGGACCGAGCAGGAGCGTTTCCGCGTCGACGAACTGGTGATCGAGTTCGAGCAGGAACTGGGGGACTTCGACGAGTTCGTCGGGCGGTGGTCGCTGCACCAGGCCGGCGCGGACACCGAAGTGCGTTTCGAGGCCGAATTCGACTTCGGCATCCCCAGCCTGGAAGGAATTCTCGACCCGATCGCCGCGCGGGTCATCAAGGAAACCGTTGCGTGGGCCGTGGTCGGGCTGTTCGACGACGTGCGGCTCGACGACGAACTGGAACTCACCCCGGCGCCGACCGCCGGTGGAACCGCTGAGAGGTGACCGACCATGGACCAGGCCAATCCCTTCGAGACCCCGACCACCTTCCGGCTGCACCGCGCCGAGTACCTGGTGCTGTTCGTCGCCGCCGTCACCCTGTTCGTGCTGCACATCCACCAGGTTCGCTGGCTGCCGGCGGTGGCGTTGTTCGTCTACATCGACCTGATCGGCTACATCCCGGGCGCGATCGCCTGGCACCGCAGCACCACCAAGCGGATTCCCAAGGCGTACTACGTGCTCTACAACACCATGCACAGCCTGGTCACCCAGACCGTGGTGGTCGTCCTGTGGGGGACGTTCGTCGGCTGGGAGTGGGCGCTGCTGGTGATTCCGATCCACCTGTTCGGCGATCGGGGCCTGTTCGGCAACTTCCTCAAGCCGTTCGCCCTGTCGTTCGAGCCGAAGCCGCACCCGGCCTACCTGACGCTGCGCGCGACCATCGCGGCCCGGCCCAGCTACCGCGGTGTCGACGCCGAGACCATCGAGCCCGTGCCGGTGCCGTCCGGGTCCGCCCGGCGCGCGACGACCGGCTGAGCGGGGCGACCGATGATCACCGAGGAAATCCTGAGGCAGCACCGGAACGCGGTGCGCCAGCTGGCCTCCGGGGTCGCCGTGCTCACCGTCGCCGACGAGCGCGGCACGCACGGCGCCACGGTCAGCGCGCTTGCCGCGGTGTCCCGCGATCCGCTGCTGGTCGGGGCCTGTCTCAATCGGAACTCCCTTTTTCTGCGCCGGGTCCGGGCCCGGCGGTGGTTCTCGGTGAGCGCGCTGAACACCGAGCAGACCCTGCTCGCCCGCTGGTTCGCCGACCCCGGCCGGCCGCGTGACTCCAGCCAGTTCGACGGGATCGCCGCACGCGTCGACCCGATCAGCGGCGCTCCGCTGCTCGAGGGTGCGCTGGCGCACCTGACCTGCCGGGTCAGCTACTGCCTGGCCGCCGGGGACCATTTCCTGCTCATCGCGGACGTCGCCGACGGCACCCGGGGTCGCGGCACGCCGCTGCTCAGCTTCGCCGGCACCCTCCACGACGGTCCGGCCGGCATGCCGCCCACCGACCCGTACCTGGCCGCCCCGGTCCTCACCGAGGGAACCGGCTGACACCGAAAGGAAAGCAGACCGATGACCGACGTCATACCGGCCGAAACCGGCTGGGACACCGCGCCCGGACTGTTGGACGGCGCGATGAACCTCGTCCTGACCGCGCAGCAGTGCAATCTGGGGTACTGGCTGGGGTCAGTGGCCCAGGGCACCCTGCTGGGCCGGGCCGATACCGGCTACGCCGCCGGCCTCGTCACGCCGGCACACATGCGCGAGCCCGGCCCGCTGCGCGACGCCCTGCTGCTGGAACTGGGCTACCGCTCGGTCGCCGAGGAGAAGGCGACCCGCATCCTCGCGCACTACGTCGCTGGTGCCCCGGACATCGCGGGAATGGAGTTCTACGCGACGCAGTTGATCGACGAGGCCCGGCACTCCAGGGTGTTCCGAAACCACCTCGTAGATCTCGGCGTGCCAGCGGACGAACTGTTGGACACCATCGCCGAGATGTCCGCCGAGTACACCGCCGACGTGCTCGATCCGGTCGAGGAGTTCGCCGTTCGCGTGGTGCGCGACGACGGCGACTACATCGGCGGCGTGGCCATCTTCACCATCGTCATCGAGGGTGTGCTCGCCCCGGCGGCCGAACTGAGCGAGCGCAAGTGGGACCGGCTTGACCCGGCGGCCAGCGAGATCGCCCGTGGCGCGTCCATCGACGAGATCCGCCACCTCACCGTCGGCAGCTCGATCATCCGCGAGCACCTCGTCGAGCACCCCGAATACCGGCCGCGGCTGCTGGAGATCCTGGCCGAGGGCGAGCGGCTGTGGGACTCGGTGCCCGACCGCAAGTACGTGATGGCCCGCGAGGAGCTGTTCCAGCAGGGCATGCGCCAGCACGCCGACCTGGTCGGCGACTACGAGGTCTGGCCGGGCAGGCGGATGCTCGACACCACGCCAGAGGAGCGCTACGGCATGGCAGAGCAGTGGACCGACCAGATGGCCGAGATCCGGATGGCCTACATGGGTCTGGCGGGTGTGCTGTCCGGCAGCCGGCCCGCGTCGTGACCGGCTTTCCCGGCCCGGCAACGGATCGGCATGCCGTGCTGTGCGGCGCGGGAGCGTGGCTGCCACCGCAACTGGTCACCAACGAGGACCTGGCCGCCTACCTCGACACGTCGGACGAGTGGATCACCAGTCGGACCGGCATCCACGCCAGGCACCGGGTGTCGCCGGGCATGGCAACCGGTGACCTGGCCACCGAGGCGGGCGCGCTGGCGCTGAAGTCGGCGGGCGCGGCCGAGGTCGACGCGGTGGTGCTGGCCACCACCACGCCGGACCGGCTGTGCCCGGCCACCGCGCCCGAGGTGGCCGCCCGGCTCGGCCTGACCGGGGTGGCCGCCTGGGACGTGTCCGCGGTGTGCTCCGGGTTTCTCTACGGGCTGGCCAGCGCGGCGGGCCTGATCGCAGGCGGCGGTGCCGACCGGGTGCTCCTGATCGGCGCGGAGGCGTTCTCCACCATCATCGACCCGAACGACCGCACCACCGCGGTGATCTTCGCCGACGGCGCGGGCGCGGTGGTGCTGCGGGCCGGCCGGGCCGACGAGCCCGGCGCGATCGGCCCGTGCGTCCTGGGCAGCGACGGCGGCAACGCGGACCTGATCCAGATCCCGGCCGGGGGAGCGCGGCGACGGTCCACAGTAGACGCGGATCGCTATTTCACGATGCGCGGCGGCGAGGTCTACCGCCACGCCGTCGAGCGGATCACCGACTGCTCGCTCCGCGCGTTGGCCCGCACCGGCTGGCGGGTGGCGGACGTGGACCGTTTCGTGCCGCACCAGGCGAACATCCGGATCTGTGCCGCGGTGGCCGAGCGGCTCGGGGTGCCGGCCGAGAAGCAGGTCAGCAACATCGACCGAGTCGGCAACACCGCCGCCGCCTCCATTCCGCTGCTGCTGGCGCAGGCCGCCGCGGACGGCAGGCTGCTGGCCGGCGACCGGGTGCTCACGGCCGGCTTCGGCGGCGGTCTCACCTGGGGCGCGGCGACGCTGACCTGGCCGGACATCACCGCATTCGCCGGTTGCGGCAACAGCTCGACCAACCTGCCCAACCCAACCAGCCCCAGTCCAATCAGCCCCAGTCCATCCAGCTGAGGAGCAACCGATGTACGAGCAGCTCAAGCAGATCATGGTGCGGAAGTTCCAGGTGCCGAGCGCGGAGATCAAGCCGGAAGTGACGCTCAAGGATCTCGGCCTCGACTCGCTCGACCTGGTCGAGTTGTCGTTGGCCATCGAACAGGAGACCGGCGTCCGCGTGACCGACGACGAACTGGCCGAAGCAGGCCGGTTGGCGTCGGTGGTGCACCTGGTCACCAGTCGCGGCGCCGTCGTCTGATGGCCGGGTCTCCCGTGGCGGTCACCGGCCTCGGCATGTACACCCCGGCCGGGGTCGGTGTCGCCGCGTGTTGGGCCGGCGTCAGCATCGGCACGCCGACCGCACGCCGAGATCCGGCGCTCGCCGGCCTGCCGGTGGACATCAGCTCGCGGGTGCCGGTCGAGCCGGCCGAACTGCTCGGTGCGCGGGTGGCCAGACGGATGGACCGCTTCGTGCAGTTCGCCGTCGTGGCCGCCCGCGAGGCGGTGGCCGACTCGGGCCTCGACCCGGCGAGTTGGGACGGCGCCCGGGTCGGGGTGGTGCTCGGCTGCGCGGACGGCGGACCGGGCACCGTCGAGCGACAGCATCGCGTGCTGCTCGACCAGACCGCGGCCAGGGTCTCCCCGCTGCTGCTGCCCATGCAGCTGCCCAACATGTCCGCCGGCCAGGTGTGCATCGATCTGGGTGCGACCGGCCCGAGCCTGGTGGTGGCCACCGCGTGCGCCTCCGGCGCCACCGCGATCGGGCTGGCCCGCGACCTGCTCACGCTCGACCGGTGCGACGTCGTGCTGGCAGGCGGCAGCGAGGCGATGATCACGCCGCTGGTGATGGCCGGTTTCGCGCAGATGGGCGCGTTGTCCCGGCGGGTCGACGATCCGTCCGCGGCGTCCCGACCGTTCGACGTGCACCGGGACGGCTTCGTCGCGGGCGAGGGCGCCACCGTGCTGGTCCTGGAACGACCAGCCGACGCCAACGCCAGGGGTGCCCGGGTGCGGGGGCTGGTGGCCGGATTCGGCGCCACCGCCGACGCGCACCACGTCACCGCACCGGGTCCGGGCGGCCGGGGCTGCGAGCAGGCCATGCGCGCGGCACTGGCGGACGCCCGGATCGGTCCGTCCGATGTGGACCACGTCAACGCGCACGGCACGTCGACCCAGCTCAACGACAGCGTGGAGGCCAAGGTGATCGGCCGGGTGCTCGGCGACCGGCCCATCGTCACCTCGACCAAGGGCGTGACCGGCCACATGTTCGGTGCGGCAGGTGCCGCGGAGGCGGCCTTCGCGGTGCTCGCCATCGAGCACCGGCTCGTGCCACCCACCGCGAACCTCACCGAGTTGGACCCCGGGATGGCCATCCAGGTCGCCGATCGCCCGGTGTCCCGCGACATCCGGATCGCGGTCAGCACGTCGCTCGGCTTCGGCGGCCAGAACGCGGCGCTGGTGCTGACCGCACCATGACCGACCAAGTGTGAGCAGTGCTCTCGGTTTACGAGAGCAGTGCTCTCGTCAGTGATCACTGCTCTCGACACTGTTCTCGTTTGTGAGCAGTGCTCTCGTTGATGGTCAACTGATCTCGTTTGTGATCACTGCTCTTGTTGGCGATCACTGCTCTCGACAGTGCTCTCGTTTGTGAGCAGTGCTCTCGACAGTCCCGCCGTCGCATACCCGTCGATCACCAAGGGAGTGGTTGCCGTGCACGATTCTCAGGTGTTGCTGCGTACCGACGGCGACGCCGTCACGCGGCTGGCCCGCCGTCGGTTCGACCTGGACTCCGAGACGCTGGGAGAACTGGTCGCCCGGCGCAAGGACCTCGGCCACCAGTTGGACAAACTGCGCGGTGAGGCGAACCGGCTGGCGAAGCAGGCCGGCCGCGAGCCGGGCGGGGCGCCGGCCGAACTGCGCGAGCAGAGCCGACAGCTCAAGGAACGCCTGCACGAACTGGAATCCGAGCACCGGGTCGCGGAGGCTGCGGTGACCGAGTTCCTCCTGTCGGTGCCGAACCTGCCGGCGGACGAGGCGCCGGACGGCGTTGGTGACGACGACGCCGTCGAACTGCGACGGGTCGGCGAACCTCGAATACCGGACTTTCCAGTGCGCCACCACGCGGATCTCGGCGAGCGCACCGGCCAGCTCGACCTGCGCAGGGCGGCCAAGCTGTCCGGTGCCCGGTTCAGCGTGACCCGCGGCCCGCTCGCCGCCATGCACCGTGCGCTCGCGTCCTTCCTGCTCGACCTGCACACCGGCGAGCACGGCTACGTCGAGTACACCGTGCCCACCCTGGTGACCCGCGAAACGATGACCGGCACCGGGCAACTGCCCAAGTTCGAGGCGGACCTGTTTCGCACGTCGGTCGGCGACCGCGAGCTGTTCCTCATCCCGACCGCCGAAGTGCCCCTGGTGAACCTGTTCGCGGGCGAGACGCTGCCGGCGGCGGACCTGCCGCTCGCCCTCACCGCCCACACGCCCTGTTTCCGCTCCGAGGCAGGCTCCTACGGTCGCGACACCAGGGGCATCTTCCGGCTGCACGAGTTCGGCAAGGTCGAACTGGTCCGGATCTGCCGTCCCGAGGACAGTAGACGCGAACTGGACCTGTTGGTCGGCCACGCCGAGGAGTGCCTGCGTCGGCTGGAGCTCGCCTACCGAGTGGTCACCCTGGCAGCGGGCGACCTGGGCTTCAGTGCGCACGTCACGCACGACATCGAGGTCTGGCTGCCCAGCCAGGGCCGGTACCGGGAGATATCGTCCTGTTCGGACTGTGGGCAGTTCCAGGCGCGCCGGGCGCGGATCAGGGTGAAGGACCGCAGCGGCGGCAAGACGTTCGCGGCCACACTCAACGGGTCCGGCCTGCCGATCGGACGCACGCTGATCGCCCTGCTCGAACAGCACCAGGACGCCGACGGCGGGGTACGCGTCCCGGACGCACTGGTGCCCTACACGGGTTTCCGCCGTATCGCCCCCGACGGCCGCGCGGAGCGCTGAGCGCAACCGGGTCAGCGACGGGTCAGCGCTCGATCAGCCCGCTGTCCCATGCTGGTCACAGCAGAACCGGACCGTTCCTGCGCCGGGCACGCACCGTTCGTTCCCTCAGCGCTGTCTTTCCCACAGCGCTGTCCTTTCCCTCATTCACTGGCCATGCAGAAGGAGTTCCTTCAGATGCAGGTTCCCGCAACCGCCGGCCCCGGTACGGCACCGGTCGCCGAGTCGGCACAGTCCGATTTCGACCGGTCGCACGCGGTGGAGACCGGCCGCAAGTTCAGCGAAGTGTCCACACTGGTCAAACAAGCCGGCCTGCTCGAACTGCGTCCGGTGCGCTACGTCGTCAAGATCGCGTCGAACCTGCTGCTCCTGGCCGCCGGGCTGGTGGCCTTCTTCCTGGTCGGCGACTCGTGGTGGCAGCTCGCGATCGCGGTGTGGCTGGGTTTCTGCGGTGGGCAGAGCGCGTTCATGTGGCACGACGCCGCGCACAAGTCGATGTTCCGCAACAAGACCGCGGCCACGTTCGTCGGCCGCCTGCACGCCAACCTGATCAACGGGGTCAGCTACGGCTGGTGGGTCAACCACCACAACCGGCACCACAGCTTCCCCAACCACCTGGAGAACGACCCGGACATCGGCAGGCGCACGGTGATCTTCGACATCTCCCAGTACCCGGCCCGCCGCCGCATCCAGAAGTTCATCGTGCGCTACCAGAGCGTGCTGTTCTTCGTGCTGTTGGTGTTGGAGGGCCTGAAGATGCACCGCACCGCGGTCAAGGCGCTCGGCCAGCGCGCGGTGCGCAACCCGTGGATCGAGGGGCTGCTCCTGTTCGCGCACGCCGCCATCTTCCTCGGCTGCGTGTTCACCGTTCTCCCGCCGCTCAAGGCCGTGCTGTTCGTGTTGGTGCAGCAGGCCGTGCTCGGCGTCTACTTCGGCATGCTGTTCGCGCCCAACCACAAGGGCATGCCGGTGCGCAGCGACAAGGAATCGTTGGAGTGGCTGGAGCGCCAGGTGTTGACCTCGCGCAACATCAAGCCGTCACCGGTGGTCGACTTCATGTACGGCGGCCTGAACTACCAGGTCGAACACCACCTGTTTCCGGCAATGCCGCAGATGAATCTGGGCAGGTGCCGGGAGATCGTGCGGGCCTACTGCCTGCGCAACGAGATTCCCTATCACGAGGTCGGCTTCGTCGCGTCCTACCGCGAAGTCGCGTCGTTCCTGCACGAGGTCAGCAGGCCGGTGCGGGAAGGTCTGCCGACCGCGGCCTGAATCCGCATTCCAATCACCGCTTCCGTTGGAGCGAAACATGTCCTGTCCACTGTCGTCCCTATCGTCGAGGAGGTGCGCACGATGACCGAGTCCGTCTCGCCCGGTCTGCGGGGCAAGCTGACCACGTCCAAGATCGTGCTGCTCGTCATCGCCGCCGCCGCGCCGCTGGCGGCCGTCGTCGGCACCGTGCCGTTGGCCTTCGCCCTTGGCAACGGCGTCGGCGTGCCCGGCATGTTCGTCTTCGCCGGGCTCGTCCTGCTCTGCTTCTCGGTCGGGTACGCGGCGATGAGCCGCCGGATCGTCAACGCGGGCGGCTTCTACACGTACCTGTCACTGGGCCTCGGCCGGCCGACCGCGGTCGGTGGCGGCCTGGTCGCCGTGGTGTCCTACAACGCCGCCGCCATCGGTCTTGTCGGCGCCTTCGGCTACTTCGCCCAGCTCACCGCGTCGCAACTGGGCGTCAACCTGCCGTGGGAGGTGTGGACGGCCGGCGCGCTGGTCCTCATCGGCGTGCTCGGCTACCGGCAGATCGACGTGTCCGCCCGGGTGCTGTCGGTGCTCATGGTGGCCGAGATCGCGGTGCTGACGGTGCTGGACGTGGCGGTCATCGCGCACCGCGGCGCACAGGCGCTGCCGGCCACCTCGATGGCGCCCGGCAGCGTGTTCAGCGGCGCGGTCGGCGTCACGATGATGTTCGCCTTCATGTCGTTCATCGGCTTCGAGTCCGCCGCGCTCTACGGTGAGGAGACCACCAATCCCCGGCGCAGCGTGCCGGTGGCCACCTACGTCTCGGTCGTGGTGATCGCGGTGTTCTACGCGCTCACCAGTTGGGTCGCAGTCGGCGGGGTCGGCATCGGCCAACTGCGTGCGGTCGCGGGCCAGCAACTGGGCAACCTGTTCTTCGCACTCAGCACCCAGTACGTGTCGCCGGTGCTGACGACGATCATGCAGGTGTTCCTCTGCACCAGCCTGCTCGCGGCCACCCTCGCGCTGCACAATGCCACCAACCGCTACACCTTCGTGCTGGGCCGCGAACGGGTGCTGCCCCGCTGGCTGGGCGCCGCGCACCGCCGGCACCACTCGCCGTCACGGGCCAGCATCGTGCAGACGGCGGTCAGCGTCGTGGTGGTCGGCGCGTTCGCGGTGGCCGGCCTCGATCCCTACACCAGCCTGGCAACCAGCACACTGGGCCTCGGCACGCTGGGCATCGTGGTGCTCCAGGCCGCGGCCGCCGTGTCGGTGCTCGGTTTCTTCCGGCGCAGGCCCGACCGGCACTGGTGGCGGACCGGCGTCGCACCACTGCTCGGTGCCGTCGGCCTTGCCGGTGCCGCGGTGCTGCTGCTGATCAACTTCCCGGTGCTCACCGGCACCGACAACCCGGTGGTCAACGCCCTGCCGTGGCTGCTGGCCGCGGCGACGGTCGGCGGCCTCGGCTACGCCGTCTGGCTGCGCAGGCGCCGTCCGGAGCGCTATGCCGGCATCGCGCGCGCGGAGATCCGTTCCGACGAGGACGAATCCGCCGTGCTCGAACGCGAATCCGTGGCCGCACCGGCGGCCTGACCGCGCACCCGGCTGTCCGCGGTGGACGGACCGGCGGGCAGCCGGTGCGCACCGGTCCTGAACTGGATCTTACGTGTCACGTAATCGACATGCCCGGCTACCAGCGGTCAGTATCGGTAGTGACCGCCCAACCCGGACGACTAGACCCGTCAGGAGCGTAAGAGCATGACCACAGACGCAGACACCCCTGCCAAGGTGCCCGACGTCGAGGTGCCTCCCCAGCCCACTGCGGGAAAGTTCGCGTGGGGCACCATGCTCGTCGTCGTGGCCGGCATGTTCATGATCACGTTGGACTTCTTCATCGTCAACGTGGCGATTCCGTCGACCCAGTCGCAGTTGCACGCCAGCAAGGCCGCGATCCAGTTCATCGTGGCCGGCTTCGGCCTCGCCTACGCGGCCAGCATGATCACCGGCGGCCGGCTCGGTGACCTCTACGGTCGCAGGCGGATGTTCGCCGTCGGCATGGCCGTGTTCACGCTGGCGTCGGCGGCGTGTGGTTTCGCGCCGAGCGCCGGTGTGCTGATCGTCGGCCGGATCGTCCAGGGCCTCGGCGCCGCGCTGATGTCCCCGCAGATCCTCGCGATCCTCAACACGTCGTTCGTCGGCGCGCACCGCGCCCGTGCGTTCACCGCGTTCGCGCTGTCCATCGGTATCGGTGCCACGTTCGGCCAGCTCATCGGCGGCGGGCTGATGAGCCTCGACATCGCGGGCCTGAGCTGGCGCACCATCTTCCTGATCAACGTGCCGATCGGCATCGTGGCGCTGCTGCTGGTGCCGAGGACGGTCCCCGAATCGCGGGGCAACGGCCGAACCGGCCTCGATCTCGTCGGCATGCTGCTGGTCAGCGCCGGACTGGTCGCCATCGTGCTGCCGCTGGTGGAGGGCCGCCAGCAGGGCTGGCCGCTGTGGTCGTGGCTCTGCCTGATCGCCGCGGTGCCACTGCTGGCCGCGTTCGCCGCCTACCAGCGCAGGCTGGAGCGCACCGGCCGGGCGCCGCTGATGTCACTCGGCCTGTTCCGCGAACGCTCCTTCGCCGTGGGTATCGCCATCATCCTGGTCTTCTTCTCCTCGATGGCCTCGTTCTTCCTCGTACTCGCGCTGTATCTGCAGGAGGGACACGGACTGTCGCCGCTGACCTCGGGACTGATCTTCGCGGCCACCGGGCTCGGCTACTTCATCTCCTCGATCGCGGCTCCCGCCATGGCGGGCCGGATGGGTCGCCAGGTGCTGTCCGTCGGCGCCCTGGTGGTCGCCGCCGGTTATGCGCTGCTGGTCGGCACGGTTGCCGAGATCGGGGTGACCGGTCCCGCGCCCTGGCTGATGGTCGGTCTCTTCGTGGCCGGTTTCGGGATGGGCATGGTCATGATGCCGGTGACGCCGACCGTGTTGGCCGGTGTCGCGCCCGACCACGCGGCCGCCGCGGCAGGCGTGCTCTCCACCGCGCAGGAGGGCGGCAACGCGCTGGGCGTCGCGGTCATCGGCGTGGTCTTCTTCGGTGCTCTCGGTGCGGGCCAACCGATCGCGTTCGGCCACGCCTTCCAGTGGAGCCTGACCATGCTGGCCGGCCTCACGCTCGTGGTGGCCGCGCTGGTGCAGTTGCTGCCGAAGCCAACGCAGGCGGCCTAACTCCTTGGAGTAAGAAATGACGACCGAGCTGGAACGAACCATCCCGCACTGGCCGATGCCGAGAACCTGTCCGCTGCTGCCGCCGGACGACTACGCCGAACTCCGGCGGCAACCACCAGTACAGGTCAGGCTCGACGACGGCGGCACGGCGCTGATACTGACCCGCTACGCGGATGTACGCGAAGCCATGACGAACCCCGCACTGAGCGCGGACGTGACCCAGCCGGGCTTCCCGCTGCGGATTCCGGTGCCGCCACTGCCGAGGCTCCAGTCGTTCATGCGGATGGACGCCCCGGAACACGCCCGGTTACGCCGGATGGTCATGCCGGAGCTGAGCCCGAAAGCCGTCGGCGACCGGCGGCCCGCGGCCAGACGGCTGGTCGCCGACCTGCTCACCGACCTGGCCGACCGCCCCCGGCCCGCCGACCTGGTGGCCACCTTCGCGCTGCCGTTGCCGGCCCTGCTGATCGCCGACATGCTCGGCGTGCCAGAGGCCGACCTCGAGGACTTCGCCGAGCAGACCCGGCTGATCGTCACCAGCGACGCGTCCGAGTCCGATGCCATGGCGGCGTTCGGACAGCTCTCCGCCTATCTCGACATGTTGGTGCGGGACAAGGAGAAGAACCCGACCGACGACCTGACCAGCCAACTGGCGACCCAGTACTGGTCGACCGGCAGGCTCGACCACGACGACCTGGTCGCGATGGTGCGGCTGGTGCTCGTGGCCGGGCACGAGACCACGGCCAACCAGTTGGCGCTCAGCGTGCTGACGCTGATGCGGCACCCGGACGCCGTGACCGAGATGCTGGCGCGGCCGGATCGACTCGATGGCCTGATCGAGGAACTGCTGCGATTCTGGTCGATCCCGCAGGACAACCAGGTCCGGGTCGCCGTCGGCGAGACGGAGCTCGGCGGGGTACCGGTGTGCCCCGGCCAGGCGGTGATCTTCGCGCTGCCGGCCGCGAATCACGACGAGACGGTGTTCCCGGACCCGGACCGGTTCGACCCGAGCCGGGACGCGCGCCACCACCTCGCCTTCGGTCACGGCGCGCACTACTGTCCCGGCGCCCCGCTGGCCAGGATGGAGATGGCGGAGGCACTGCCGGCGTTGTTCACGAAGTTCCCCGGGCTGCGGCTCGCCGAGCCGTACGAGCGACTGCCCTTCCGGCACAACACCGTCGTCTATGGACTCGACCGGCTGCCGGTCACCTGGTAGAGCGGATGGCGTTGGCGGGCCACAACACGCGCACCCGGAGGTTGCGGACCCGTGCCGCCGCCACCACCGCACCCGTTTCGCCCAACCGGCCCGCCATCGATCCGTCCCACACCGCGAACAGCAGTTCGCTGCGCCGCAGCAGTTCCTCGCTGGCCGCCATGTACGCCTCCGGCCCGGATCGGGCGAATGGCATGTAGGTGACCCGTTCGGCCAGGCCGATGAGCTCGTCGAACTCGGGCCGGTTGTCGGCGCTGACCACCTTGTCGCGATAGTCGGCCGCCGGCACGACGGCCTCGAACGTGCCGCCGACGGCGCGCACGGCGTTCGCGAACAGTTGGTCGGCGCCGGCCGCGAGGCACGTGATGCCGTGCAGCCGCGACGCGCGATAACGTCTCAGCTCGTCGCACAACGCGTCGTACACCATCGTGGCGGTGTCCGCGGACAACAGCGTATGTCCGGTGACGCCGATTCGAGGCATTCGGTCTCCCCCGTCAGAGTTGGACGATGCGGAAGCCCGCGTCGGCGATGATGTCGGCGAACTCGCGCATCGCGTCACGGTTCTTGGCCTGCGCCACGGTAGACAGCAGTTCCCACTGCGTCAGGTCGGGGTGCCGGCGGGCGGCTTCGTCCCTGGCCGGTCCGTACGTCCAGCCGTCCTCGGCACGTTCGGTCATCCACCGGTGCTGCTCCATCCGCGCCAGCAGCTCGACCTTGTCGTCGGTCAGGTCGAAGTCCTCGCCGGGCGTCACCCGTGGCGCCAGCGTGCAGCCGATCGCGCGCAGTTTGCGGCCGACGTCCGCGGCCTGGTTCCGGCAGCTACGTCGCAACGCGGCGGACAGGTGCTCCCAGTCCACCATGGACGCGTTGCCGGCCCGCTGCTCGCCACGCTTGCCGCAGGCGACGCGGTACCG
>DASXXM010000308.1:0-21362 GCA_036503065.1 Pseudonocardiaceae bacterium | reverse complement strand
CCGGCCCGCAGGCCGCCGACGAACCGCTCCAGCCGGTCGAGGCCGTCCAGGTCGAGGTCGTTGGTCGGCTCGTCGAGCAGGAAGACGTCGTAGCGGGACAACAGCAGCGACGCCATGCCGGCCCTGGCGGCCTGGCCGCCGGACAGGCTGGTCATCGCCTGCGAGACGCCGACATCGAGGCCCAGGTCGGCCAGGACGCCGTTGATGCGTTCGTCCAGGTCGGCGCCGCCCAGCGCCAGCCAGCGCTCCAGGGCGACGGCGTAGGCCTCGTCGGCGCCGGGAGCGCCGACGGCGAGGGCGTCCGCTGTCTCGTCCATGGCTCGCTGGGCGGCGGCGACGCCGGTCCTGCGGCTCAGGAAGTCGTGGACGGTCTCGCCCGCGCGGCGCTCCGGCTCCTGCGGCAGGTAGCCGACGTTCGCGGTCGACGGGCTGACCCGGACGGTGCCCGCTTCCGGCAGGACGAGACCGGCGAGCAGTTGGAGCAGCGTGGACTTGCCGGCGCCGTTGACGCCGACCAGTCCGACGACGTCCCCCGGCGCGACCACCAGGTCCAGACCGGTGAACAGCACCCGGTCCCCGTGACCGGCGGCCAGTTCCCTGGCGATCAGCGTTGCACTCATAACGACTACGGATGGTAGTGCCCGCCCCCGGACGGCGTGCAACGAGTTATCCACAGGGTGGCCACGTTGCCGGCCGGCGTGTCCGGCCGCAGGTGGCCGGCGGCCGGGACACCGACCGCCGACCACGCCGTGGTCAACCGATAGCGGCCTCCGACGGTTGACCAACCGGCCATCTGGTGTCGGCGGTGAAGTTCGGCCGCGCGTCCACGGCCGAACCGACGATCGTGCTGAGCGCGGAACCAGTCGTGCTGCCGGGTACCGACAGGGTCTGTGTCCGCGCTCCCCACGCCGTGTCCGGCGCGAGGTCCAGCACCAACCGGCCGACACCCGGTTGCCGAGCCGATGGTGGGAGGGCGACGACACGTCTCGATCCGGTCAACGATGCGCCGGCTCGATTGCCGCCCTTCCGGTCGGTGAACATGATGGGCAAGCGCCTCTCTTGGGACAGGCGAAATCCGGTTGGGGTGCGCGCCCCGAACGGGTGTGGTGGCAGTTCCCGTGGGCCGGGACGTGGATCGCACGTCCCGGCCCACGGCTGCCCCCACCGGGGCGAATCGGCGCAGGCCGGGACCGCTCAGGCGATCCGCAGCCAGGCCGCGGTGTCCGGCGGCAGTTGGCCATCGACGATCGGGTCGCTGGCGAGCACCAGTTCGCCTGCCGGCAGCGCGGTCGGGGCACCGGACAGGTTGACCACGCAGGCGAAGCCGCCGGCACCGCGGGCGAAGGCCAGCACGCCGGGTCCGGCGGGCAGCCAGCTCATCGGGCCGTCGCCGAGTTCGGGTTGCGTCCGGCGCAGCCGCAGCGCCTCCCGGTACAGCGTCAGCATCGAGTCCGGCCGCGCGGCCTGGGCTCGCATGGTCCGGTCCACCCAGCTACTCGGCTGCGGCAGCCACGGCGGGACCGCGCCGTCGCCGCTGAAGCCGAACGGCGGTTGGCTGCCCGACCACGGCAGCGGCACCCGGCAGCCGTCCCGGCCGGGTTCGGTGTGGCCGGAGCGCAGCCAGAACGGGTCCTGGCGCACGTCGTCGGGCAGGTCCTCGACCTCCGCAAGGCCGAACTCCTCGCCCTGGTAGATGTAGGCGCCGCCGGGCAGCGCGAGCGTCAGCAGCGCGGCGGCCCGCGCCCTGCGCTCCCCCAGCGCCAGGTCGCTCGGTGCGCCGATGCGCCGGTCGGCCATGTCGAACGACGTGTCCGCGCGGCCGTAGCGGGTCACGTGCCGGACCACGTCGTGGTTGGACAGCACCCACGTGGCAGGCGCGCCGACCGGCTTGTGCGCCGCCATCGTATTGTCCACAACGGACTTCAGTAGGTCGGCATCCCAGGCGCAGCACAGGAACTCGAAGTTGAACGCGACGTGCAGCTCGTCGCTGCGCAGGTAGCGGGCGAACCGTTCGCTGTCGGGCAGCCAGATCTCGCCGATCAGCGCGCGGTTCGAGTACTCCTCGGCCACCCGGCGCCACGACCGGTAGACGTCGTGCACGCCGTCGCGGTCGGCGTAGGCGTGGCCGGCGCCGGGGCCGCCGGTGAGGTCGGCGTCGGCCAGGTCGTTGTCCTTGATCAGCAGGGCCGCCGAGTCGATCCGGATGCCGTCCACGCCCCGGTCGAACCAGAACCGCAGGATGTCCTCGAACTCGTTCCGCACGATCGGGGAATTCCAGTTGAAGTCCGGCTGTCCCGGGTCGAACAGGTGCAGATACCATTCGCCGGGCGTGCCGTCGTCATTGGTGGTGCGCGTCCAGGCGCGGCCGCCGAAAATGGACGCCCAGTTGTTCGGTGGCAGTTCGCCGTTCTCGCCGAGGCCCGGCCGAAACCAGAACAGCTCCCGTTCCGGCGAGCCGGGGGCGGCCGCCAGTGCCCGCTGAAACCAGGGGTGCTCGTTGGAACAGTGGTTGGGCACCACGTCGATGATGATGCGGACGCCGAAGCCGTGCGCCTCGTCGATGAGCTTCTCCGCGTCGGCCAGTGTGCCGAACATCGGTGCCACGTCACGGTAGTCGGCCACGTCGTAGCCGCCGTCGGCCATCGGCGACGGGAACCACGGCGTGAACCACAACGCGTCGACGCCGAGGTCGGCCAGGTAGCCCAGGCGTGCCCGGACACCGTCCAGGTCCCCGATTCCGTCGCCGTTGCCGTCTGCGAAACTGCGCACGTAGATCTCGTAGATGACGGCGCTGCACCACCAGCGGTCGGTCGGTTCGTCGGCCACGGCGAGTCCTTTCCGGGACGTCATGGGGAATGGATGTGAACGCTGGTCCGCCGTACTCGGATCAGCCCTTGATGCTGCCGGCACCGAGGCCGGCGATGATATGTCTCTGGAAGATCAGGAACACGGCCACGAGTGGCGCGCTGGCCAGTACGAGTGCCGCCAGTGTCTCGTTCAGCGGCAGGTTCCCGGCGAGTTGTTCGACGCCGACCGTGATCGGCTGTTGGGTGCCGTCGGTGAACACCAGCAGCGGCCACAGGAAGTCCTGCCACACCGCGACCACCGCGAAGATGGACACCACGCCGAGCACCGGCCGGGCCATCGGCAGCACGATGTACCAGAGTGTCCGAAGTGGACCGGCGCCGTCCAGTCCCGCGGCCTCCATCAGGTCGTCCGGGATCTGGTCGAAGAACCGTTTGAGCAGGTACAGGTTGAACGCGTTCGCGGCCGCCGGCAGCCAGATCGCCAGTGGGGTGTTCAGCAGGTTGGCGTGGATCAGCGGCACGTCCAGCGCGGTCAGGTACTTGGGCACCACGAGCGCCTGGGTGGGCACCAGCAGGGTGGCGATGATGCCGCCGAGGACGACCTGCCCGAAGATCGGCTTGAGCTTGGACAGCGCGTACGCAGCCGCCGTGCACAGGATGATCTGCAGCAGCCACGCGCCGCCGGCCTGGATCACGGTGTTGGTCAGGTACTGCGCCAGGTTCATGTCCGACCACGCGGTGGCGTAGTTGCCGGGATGGAACTGGTGCGGCACCAGTGTCGGCGGCGTGGTGACCAGTTCCGGCGTCGACTTCATCGCGCCGGTGATCATCCAGTAGATCGGGAACAGGAACGCGACCACGAACCCGATCAGCATGCCGCAGAACACGATCCAGTACGTGATCTTGCCGCTGGTCGAGCGCAGCGCCATCGGCGACGCGAGGGAACGTGTGCCCCGGTCGGCAAGGGTTCTGGCGTCAGACACGGTCGTCACCTCGCAGTCAGTCTGTGTTGCGGGTCAGGCGCAGGTAGATCGCGGAGAAAATGCCCAGGAAGATGAACAGCATGACGCTCAGCGCGCACGCGGCCCCGTAGTCGAAGTATACGAACGCGTACTTGTAGATCAGGTACAACACCGTGACGGTGGCGTCCTGTGGGCCGCCGCCGGTGATGATGAACGGCGTGGTGAACTCCTGCATGGTGGCCACGATCTGCAGCAGCAGGAGCATCAGCATCACGTAGCGGGTCTGCGGGATCGTCACGTGCCGGACCCGCTGGAAGATGTTCGCGCCGTCCAGTTCGGCCGCCTCGTACAGCTCGGCCGGGATGTTCTGCAGGGCGGCCAGGTAGATCAGGGTGGTGCCGCCCAGGTTGGCCCACGTGGCCACCAGCACCAGGGAGATGATCGCGGTGCTGGTGGAGTTGGTCCACGACGACGTGGGCAGGTGCAGCGCGTGCAGCGCCTCGTTGAACAGGCCGTTGCCCGGGTCGTAGAACCACTTCCACAGCAGCGCCACGACCACGGGCGGGATCATCACGGGCAAGTAGACCAACAGTCGGAACAGCGTCCTGGCATGACGCAGTTCGTTGAGGACCACGGCCATCACGAACGGCACCCCGAACCCCAGCACGAGTGCCACGCCGCTGAACTCGAACGAGTTCCGCCACGCGTCCGCGAACTCGGGATCGCTGAACAGGCGGTGGAAGTTGGCCCACCCCACCCAGTGCGACGCACCCACGAAGTTCGTGTGCTGGAAGGCCAGCAGGAACGCCCGGACCGTCGGGTACCACGAGAACAGCGCGAAGCAGAGCAGGCCACCGGCGAGCAACGCGTACGCGGTCAGGTTGGTGCCCAGTTTCCGGCTCCTGCGCCGGGGTGGCCGGCCGCCGGCCGGAGTTACCTCCGGCCGGACGGCGATCGGGGTCGTGACAGCCATGGTCCTCAACTCTCTCGTCAACTATCGACTGGCGAGCACCCGCCGGCTACTGATTGGCGAGCAACGAGTTGACCTTGGTGGCGGCGTTGGACAGGAGCTGGTCGATGTTGGCGCCCTTGTTGGTCAGGACCGCGGACATCACGCTGTCGAGCACCGAGTAGATCTGCTGCGCGGACGGCGGTTCGATCTTGCCTTCCTTGGTCTTCATCGCGTTGGAGAACTGGTCGTAGTTCTGCGACGGCACGTTCGCGTACTTGGCCTTCGCCTGGTCGTCCGTTGTCGCCGTGGTGCCCTTCCACAGGTCGGGCTCCGGCAGGCCGACCGGCGAGCCCGCCGCGGCGGAACGCTGGTAGTTGAACTGGCCGACGCCCGGGGTCAGCTCCTCGAACTGCAGCCACTTGATGCCAGCCTGGATCTGGTCCGCGGTGTCCTTGACGTTGAACATGTAGCCGTCACCACCGAGCAGGGTGGCGTTGTTGCCCGGCATCGGCGCGATGCTCAGGTTGTTGTAGGACGCCTGGTACTGCTTGACCAGCGTGGGCAGGTTGTCCGGCGCCGCGATGTACATGCCGAGCTTGCCGGCACCCATCATCGCCTGCACGTCCGGGATGGTGAGCAGTTGCTTGGCACCCATGCTGTTGTCGGTCCAGCGCATCTGCTGCAGCGTGGTCAGCACGGCCTTGCCCTGATCGTTGTTGAACGCGGCCTGCTTGCCGTCGGACGAGACCATGCTGCCGCCCTGCGAGTACAGCTCGGCGGTGAAGTGCCAGCCGCCCTCGTTACTCGCGCTGTAGTCGGCGTAGCCCACGATGCCCTTGCCCAGCGCCGCGATCGCCTTGGCGTCCGTGCGGACGTCGTCCCACGTGGCCGGCGGCTTGTTCGGGTCGAGACCGGCCTGGGTGAACAGCGCACGGTTGTAGATCAGGCCCATCGAGTAGTTGGTCCTGGGCAGGCCGTAGTAGTCGCCGTTGGGGCCCTTGAACACGTTCAGCGTGGACTGCTGGATGTCGTTGAGACCGTTGACGGCACCGACGTACTTGTTGATGTCCGCGGCCTGGCCGTTGGCGACCACGTGTGCCACGTCGGTGTAGTAGACGTAGAAGACGTTCTCCATCTGGCCGCCGGCCAGCTTGGCGTTGAACGTGTTCGGGTCGTCGCAGGGGAACTCGTCCTTGGGCACGATGGTGATGTTCGGGTTGGCCTTCTCGAAGGCCGCGATGTCGGCGAGGAAGGACTTCCGGTCGATCGCCGCGCTGGTCGGCGGCTCGCAGTTGACCGTGATGGAGACCTTGCCGCCACCACTCGCGGTGGTGCTTGAGCTGCAGGCCGCCAGGACGGAGACGGCCGCGCCGGCGGCGAGCGCCAACGCGGCGAACCTGTGGAACTGGGCGGTTCTCATCGGCGGGAACCCTTTCGGAGACTGGGGTCGGCCGGGCGTACTTCCGCGCTCGGTCTCGCACCAGGTGGGGCTTGCTGTGATGGGAAGCACTCAACCACGCTAGACAGATCACCGCAATATGTCGATGAGAAGTCGCAAAAACCCGACTGCATCGTCTGGCGCGCTCCGCGCCGCGGGGGCCCGGCCGCTGTATCGCGGCGTCTTCACCCCCTCCGCTGGGCTTCGCCGCCGCTCCGGGGGTGAAGACGCCGCGGCGGACCGGGCCGGACTCCTCGCTTCGCTCGAGCCAACAGTTGTTGGGTTGCTTCGTTTCGTCCCGTTTCGGGCCTGGCTGCTTTCACCTGGTCGGAGCAGCATTGCGCCGGGGCGGACGCACTGTGCGTGCGTCCGTCCCGGGCTGTTTGCGTTGCTCAGGCTGTTACGGCCGGTTGGCCTACCGCGCGGGTTCGGATCATGCCTGCTACGGGGGCTGTTGAGCCTCTGACCACCAGTTCTGGTTCGAACAGGAGTTCTGCGTGGGTCACTCTTACGCCGGCTATCTCCTTGACCAGGAGTTCGACGGCTGCTTGGCCCATGGATTCGATGGGCTGGCGGACCGTGGTCAGGGGTGGGTCGGCGCAGCTCATGAACGATGAGTCGTCGTAGCCGACGACCGAGACGTCCTTCGGGACCGACATGCCCCTTCTGCGGACCGCTCGGACCGCGCCGAGGGCCAACGGGTCGCTGGCGCAGACTATGCCCGTTATGCCCCGTTGCAGCAGTCTTGCGGCGCCGGCCTGGCCGCCTTCTACGGAGAACAGGGTGTGTTCGACGTGTTCGTCCGGTAGGTCGATACCGGCGGCCATGGCCATCTGGCGGGCGGCGGACAGTTTTCGTCGTGACGGCACGTGGTCGGGTGGGCCCAGTACCAGGCCGATTCGTTCGTGGCCCAGTGCGATCAGGTGGCCCATGGCCTGTTGCACCGCTACCGCGTCGTCGCAGCTGACCTGGGGGAAGTCCAGGTGGTCGATGGCCGCGTTGAGCAGCACGGTGGGCAGGTTGCGCTCGGTGAGCAGGTCGTAGTGGTCGTGCGGGGACTCGGCCTCGGCGTAGCGGCCGCCGAAGAAGATCACGCCGGACACCTGCTGGTGCAGCAGCAGCGCCACGTAGTCGGCCTCGCTGACCGCGCCGGAAGTCTGCGTGCACAGCACCGACGTCAACCCGTGTTGGGCAAGCGCACCGCCCACCACCTCGGCGAACGCCGGAAAGATCGGGTTGGACAGCTCGGGCAGGACGAGGCCGACCAACCGGGCGCGTTCGCCCCGGAGCTGCGTCGGGCGCTCGTAGCCGAGCACGTCCAACGCCGTCAGGACGGCCTGCCTGGTCGCCTCGGACACGCCGGGCTTGCCGTTGAGCACCCGGCTGACCGTGGCCTCGGACACGCCGACCTTCTTCGCCACTTCCGCAAGTCTTCGCGCCATGCACGCAACTATAGGGCAGACTGCGCAAGTTGTTGCGCAATCCTCAGCTCCGTAAATCGTACGCGCCGGGTGCGCGATGCAGTACGGGATCGCGCCGGTCGCCGATTACGATCCGGCCCTCATCGGGCGGGCCGGTCAGGACAGGGCTTGCCACCAGCCGTCGACGGCGGGTGGGTCGTCGATATCGATTCGTTCGCCCGGGCGGGGTACGACCAGGTGGACGTCCCGTGCCTTGCTCTCCCGCCACACCCGGTCGGCCGGTTCGGTCCAGGCGTGCATGGCGAGGTTGAACGTGGCCCAGTGCACCGGGATCAGCACGTCCGCCCGGACGTCCAGGTGCGCCGCGACACCCTCCTCCGGTGTCATGTGGATGGCTGGCCAGCCGGGTCCGTACGCGCCTATCTGCACCAGGGCCACGTCGAACGGGCCGAAGCGCGCGCCGATCTCGGCGTAGCCGTCGAAGTAGCCGGAGTCGCCGGTGTAGAAGACGCGACGGGTCGGGCCGAGCACGGCCCACGATGTCCACAGGGTGCCGTCCCGGCGGAACAGGCGGCCGGAGAAGTGTTGCGCGGGCGTCGCGACCAGCCGCAGGCCGGCGATGTGCAGGTCCTCCCACCAGTCCAACTCGATGATCCGGTCGGCCGGCACGCGCCAGCGCCGCAGGTGGTCGCCGACGCCGAGCGGCACCACGAACGGCGCGGTCTGGGTGCGCAGCAGCGTCCGCACGCTGGGCAGGTCGAGGTGGTCGTAGTGGTCGTGCGAGATCACGATCGCGTCGACGGCGGGCAGTTCGTGCAGCGGCACCGGCACCGGGTGCAGCCTGCGCGGCCCGACCAGCGCGGACGGTGACACCCGCTCCCCCCAGACCGGGTCGAACAGCACGCGGGCGCCGTCCAGCTCCACCAGCGCGGACGAGTGCCCGTACCAGGTCACGTGCAGGCCCGCGGTGGTCGATTCGGTCGGGCGCACCAGCGGGACGGTGCCGACCGGCTGCCGTTGCTGCTTGCCGAAGGCCAGGTCACGCAGGGTCTCGCGGATGCCTTCGCGGGACATCGTGGTCGTCCTGGCCGCGTTGTGGAACACGCCGTCCCGGTACTGCGGCGACCTGCGTACCCGGTCGGTCGGTTTCGTTCGCGCGCCCACCGCGATCGGTACGTCCCGCAATGTCCAGAAGAGTGCGCCCAGCAGGCCCGCCCCAGCCAGCAACCACCGTCGTATCGCCATTCCGCCGCCTTCGCCTGTTGAGCACCCTCAACAGCCAGAATGGCATGACAAGCCGAGGTGACGCCGAACGGACTGTTGTCCGAAACTTGCCGCATACATAGTATCTGTTCATAAAGCTGTCTCTAGTTCATATATATGAATGGAGTAGCGGTGTTATGACATCTCGTTCCTTGGCCACCTCACTGACCGTGGTGGCGCTCGCCCTGGCGACGACCGTGGGCCTCACCACGACCGCCGGCGCGAGCCAGGCAGCCCCTGGGCTGCGAATATCGCTCAAGGCACCGGCCACGGTCGTGCTGGACGGCGCGCAGCTGCGGGCGAACCAGTTCGGCCTGCTGCTGGGCAACAGGACCCTGCGGACGTCCCTGTCCAACCTGCTCACCCAGGCCAACACCGAGCTGACCGCGGGCCCATGGTCGGTCACCCGGAAGACCGCGCTGCCGCCCAGCGGCAACGTCCACGACTACCTGAGCCTGGCCCCGTTCTACTGGCCGACCCAGCCGGTGACCGCGAGCAACCCATGGGGCTGCCCGATGGTGAACCGGGACGGCCAGCGGAACCCGGTCGTGGACACCATTCCGGACCACCAGAGCGAGATCGCGGCGTTCGCCGACATCTACAACCTGACGCTCGCCTGGTACTACACCGGTGACGTCAGGTACTCGCAGCGCGCCGAACTGGACATCCGTACCTGGTTCACCAACCCGGCGACGGCGCAGAACCCGAACCTGTCCTTCGCCCAGGGCATTCCGTGCCTGGTCGACGGCCGCGGCATCGGGATCATCGAGTTCTCCTACGCGCTGACCGAGGTGGTCGACTCGACCGCCATCCTGGACTCGGGCGCCCCCGGCTGGACAAGGGCCGACCACGCCGCCATCCAGACCTGGGACAGCGCGTTCCTGACCTGGCTGCGCACCAGCTCCAACGGTGCGTCGGAGGACTCGCAGACCAACAACCACGGCACGTTCTACGACATGATGTCCGCCGCGCTCGCCCTCTACACCGGGCAGCGTGACCTGGCGAAGACCATCGTCGTGGGCGCCGAGGCCAACCGGATCGACAAGCAGATCCTGCCGACCGGCCAGGAACCGCTGGAGACCCTCCGGACGCTGAGCTGGCACTACAGCAACTTCAACCTGGTCGCGCTGACCAGGATGGCGCAGATCGGCCAGCACGTCGGAGTCGACCTGTGGCACTACACGTCGCCCACCGGCGGCAGCATCATGAAGGCCGTCGACTTCGTGATCCCGGTGGCAACGCACGGCTTGTCGCCCACGGTCTGGCCGTACCAGAACCTGACGTTCTTCCAGTACGCGGCGCTGGACGTGCTGCACGCGGCCGCCAACGCCGGCGACCGGAACGCGCACGCGGCACTGTCCATGGTGCCGGTCGAGCCGGGCGGAGACCTGTTCCCGATCCGGCCGGCCGCCGAGCAGCTCGACAACGTCGCGACCACACCGCTACCACCGCCGGCAGGCTGATCGACTGTTCGGGTCTTACCCCGGGAGTGGCGAAGGTGCTAGAAAGCCTTCGCCACTCCCTTTTGTCGTGCGCACGAAGGGCCGAAAAGTTGACAACGTTGTCACGACGGCGGACCGGTGTGTTTTACACCGGAACCGCCCTGGTCACGGCCCTGTTGACGGGCTTGTCCGGCCTGACCGCGCATGCCGTCGACCCGGCCGGCTCCGCTGATCCTGCGGCGTTGGTCGACCCGTTCGCGGGCACCGGCAGCGGTGGCGCCGTCGTCGGGAACGTCGACACGTTCCCCGGTGCGTCCGCGCCGTTCGGCATGGTGCAGTTCAGCCCGGACACGCCGAGCCGCCCCGCAGGGGGCGGCTATTTCTTCACCGACAGTCAGATCACCGGGTTCAGCCTGACCCACCTGTCCGGGGTCGGTTGCCCGATCACCGGTGACATCCCGTTCCTTCCGCTGGCCGGTGCGGTGCCCGCGGATCCGAGCGGGGCGAGCGAACCGTTCTCGCACACCGGTGAGCAGGCCGGCCCCGGGCGGTACGACGTCGGTGTCGGGGCGGGCGGCGGTCAGGTCGGTGTGGACCTGACCGCCTCCGCGCGTACCGGGGTGGCGCGGCTGACGTACCCGCGCACCGCGCAGGCGCAGCTGCTGGTGAAGGTGGCCGGCAGCCAGAACGGCTCGTCCGGCGCCACGTTCCACACCATCGGGACCGACGAGATCGCCGGATCGGTGACCAGCGGCCACTTCTGCGGCCAGCCCGACTCGTACACGGTGTACTTCACGGCCCGGTTCAGCCGGCCGTTCACCGCGACCGGCACCTGGGGTGGCACGACGGCGGCGGCGGTGCGCGCCGGCAGCACGTCGATGACCGCGCGCGGCGGCCAGGTACCGGCTCGGGAACCGTTGAACGGTAAGGCAACCACCGGTTCCGGCGTGGTGGCAGGCGGTTACGTCACGTTCGACACGTCGAAGGACCCGACGGTCGGCATGCAGGTCGCCCTGTCCTACGTCAGCGAGGCGGGCGCGGCGGCCAACCTGGCCCGAGAGAACGCGCACTTCGACGTCGACCGGCAGGCGGCGGCGACCAGGGCCGCGTGGGACCGGCAGCTCGACAAGATCCGGGTCCACGGCGGCACCACCGCCGAGCAGCAGACCTTCTACACGGCGCTGTACCACTCGCTGCTGCACCCGAGCCTGTTCAGCGACGCCGACGGCCGGTACATCGGCTTCGACAACCAGGTCCACACGGTCCCCCGCGGCCACGCGCAGTACGCGGACTTCTCCGGCTGGGACATCTACCGTTCCCAGATCCCGCTGCTCGCCCTGTTGGATCCTGGCATCGCCAGCGACATGGGCGCGTCCCTGCTCCGCGACGGCGACCAGATGGGCTGGCTGCCGAAGTGGCCGGTGGCCAACGGCGAGGCGGGCGTGATGAACGGCGACGCCGCCGACCCGATTCTGGCCGGCCTGTATGCCTTCGGCGCAACGGGTTTCGACGTACAACACGCGTTGACCGAGATGGTGCACGGCGCGGAGGGCACCGGCGCGCCCGGTCAGGGCTGGTACCTGGAACGGCCGCAGGGCCCGGCATACCTGGCCAAGGGCTACGTGCCCAACACCCAGGCCGACTCGATCTCCCCGGTGGCCAACGGCGCGTCGGAAACCCTGGAGTACGCCATCGCCGACTTCGCCATCTCCCGCCTGGCCGCGGCGACCGGTCAACAGTCGTTGGCAAGCCGATTCGCCGGCCGGTCGCAGAACTGGACGAACCTGTTCGACACGGCCACCGGCTACATCCGGCCACGGGACGCGAACGGCGCCTTCCCACCGGGCGACCCGCTGGCCATGGGCGGCGGTTTCGGCCAGAGCGGTTTCCAGGAGGGCAACGCCGCGCAGTACACGTGGCTGGTGCCGCAGAACCTGGCCGCGCTGATCAAGGGACTCGGCGGCGACGCGGCCGCGCGGGCCCGACTGGACCAGTTCTTCACCCAACTCAACGCCGGCCCGAACGCCCCGTTCGACTGGGCGGGCAACGAACCGAACCTCGACGTGCCGTGGGCCTACGACAGCGCGGGCGCGCCGTGGCAGACGCAGGCCACCGTCCGGCGCATCATGTCCCAGCTCTACCAACCGATTCCGGGCGGCGAGCCGGGCAACGACGATCTCGGCTCGATGTCGTCCTGGTACGTCTGGGCCGCGATGGGCATCTACCCACAGACGCCGGGCGTGCCGATGCTGGTCGTCGGCACCCCGCTGTTCGACCGGATCACCATCGACGCGGGCCGCAAGATCCAGATCAACGCCCCCGGCGCGGGCGACGCGAATCCGTACGTGCAGAGCCTGCGCGTCAACGGCCACACCACCACGCACACCTGGCTCCCGCTGGCCGGCACGACGCGCCTGGACTTCACGGTTTCCGCGCAGCCCAACAAGAACTGGGGCACCGCCGCCACCGACGCGCCACCGTCGTTCGGCGCAGGCCCGGTCGTCTTCCCGCCGACCACCCGGGCCCAGCTGCGCACCGACCCGGCCCAACTACGGCTCGCGGCGGGCAGCCAGGCCAGCGTCAACGTGCTGGTGGACAATACGTTGGGCAGCCACCCTGCCACCGTGACGTGGACGGCGACCGCCCCGGGCATCATCTTCACGCCGTCCAGCGCAACCGTGACCGCGAGTGCCGGGGCCACGGTGGCCACCCCACTGGCCGTGACCGCCGCGGCCGGCACCCGGTCCGGGTTCTACGAAGTCGCGATCGCCGGGAAAGCAAGCAACGGCGCGGTGATCGCGACAACGCAGGTCCTGGTCACGGTGGCCAAACCGGGCGAGCTGATCCCGACCGCGTACGTGTCGAACTTCTCCGACAACACGGTCACCCCGGTCGACCGCCGCACCGGCACCGCAGGCCCGACCATCCCGGTCGGCAGCGGCCCGGACGGCGAGGTCGTGACACCGGACGGCACGCAGGTGTTCGTAGCCAACAACAACAGCAACAACGTGACCGTCATCGACACGTCAGACAACCATGTGATCACCACGGTCTCGGTCGGTTCGATCGCGGCGGATGTCGCTGTCACCCCGGACGGCAGGACGGTCTGGGTGAGCAACTTCGGCGACGGAACCGTGCAACCCATCGACGTGGCCACGCACATCGCCGGCACTCCCGTGAAGGTCGGCACCAACCCGCAGCGCATGCGGATCTCGCCGGACGGCGCGGACCTGTGGGTACCCAACCAGGGCGACGGCACGGTCAGCGAAATCGACATCGCCGGCCGGACGGTCGTCCGCACGGTCACCGTCGGCGCGGCACCGTTCGGCATCTCGATCGGCGGCGGCAAGGTCTACATCGGCAACACCGGAAGCAACTCGGTCTCGGTGATCGACGCGACCACCGGCACGGTCACCACGACCATCGCGTTGGGCACGTCACCGTCGGGCCTCGGGATCACGCCGACCACCCTGTACGCCACCACCGCCAACGGCGGCATCCTCCCGATAAACACGACCACGAACACCGTCGGCGCCCTGATCCCCACCGGCGCGGGCGCCTACGCGGTCGCCCTCACCGCGGACGGCACCACGGCCTGGGTGGTCGACTCCAACGCCAACGACATCCGCCCGGTCACGGTCGCCACAGGCACCCCGGGCACCGCCGTCACCGTCGGCAGCGTGCCGGACGGAATCGGGTTGACCGCCAACTGAATACTGTTGCGGTATCGCATCGAGTGCATCTTGCTGTCACCCGTCATGCGTTTCGGGGACGTCTCGAGCCATGCGTACCCCATAGACAATCCGTGATAGGGTCCAAGTGTGGACGGAAGTGCGGGAGCGATGATCCGGGAGGCTCGTCAACGGGCCCGGTTGTCACAAACCGACCTTGCCCGACGCGCAGGGGTCGCACAGCCGGTGATCAGCGCGTACGAGTCCGATCGTCGTGAACCCGGTCTCACCACTCTGGCAAAACTGATCGAGGCCACCGGTCATCAACTCGCCGTGGAGCTTGTTCCGGCACCGCGGAATCAATGGGGACTGCCGGACACCCGGCTGGGTCGCAGGCTGCGGCGGCACCGCCGCGCGGTCGTCGAGATCGCCGCCGGGCGAGGAGCGCACAACGTGCGCGTGTTCGGCAGCGTCGCCCGAGGCGAGGACACGGACACCAGCGATGTCGATCTGCTGGTCGATGTGGACGCGGAGGTCGGCGTGGTGTCCTTGGTCGGGCTGCGCAGGGAACTGGCCGAGCTACTCCGGGTCGATGTCGACGTCGTGCCCGCCACCGCGCTCAAGCCCGGCATGCGGGACGAGATCCTGGCGGAGGCAGTCGCGCTGTGAGTCGCCATGACGACCAACGGCTGGCCGACGTCCTCGCCGCCGCTGAGGCGATCGCATCTCACCTGCGCAGGGGCGGGTTCGACGACGGCCTGGTGTTCGACGCGATTCGGGTACGTCTGATCGAGATCGGCGAAGCGGTGAAAGCGATCGACCCCGCCCTGCTCGCCGACGAACCGGACATTCCCTGGAAGGACGTTGCCGGGATGCGCGACCATCTCGCACACCGCTACTTCGACACCGCCCACGGGATCGTGCAGGCTACCGTCACCCACGACCTGCCACCGCTCCTGGCGGCGGCGCGACGTCTCCGGCAACGTTTCACGACGTGATCCGCACAACTTGGGTGGCGAACGCCAACGACATCCGCCCGGTCGCGGTCGCCACCGACACGCCAGGCGCGGCGGTCATCGTCGGCAGCGTGCCGGACGGAATCCGGTTGACCGCCAACTGAATACTGTCCGGCATGACCGGATCGTTGATCGTGACCGGTGGTGGTCGGGGTATCGGTGCGGCCACCGCCCGGTTGGCTGCCGAGCGGGGTTGGGACGTGTGTGTCGGCTATCGGGACGACACTGCATCGGCCGAGCGGGTTGTCACCGACTGCCGGGCGTTCGGCGTCCAGGCGTTGGCCCACCGGGCGGACGTCTCGGTCGAGGCCGAGGTCGAAGGGTTGTTCGACCGGGCGGGCGAACTGGGACCACTGGCCGGGCTGGTCAACAATGCGGGGATCGTCGCGCCGCAGTCGCGGGTCGCGGATCTGGCCACGGATCGGTTGCGGCGCATGTTCGACGTGAACATCCTGGGCGCGTTCCTGTGTGCGCGGGCGGCGGTGCGGCGGATGACGGCAGGCGGCGCGATCGTCAACGTGTCGTCCAGGGCCGCGGTGCTCGGGTCGCCCGGTGAGTACGTGGACTACGCGGCGGCCAAGGCGGCCGTGGACACGTTGACCGTCGGGCTGGCCAAGGAGGTCGCGGCGGACGGGATTCGCGTGAACGCGGTGCGGCCGGGCATGATCGAGACCGACATTCATGCCAGCGGCGGCCGACCGGACCGGGTCGCGCGGTTGGCGTCGACCGTGCCGATGGGTCGGGGTGGGCGGCCGACGGAGGTGGCCGAGGCGATCGTGTGGTTGCTGTCGCCTGCCGCGTCCTTCGTGACCGGTGCCCTGCTGGACGTCAGCGGCGGCCGCTGACAGCCCGGCAACTACTCTCCTCCCATGGGTGAGGATTCCGACGCGACGATCGACCGGATCGCCCGCACCAGGGCGTATCACGATGGAGAACTGGTCGCCGAGAACTTTCCGGTGGCGGAACTGTCGGACCATCTCGCCGAGAACGACGTCGTGTGGGTCGACCTCTGCGCGCCGGACACGGTGGACCTGAAGGTCGTCGCGGAGGAGTTGGGCCTGCACGAACTGGCCGTCGAGGACGCCGTCGAGCACCGGCAGCGGCCCAAACTGGACCACTACCGCACGCACGACTTCCTGAGCATGTACTCGGTCTGGCTGGACCGGGACACCGGTGAGCTGGCGCTGAGCGAACTCGCCGCGTTCGTCACGCCGATGGCCCTGGTCACGGTCCGCAAGGACGACCGGTTCGACGTGGCAGGCGTGGTGAAACGGTGGGACAGCGCGTCCGACCTGGCGCACCACAACGTCGGCTTCCTGGTCTACGGGCTGATCGACTTCGTGGTGGACGGGCACTTCCAGACCGTGCAGGAACTCGACGAGGAGATCGAGGCGCTGGAGGACCTGCTGTTCGACGAGCGGCCGCGGGACACCGAGGTGCAGCGGCGCAGCTTCGAACTGCGCAAGAGCCTGGTGAACCTGCGCCGCGTGGTGCTGCCGATGCGCGAGGTCGTGAACACCCTGATGCGCCGGGACGTCCACGCCATCAGCGACCAGATGATGCCGTACTTCCAGGACGTCTACGACCACGTACTGCGGGCCACGGAATGGACCGAGTCCCTGCGCGACCTGGTGACCACCATCCTGGAGACGCACCTGACCATCCAGGGCAACCGGCTCAACGTGATCACCAAGCAGGTCACCAGCTGGGCCGCGATCATCGCGGTGCCCACCGCGATCACCGGCTTCTACGGCCAGAACGTGCCGTTCCCGGGTTTCGCCGCCCAGCACGGCTTCATCACGTCGTCGGCGCTGATCGTGGTCCTGTCCGGGATTCTGTACCTCGTGTTCCGCCGCAAGGGCTGGCTCTAGCCAGCCATGCAAGAATGGCAGGAGCGCGCCCCTAACTGTTGGGAGAGTGCCCAGGATTCTCGACGGCCAGATCTGCTTCGGTGAGCAGCCAGATTCGATCGGTCGGCGATCCGGCCGCTGGCCTCGATGAATCATTGTCGCCCCAGAACTGGGAATTCTCGCACGCGTGGCAGCGGGCCGGACGCTGATGAACACCGTCCACGCGTCATGGGCTCAGCGGCTGAGTAGTTCGGCCAGTAGCTTGGCGATCTGGTCGGCCTCGATCAGGAAGGCGTCGTGGCCGTACGGGGAGTCGATCTCCCGTACCGGGCGGGCGCCGGGAATGCCGTCGGCTATCTCGACCTGTTGTGGCAGTGGGTAGAGTCGGTCACTGGTCACCCCGGCGACCAGTGTGCGTGCGGTGACCCGGCGTAGTGCCTCGGCCACGCCGCCGCGGTCGCGGCCGATGTCGTGACTGTTCATGGCTCGCACCAGGGTCACGTAACTGCCGGCGTCGAAGCGGGGCAACAGTTTCGACGCGTGATGGTCCAAATAGGACTCGACGGTGTAGCGGCCACCGCGTGTCGGGTCCTCGCCCGGTTGGGCTTGGCGGTCGAACCGGATGCGCAGTTCCTCCTCGCCGCGGTACGTCACGTGCGCGATCCGCCGGGCGATGCCGAGGCCGACGTGCGGGCCGCGGCCGGCAGGCAGGTGGTGGTAGTCGCCGCCGAGCCAGTCCGGATCGGACTCGATGGCTCGTAGTTGTGGCCAGCTCCAGGCGATCTGGTCGGCCGACGAACGTGCCGGCGCGGCCAGCACGAGCGCGGCGGCCACGCGTGACGGCCGGTCGACCGCCCATTCCAGCGACCGCATGCCGCCCATCGAGCCGCCGAGTACGGCGGCCCAGGTGTCGATGCCCAGATGGTCGGCCAGTGCCGCCTCGGCCGCGATCTGGTCGCGCACGGTCACGTATGGGAAACGACTGCCCCACCATCGCCCGTCCGGTGCAGGAGACGCCGGGCCGGTGCTCCCCTGGCAGCCACCGAGCACGTTCGGTGCGACCACGAACAGGCGGTCGGTGTCCAGTGCCCGGCCGGGGCCGATCATGGTGTCCCACCAGCCCGGTGTGGGATGGCCGGCGCCGGATGGGCCCGCGGCGTGGCTGTCGCCGGTCAGTGCGTGCTCGACCAGCACGGCGTTGGACCGGTCTGCGGCCGGGGTGCCCCACGTCTCGTAGGCGATGCGGTATTCCGGTAGTGCCACGCCGGATTCCAGCCGCAATGGGTGTGCGGCGTGGAACCACTGGCGCCGGCCGGGCGGGTCGCCTTCCTGCCAGGCACCGCTGGCGGGAAGGCGACTGTCGGGTTCGCTCATTCCGCCGCTTTGGCGGCGCGGAAGCCGGCCTCCAGGTCAGCCTTGAGGTCCTCGATCCCCTCGATGCCGACCGACAGCCGGACCAGGCCCGGCGTGACACCCGTGATGGCCTGTTCCGCTTCGGACAGCTGGCTGTGCGTCGTGCTGGCCGGGTGCACGATGAGACTGCGCACGTCACCGATGTTGACCAGCAGGCTGAACAGTTCCGTCCCGTCGACGAACGCCCGCCCGGCCGCCGCGCCGCCGTGCAGGTCGAACGACACGACCGCGCCCGCGCCCTTGGGCAGGTACCTACGGCCCGCCTCGTACCACGGGCTGGACGGCAGGCCCGGGTAGTAGACGGCCGCGACCTCGTCGCGCCGCTCCAGCCACTCGGCCAGTGCCTGCGCGTTCGCCACGTGCCGCTCGATGCGCAGCGACAGCGTCTCGATCCCTTGCAGGATCAGGAAACTGGTCAGCGGCGCGATCGCGCCGCCGGTGTCGCGCAGGCCCTGCACGCGCAGTTTCGCGGCGAATGCGCCGGGGCCGAGCGCCTCCCAGTACTTCAGGCCGTGGTAGCTGGGGTCGGGCTCGGAGAAGTCGGGGAATCGGTCGGCGTGCGCGCCGAAGTTGAACGTGCCGCCGTCTACCACGACACCGGCGATCGCGGTGCCGTGGCCGCCGAGGTACTTGGTCGCCGAGTGCACCACGATGTCGGCGCCGTGCTCGATCGGCCGCAGCAGATAGGGCGTCGGCACGGTGTTGTCGACCATCAGCGGCACGCCCGCCTCGTGCGCCACGTCGGCCACGGCACGGGTGTCCAGCACGTTGCCGCGCGGGTTGCCGAGCGTCTCGGCGAACAACAGCTTGGTGTTCGGCCGGATCGCGGCCAGCCAGTCGTCCAGGTTGTCGGGGTCGTCCACGAAGCTGACCTCGATGCCCAGCTTCGGCAGCGTGTAGTGGAACAGGTTGTAGGTGCCCCCGTAGAGCGACGCGCTGGACACCAGGTGGTCGCCCGCGCCTGCCAGGTTCAGGATCGCGGCGGTCTCGGCGGCCTGGCCGGACGCGAACGCGACGGCCGCCACGCCACCCTCCAGCGCGGCGACCCGTGCCTCCAGCACGTCCTGGGTCGGGTTGTTGATGCGGGTGTAGATGGAACCCGGCGCGGCCAGGCTGAACAGGTCGGCGGCGTGCTGGGTGTCGCGGAAGACGAACGAGGTCGTCTGGTAGATCGGTGTGGCCCGGGCGCCGGTGGTCGGGTCGGGCGCCGCGCCCGCATGCACCTGCTGCGTCTCGAACGACCACCCTGTCGTGTCTGCTGTCATGACCTCTCCCGTGTGGCTGGGTTCCCGCGCCGACGTTATCGACATCCGGCTACTCCGGACACCCGGTCCGCCCTGTGGGACAGCCCAGCGCTCCCTCGTCCGTTCGGGCGATGGCCGGACATCGATATCATGACCGCCGAGCAAGCGATCGTGATGCAATGGGGTCGCCGTGGCGGTTGATGACCTACCGGGGTCCGGTGGTGAACTTCCTCAACGTCATCGGTGTCCCGTGGCCTTATATGTCCACCCAGCACGTCGACGAACTGGTGACCGCCTGCGGACGTGCCCAAGATCGCCCAGAACACCGGCATCAGCCAGGATGTCATCGGGCAGGTGAAGAACCACCTGTTCCTGACCGAGCACGACGTGCCGTTGGGCCCGAACCAGATCTCGCACGGCTACTTCACGGCGGACGAGGACATCGCGGGCCTGTGGCAGAAGGCCGAGCAGGGCCCGCTGTCACCGGCCGAGCAGGACCAGTTCCGGTCGCTCATGTCGCACGAGTACGTGGAGAGCCGGCTGATGGCGTCCGGCATGCCGTACCGGTCGGCGGATCCGCAGGCGTGGGAGGACGGGACGCTGATGTTCAACCCGTCGCATTTCGGCGCGCACGAGGTGGCGCCGCTGTCGTCCACCGGATCGCTGCGGCTGTGGCCGAAACTGGGCCTGACCCCGCCTGCCGCGCCGATCGCGCCCGACCTGTCCAATATCGACGACGTCGTCAACGCCGCACGCAAAGGACTCAGACTGTGAACCCCGACGGCCACGCGGCCACCACCCTCGCCCGCCTGCTCGCGGTGGACTGGCGCAGCGACGACGGCATCGACCACCCCAGGGCCCGGGCCAAGCTGATGCGCGAGTACCTGCGCCGCGCCGCCTGGTGGGCAAGGGAACTCGGCGCGACCGACGCTTGGCCGTTCTTCGACATCCCAGCGCTGTGGGCGCCGGACGTCGAGGTGCCCCGCGACCTGCTCGAGCCGCTGGAAACGCTGATCTCGACCGGGATCGGCTGGCCGTCGGTGGCCACCACGGTTCGCGCCGCGTTGCGTTGGGCGGCCGTCCTGGATGCGGGGAAGCCCGTGCCGGACGGCTTGGCGGATCCCTATGCGCCGCTGCTGCTGATGTTCGAGCGGGGCGGCGGTTTCACCACGGAGCACGGCTTCATCGACCTCGGCGCCGCGTCCGTCCGCCAGCAGACCTGGGAGGACCACCTGACCGCCGAGCAGATCGTCCCGCTCACGAGGTCCGCGCTGGACGCGCTGGACCCGGTGTGAAAGCCCGCGCTACAACCAGCCCCGGTCGAACGCGATCCGTACCAGGTCCACGCGGTTGCGGGCGCCGCACTTGTTGATCAGGCTGGACGTGTAGTTGCGCACGGTGCCCTCGGACAGGAACAGGCGCCCGGCGATCTCCCGTGCGGACGCGCCCTCGGCCACCAGGCGAACCACGTCCAGTTCCCGTTGGGTCACCGGAATGTCCGCCTCGAGCACGGCCACCGCCAACGCTGGGTCGAAGACGCGCTGGCCCGCCGCGACACCACGGATCGCGGCCAGCAACTGCTCCGCGGGCGCGTGCTTGACCACGAACCCGCGCGCGTTGGCCTGCAGGGCGCGCTGGAGCATGCCGGGCTTGTTCAGCGCCGTCAGGATCAGCGCGGCGCACCGGGGCAGGCGTTCGGCCAGTTGCGCCGCCGCGGTCAGGCCGTCCATGCCGGGCATGTCGATGTCCAGGACGGCGACGTCCGGGCGCAGTTCCACGATCCGCTCGACGGCCTGGTCACCGCGGCCGGCCACGCCGATCACCTCAAGGTCGTCCTCTAGCTCGATCAGCGACACCAGGGCCGACCGGATCATCACCTGGTC
>DASXXM010000307.1:0-4542 GCA_036503065.1 Pseudonocardiaceae bacterium | reverse complement strand
CGTTGCCCGGCAACAGAACCGTCCCGATAATGCGCACTGTCGGCCGGGCTGTGACTATGAGACCGCCAGTACCTCGTCCATGGTTTCCATGATCGAGATCGTCTCGTCCAGTGGCATCAACGGGCTTTCCAGGTCACCGGCCGCCAGCCGCCGCGCGACCTCGTCGGCCTGGTGGCGCAGGCCACGGCCCTCGTGGTCGGACGGCACCCGGGTGGTCGCGCCGTCGCGGGTGATCAGGGATACCGCGGTCGGCGCGTAGAAGTCGCCATCGATCTCGATCCGGGCCTCGGTGCCGACGATCGCGGCCCTGGTCGGACTCTTGGCGCGCAGGGTGCACGTCAACAAGGACTGGGCGCCGCTCGGGTAGCCGAACAGCATCGACGTCTGGGCGTCCACGCCGGTGAACGCCGGGTCGCTCATGACCACGATCCGGTTCGGCCTGCCCAGCACCATGGACGCGAACGACACCGGGTAGATGCCCAGGTCCAACAGTGCGCCGCCGCCCAGTTTCGGTGCGAACAAACGGAAGTCCGGGTCCTCCGCGAACCACTGGCCGTGGTCGGCGGTGACCGTGACGACGTCACCGAGCAGACCGTCGGCCAGCCACGAGCGCACCGTCGCGATGTGCGGCAGGAACCGGGTCCACATCGCCTCCATCGCGAACAGCCCGGTTTCCCTTGCCACGGCGACGATGTCGCGCGCCTCCGCGGCGTTCATCGTGAACGGCTTCTCCACCAGCACCGGCTTGCCCGCGCGCAGCGCCAGCACGGCGTTGTCGTGGTGCATCGGGTGCGGCGTGGCGACGTACACGACGTCGACGTCCGGATCGGACACCAGCGACTCGTAGGAACCGTGCCGATTCGGGATGTCGAACTCGTCCGCGAACGGGTCCGCGTCGCTCCGCGAGCCGACCGCGACGACCGTACCGGAATCGGTCCGCGCCAGATCGCTCGCGAACGCGCGCGCGATCCCGCCGGTGCCGAGAATTCCCCAACGCACCACGATGTTCGTCCTCCGTTTCAGTCCGACGGCCCGAGCAGGCGGGCCGCGGTGATCAGTTCGAGCAGGTCCGTCAGCTTCAGTGGATCACGACCGGTCAACTCGGCGACGCGGCGCAGCCGGTACCGGACGGAGTTGGGGTGCAACGACATCGCCCGCGCCGCGGTCGTCACGCTGAGATCGGCGTCGACGTAGGCCTGGACGGTGTCGCGCAGCATCGGGTCGCCCAGCGCCTTTTGGGTCGCCTGCGGGATCAGGTCCGCGGCGCCACCGCCCGCGGTCAGCTCGTCGAACAGCCGGATGTCCTGTGGGCCGACGATGAACGGCCGTTGACCGGTCGCGTGCCGGGCCGCGCGGCGCGCCTGGTGGTAGCTGACCCGGAAACCCGACATCCCCACGAACGGTGTGCCGACACCGGCCCGCAACTGGGCGCCGTGGGTCCGGCGCACCTGCGCGGCGGCCCGTTCGAGCACCACCTCGGCGCGATGCGGGCCGTCCGCGTCCAACAGGGCCACCAGCCCGTCGTCCCGCCCGACGACGAACGCGGTGCGCGCGGACCGGCCGCACGCCATGGCGATCGCGTCGGCCGCCCACCGGCCGGCCGGGTTCTGCCGGTCCACGGCGGCGATGACCACGACCTGCCGGCGGTCGGGATCGAAACCGAGGCCGATGGCGCGCCGGGTGAGTTCCGGCCGGTCGTCGACCTGGTCGGTGAGCAGCGCGTCCACCAGCGTGAGCCGCGCCGACTCTGCGGCGGCGAGATCGCCCTGCACGGTCTCCACGTAGGCGTCGGCCATCGCGGTGGTGACGGCGATGTTGTAGTTGAAGGTCAGCGTCGTCAGGGCGAGCGCGGCACCACGAGACCGGCTGTCGCTGCCCGCTTCCCGGCCGATCGCCGCCGAGATCACCCGCTGCGCGATGAGGTACGAGTGCAACAGCGCGGCCAACGGCACCAACTGCCGCGCCCGCAGCGCGGCCCGCTCCCGCACCACCGCCATGATCTCCGGCGACGGCACGCCACCCCGGCGGGTGGCGTCCAGGAACGCGTCGAGTTGCCGGCGGGACAGCGCCCGGATCTCCGCGCGCAGCGTGGCGTCGCGCATCGGGTCGAACGCGGCGACCTCGGCCACGGTGGCGTCGGCGATCTCGTCCGCGATCTCCTCCAGCCGTGTCTCGAACCGGGCGAGGATCTCCCGTTCGCCGCTGCGCACCCGCACAGGCTAGCGCCGACCCGCGAGCGGAGCGAGCCGATGTCTTTGTGCGATCGTCCAAACGAAGGGCGCCGGAGTTTGCACCGCGCGCCGTAGTCGGTGATCGACCGGCGCCACTACTGTCGCCACCGGCATGCACCGCTGGTCAGGAGGGACGACATGAAGACGATTCACCACGTCGTGGAGATCGGCGTACCGCGGGAACAGGTGTACGACGCGCTGACGACCGCCAAGGGCCTCGCGTCTTGGTGGACCACACAGGTGAAGGCGGACACATCGGTCGGCGGCATCGTCGACTTCACCTTCGAGGACGGCTTCCACCCCGACATGCGCATCACCGAACTGACCCCGCCGTCGACCGTGCGCTGGCAGTGCGTCGGCGGCGCGGCGGAATGGGCGGACAACCGTTTCGACTTCGAACTGGTGCCCACCGACACCGGTACCCGACTGCGCTTCTGGCAGCACTACGCCCAGGAACTGGCCGACGACGCCTACGGCACCTACAACTTCAACTGGGGCTACTACCTGGAGAGCCTGCGCCTGACCTGCCAGACCGGCACCGGAAAGCCGTTCCGGCCCTAGTTCGGTTCCCCGAGGTCCCAGAACAGACCGGCCATCAGACCGAGCGCCTCACGCGCCAGCGAGCCGAGCAGGTGCTCGTCCGGGGCGTGCTGGGCGCAGGCCGGGTAGGAGTGCGGGATCCAGATCGTCGACATGCCCAGTTCCTCCGCGAAGGCGTCGTTGGGCAGGCTGCCGCCGAGGTTGGGCAGGAGGGTGGGCGGGGTGCCGTGGGTGCGTGCCAGCGACGCCATCGCGAACCGCACCCACTGGTCACCCGGGTCGGTCCGAGTGGCCCGCATGACCAGTCCCGGCTCGACGGTGACCATCGGAAAGCCGTGGTCGTCCAGTCGAGCGCGCAGCGCGGGCACCAGGTTGTCGATGTCGGTGCCGACCACGAACCGCAGTTGGCAGTGCGCGTGCGCGCTGCCGGGGATCGCGCCGACCGGGGTATCCGGGTTGCCGGCCGCCAACGACAGCACCTCCAGCGTGTTCCAGCCGATCAGCCGCTCGGCCGGGGTCAGCCCCGGCTCGCCCCAGTCCTGGTCGACGTCCGGGTCATCGGTGTCGCCGCCGACCGAAATGACACGCAGCGCCGTGCCGACGTTGTCCGGAATGGACGGTGGCCGCAGGCCGGGAACCAGGATGCGACCGCGCCCGTCGACCAGGCAGGCCACCGCGTTGGCCAGCACGGTGGCCGGATTGCGTAGCACGCCGCCCCAGTTGCCCGAGTGGTAGGCGCGCTCGCGCAACGCCACCCGCAACGTGAACACGGCGGTGCCCCGGGTGCCGAGGAAGATCGTCGGCCGGTCGGCGGCCACCCGTGGCCCGTCCGAACCGATGAGCACGTCCGCGGCCAGCTCGTCCCGCCGCGCCGCGCACAGCGCGCGCAGCCCCACCGAACCGGACTCCTCGCCGGTCTCGACGAGCACCTTGAGGTTGAAGCCGAGCCGGCCCCTGGTGGCCAACACGTGTTCCAGCGCGGCCAGGTTGATCGTGTGCTGGCCCTTGTTGTCCGCGGTTCCCCTGCCGTACCAACGATCCTGCTCGACGGTGACCTGCCACGGGTCGAGTCCGGCGCGCCACCGTCGCGGTTCGGCGATGACCACGTCGGCGTGGCCGTAGGTGAGCACGGTGGGCAGGTCGTCGGCCTCGTGCCGGTGCGCGATGAGGAACGGGTTGCCGCCGGGCTGGGGGTTGTCGACCACGGTCGCCGTGGCGCCCAACCGGTGTGCGGCGGGCACCAGCTCGTCGTCCAGATAGGCCCGCAGGTCCGGACACCGATCCGCCGGCACGCTCTCGGTCCGGTAGGCGACCCGGCGGGCCAGGTCGGTGAGGAACGCGCCGGAGTCGAAGTAGTCGGTCGCGCGCGCGATGGCGTCGGAACGGGTCATCCTACGGATTCTGCCAGGTAAGCACGCTGACGAGTGGTCGTGTGAAACAGTCATCGGGTCTTTCGTCTTGACTCGACAATGGCTCGGTCCTAGGCTTCCGCGACATAGTTCAAGTGATGAACTAATTCGTAAAGCATGCTGCTCAATGGCTGAGTGGCGCCACGGGAGACTCCATGAGCCTGTCACGACGGTCGTTCCTCGTTCTCGCCGGCACTGCCGCCGGCGCCACCGCGGCCGGCGCGTACGCCGCGTTCCCCAGTGCGGCGGCTCCGGCCGCCAGTCCGGCAGGCGATGTGGTCGGCAAGATCACCGTCGGGTACCAGGGTTGGTTCGCCGCGATCGGTGACGGGTCCCCGATCAACGCGTGGTGGCACTGGAGC
>DASXXM010000306.1:0-14248 GCA_036503065.1 Pseudonocardiaceae bacterium | reverse complement strand
TCGGTGTTCTTCATCTCCACCGGTTTCCACGGCCTGCACGTGCTGGGCGGGCTGGTCGCCTTCATCTTCCTGATGATCAGAACCCGGCTGAGCAAGTTCACGCCGGCACAGGCCACCGCGACCATCGTCGTGTCGTACTACTGGCACTTCGTCGACGTCGTCTGGATCGGCCTGTTCACCTGCGTCGAGCTGCTGCACTGAGCCCGGCCCGAACTCCACAGCAAGGGTTGCCGAATAGATGACCACCACCAGCTCACGGCGCGCCAGGGCGCGGACCAAGCTGCGTCGCCGCGTGTCGGGGTTCCTGGCCCTCGGTGTCGCGCTGATCGGCGCGGGCGCGCTCTACAGCGTGCTGGTGCCGGCCCCGCAGACCGCGCACGCGGCCGGGGGCGACGCGCAGCAGCTCGCCCAGGGCCAGCAGCTGTACCAGGACACCTGCATCACCTGCCACGGCGCGAACCTGCAGGGTGAGGCCAACCGCGGCCCGACGCTGATCGGCGTCGGCTCGGCCGCCGTGTACTTCCAGGTGTCGACCGGCCGGATGCCGCTGGCCTCGCAGAGCGCGCAGGCGGAGCAGAAGCCGGCACGGTTCACCCCCGCGCAGGTCGACGCGCTCGGCGCGTACATCGAGGCGCACGGCGGCGGTCCGCTGGCCCCGAGCGCGTCCACCGACCTGACCAACGGCAACCCGGCGCGCGGCGGCCAACTGTTCCGGCTCAACTGCGCGTCCTGCCACAACTTCACCGGCCAGGGTGGCGCGCTGTCGTCGGGCAAGTTCGCGCCGTCACTGCAGAGCGCGTCACCGAGCACGATGTACACGGCGATGCAGTCCGGTCCGCAGAACATGCCGAAGTTCTCCGACCGGCAGCTCACCCCGCAGGAGAAGAAGGACATCATCTCCTACGTCACGTCCGTCCAGGGCGGCAACAACGATCCCGGTGGCAACGGCCTCGGCGGTCTCGGGCCGATCTCGGAGGGATTCATCGCGTGGGTCGTGGGGATCGCCGCGCTGATCGGCGTGACCCTGTGGATCGGAGCCAAAGCATGAGTGACGAGGTCGTGCTGCCCTCGGAGGAGCAGTTGGCCCAGCTGAGCCGGGACGAGTTGGTGGCCCTGGGCACCAAGCTCGACGGCGTCGAGATGGTCGAGTACCACGACCCGTGGCCGGTCAAGGGCACCAGGGCGGAGCGGCGGGCCGAGCGGGTCGTCGCGCTCTGGTTCGTGCTGGCGGCGCTGGCCGCGGTCGCGTTCATCGTGGTGTTCATCTGGTGGCCGTGGCAGTACCAGAAACCGGGCCACCAGTTCTGGTACGGCCTGTACACGCCGCTGCTGGGCGTGACGCTGGGGCTGACCGTGCTCGGCCTCGGCTTCGGGGCGCTGGCCTACGTCAAGAAGTTCATCCCGCACGAGGTCGCCGTCCAGGAACGGCACGACGGCCAGTCACCGGAGGTGGACCGGCAGACCCTGCTGGCCGAACTGGCCGACGCCGGCAACCGGACCACCATCGCCCGGCGCTCGCTGATCAAGCGCTCCGCGATCGCCGCGGCCGGTGTCATGGGCCTCGGCCTGGTGGTCTTCCCGTTGGGTGGACTGATCAAGAACCCGTGGAGCAAGTCACAGGCCCCGCAGGACACCCTCGCGCACACCGGCTGGTACCAGGACCCGGCCAACCCGGAACGGGTGTTCCTGCGCAAGGACACCGGCGACCCGCACGAGGTCGCGCTGGTCAGCCCGGCGGACATGGACGCGGGCGCCATGCAGACGGTGTTCCCGTTCCGCGAGTCGGAACGGAACAATCCGGAGGCGCTGCAGGCCGCCCTGGTGCGCATCGACAACCCGACGATGCTGCTGCGCTTCCGCCCGCAGGACGCGGCACGCATCATCAAGCGGGCCGGCCAGGAGGACTTCAACTACGGCGACTACTACGCGTACACGAAGATCTGCAGCCACCTCGGCTGCCCGACTTCGCTGTTCGAGCAGCAGACGAACCGTATCCTGTGTCCATGCCACCAGTCGCAGTTCAACGCGCTGGAGTACTGCCGGCCGATCTTCGGACCGGCCGCGAGGGCCCTTGCCCAGCTGCCGATCAAGGTCGACGACCAGACCGGTTACCTCTACGCGGTGCACGACTACATTGAGCCGATCGGCCCTGGTTACTGGGAGCGTGGGGCATGACCCGTTCCATCGTCACCCCGACGAAGCCGACCAACCCGGCGATGAAGTTCGCCGGCAAGGCGCTGCAGGACGTCGACGAGCGCTACCACCCGGCCGGCGGCATGCGGCGGCAGCTCAACAAGGTCTTCCCGACGCACTGGTCGTTCCTGCTCGGTGAGATCGCGCTCTACAGCTTCATCGTGCTGCTGCTGTCCGGCACGTACCTCGCGCTGTTCTTCGACCCGTCGATGACCGAGGTGCAGTACAACGGCACGTTCGACAACCTGCGCGGCGTCTTCATGTCCAGGGCGTTCGAGTCGTCCCTGAACATCAGCTTCGACGTGCGCGGCGGCCTGTTCGTGCGGCAGCTGCACCACTGGGCCGCGCTGCTGTTCATGGCCGCGATGGCAGTGCACATGCTGCGCGTCTTCTTCACCGGCGCGTTCCGCAAGCCGCGTGAGACGAACTGGGTCATCGGCGTGCTGCTGCTGGTGCTCGGCGGCTTCGAGGGCTTCACCGGCTACTCGCTCCCGGACGACCTGCTGTCCGGTACCGGCATCCGGGCCGCGATGTCCGGCGGCATCCTGGCGACGCCGGTCATCGGCACGTGGCTGCACTGGCTGATCTTCGGCGGCGAGTTTCCCGGCACGGAGATCATCCCGCGCTTCTACGCGGTGCACATCCTGCTGATACCCGGGATCATCCTGGCGTTGATCGCCGTGCACGTCGGCCTGGTCTGGTACCAGAAGCACACCCAGTTCCCCGGTGTGCGGCGCAAGGAGAGCAACGTCGTCGGCGTGCGCATCATGCCGGTGTTCGCGATCAAGGCGGGCGGCTTCTTCGCGGTGGTCGTCGGTCTGCTGGCGCTGATCGCGGGCCTGTTCCAGATCAACCCGATCTGGAACTTCGGCCCGTACAGCCCCGCGCAGATATCGGCGGGCTCGCAGCCGGACTGGTACATGGCGTGGACGGATGGCCTGCTGCGGCTCTGGCCGGACTGGGAGATCAACTTCGGGCACCGGTACCTGATTCCCGCGGCGTTCTTCCCGCTGATGGGCCTTGGCCTGATCATCACGGTGCTGCTGTTGTACCCGTTCATCGAGCGGCGGCTGACCAAGGACTTCGCCGCCCACAACCTGCTGCAGCGGCCGAGGGACGTGCCGGTACGCACCAGTCTCGGCGCGATGGGCGTCGCGTTCTTCGTGGTGGCCACGATCTCCTGCGGCAACGACATCATCGCGGACAAGTTCGACATCTCACTCAACGCGATGACCTGGGGCGGCCGAATCGGCCTGCTCGTCCTGCCGCCGTTGGTGTACTACATGACGTACCGGATGTGCATCGGCCTGCAACGAGGCGACCGCGAGGTGCTCGAACACGGCGTGGAGACCGGCATCATCAAGCGCCTGCCGCACGGCGAGTTCATCGAGGTACACCAGCCGCTCGGCCCGGTCGACGACCACGGCCACCCGGTCGCCCTGCCCTATCAGGGCGCGCCGCTACCCAAGAAGATGAACAAGCTGGGCTCTGCCGGCCACCCGGTACCCGGCACGTTCCTGCGCCCGGACCCACGCGGCGAGACGATCGCACTGGACCGCGCCAGAGCCGAGCAGCACGCCGCCGACGAGGCAGCAGAGAGCAGCAGCGAACACCCGCAGTTGCCGGTGGACTGACGCCGTTTCGGCCCTGTGGTTCGGGAAGCTGTCAAGCGACCTGTCCACAGGGCCGACGGTTATCCACAACTTTCCACCGACTACCCCATTTGGGGCTTGACAGGCATAGGGTTGAAAAGGGCCGAAGCCCCCGAGGTTGGGTGGGGGCCTGCCCTCAGGTCGGCGAAGTCGATTTTCGCTGGAGTTCGGCGGTAGCTCTGCCCGCCCCTGGAACAGTGTGTGCCGGCGCCTCACCTGACAACCGTGGCTGAGGCATTGGAGCGCGCCGTACGGCCGTTCCTGGTGCCGGTGCGGTCTTCTCCGCCGTGGTCGGAGTGGTACCGCCGGGCCCGGACGTGCGAGCGTGGTGGCATGACGGACATCGCGCCCGGAATCGGGATTGCCCGGTACGCCGCCTTCACCACCGACCCGGCCGGCGGCAACCCGGCCGGGGTCGTGCCGGCCGCAACGGGACTGACAGACCAGGCGATGCAGGCCATCGCCGCCGACGTCGGTTACTCGGAGACCGCGTTCGTGACCGATGGTGACGACGTCACGCGTCGCTACCGGGTTCGCTACTTCAGTCCGCTGGCCGAGGTGCCGTTCTGCGGGCACGCCACCGTGGCCACCGCGGTCGCCATTGCCGGCCGGATCGGGCCGGGGCCGCTGGTGTTCGACACCAGGGCCGGTGAGATCGCGGTGGACACCCGGATCGACGGGTCCGCGACGCTGACCAGCGTGGCCACCCACAGCCGCCAGGTGACGCCATCAGAATTGGCGGCCGCGTTGGCCGCGCTGCGCTGGTCCGCTGCGGATCTGCATCCGGATTTCCCGCCGCGGGTCGCATTCGGCGGCGTCGAACACCTGATAGTGCCGGCCGTCTCCCGGCAACGGCTCGCCGAACTCGACTACGGGTTCACCGAGTTGGCCGACGTGATGAACGCGGCCGGTTGGACGACCGTGCACCTCTTCTGGCCGGAGAACACCGATCGGTTCCATGCGCGTGACCCGTTTCCGGTTGGCGGTGTGGTGGAGGATCCGGCCACCGGAGCGGCCGCCGCCGCTTTCGGCGGGTACCTGCGAGACCTCGGTCGAATTGACCGGCCGACTCGGCTGACCGTTCATCAGGGCGTCGACATGGGCCGACCAAGTGAACTGCGCATCGATGTCGACCCGGTTGATCCGCGCGTTCGGGTTACCGGTCACGCGGTCCCTATCAACTGAACTGCAACAACCTGCGCCACCTGGGATTTCCTGGATTTGGATAGGTTAGCGATCTGACCGTCCGGCCACTCGACCGATCGCTTCACCTTTACGGCGTAGCGGTGTGTGCGGATGGATGTGCTGGTCGGCGGGTTGCGCGATGGTGCAGCGCGGACAACGCCGCCGTACCCTTTGGTGCTCACCCGACAAGGGGATGTCAATCCGCCGTTTTGGCCTGGACTGATCACTGTTGGTAGTGTTAGTGCAAACCGGTGAGATGAAATGCGCGTCGTCTTGGTGTGATACTGGGTATCCGTGTATTCTCTCGCGAAAACCAGGGTATCTCGGCAGAGAAAGGACACGTGCGTGGTGCAGAAGGTCACCGTCCAGCTCGTTGACGACCTCGACGGCTCGGTCGCGCAGGAGACGGTCGAATTCGGGCTCGACGGCGTCTCGTACCAGATCGACCTCTCTCCGGTCAACGCGGAGAAAATTCGCGGCATGCTCGCGGACTTTGTGGCGAACGCCCGCCGATCCGGACTGCGCAAGCGTGCCGCGGCCACTGCCCCGAAGGGTCGCTCGGCCGCGGTGGATCGGGAACAGAATCAGGCGATCCGCGAGTGGGCCCGCAAGCGGGGGCTGAAGGTATCCGAGCGCGGTCGTATCTCGGCGGAAGTCCTGGAGGCTTATCACCAGGCCAACTGAATCCACCTTCGACATCCGGTCAGTGCCGGTATCGGGTCGGTCGCCGGCCCCTGGTCGGCGGGTCGTTCGGGCCGCCGTGACGACTTGACGGGGCACGCAGTGCAATGTGGCGCCGACCACGTTTCGACTGTGGTCGTCGCCGGTGTGCCCGCGTCCGCTGTTTCCTCGCCCGCCGGCCGTTGCCGGCCAGCTCAGGCACGTCGATCCGGACCGGCAGCGGGGTGTGGTCCAGCCCGTTCGGTCGAGCGCCGCACCCCGCCCTGTGACGTTGAATCCCCAGCTCGCGCCCGCCCACGGATGACCTGTTCGGTGTTGGCCTGGCGCGGTGGGAAATCCCGACCGCACGCGGCGTCGTAGCTCCAGTGTGAAACGCATCGTTACAACGATCCGCTACACACATTTGAGAGTCTCATATGATGGCGTGAAAGGGGAGGTGGCCACATGGTGGTAGGAACGACCCGTGGCAAGCGCCGGCTGGGCAGGTTCGTCAAGCCGATCCGAGTCCGCTCGGGCCGCAAGCCCGACGAGATCGCCGCGCTGGCCGTGTGTTCGAAGCAGACCGTGTACCGCCTGGAGTCCGGCGACGCACTGCCGAGCCTGCATCGGTTCACGACGGTCCTCGAGGTCATCGGCGCGACGGAGGACGAACGGCGGCGCGCGCTCCAACTCTGGGAGATCGCCGACTCGGATCCGGCGATCATCGCGCACGCGGGCGATCTGCCGGTGCGCTATCGCAGGTTCCGGATGGACGAGTGCGAGGCGATCCGGGAACGCACGCTCGACACGGTGATCGTGCCCGGCATGCTTCAGACGGCCGACTACGCCGCCGAGATCAACCGGGCCGCCCGCACCAGGATCAACCGGCCGGCCAGCGACGCACTGGCGGCCGCGGAACGGCGGGACCGGCAGTCACTGCTGTTCCGCGCGAATCGGCCGCTGGTGCTGCACTCCCTGATCGACGAGGGCGTGCTGCGGCGCGTGATCGGCGGCCCGAGCCTGCTGGCGGCGCAACTGGAGCACCTGCTGGCCATGGCCGAGGAACCCAACATCACCATCCAGGTCGTCCCGTTCACGTTCGGCGCCTACGGCGCGATGTCCGGCCCGATCACGATCTTCACGTTCCCCGAGGACGGCGAGCCGGAGTCCGCCTATCTGGAGTACGTGACCGGGGGGGAGACGCTGGAGGACGAGGCCGACGTGTCGGGGTTGGCCGCGGTGTGGCAGGAGATCTGCGCTGCCGCGCCCGCACCGGAGGAGTCGGCACGGATCATCGGCGCCGTACTGGATTCGGTCAGGGAGCGATGAATACCGACACCTGGCGCAAGAGCAGCAGGAGCGAGGCGCAGAACGCGTGCGTCGAACTCGTCGTCGGCATCGCGGCGGCCGGCATCCGCGACAGCAAGAACCGCGCCGCGGGCCAGCTTGCGTTCGCGGGCGACTGTTACCGGGCGTTCCTGGCCGCCGTCAAAGGCGGCACGCTGGGCGCCTGACACGGCACCGTACGAGAGGCGGCGAGGGGGTGTTCGCCGCCTCTCCCGGGGTTCAGCCGTCCATGCCGATGCCGAACGAGGCCTCGGTGTCCGACCGGGAGTAGGAGCGGAACGCGATGTGCGTGTCCGTGTTGAGCACCCCGGCGACCTTGCCGATCCGCCCCGGCACCAGCTCGGCCAGGTCCTCGTGCCGATCCACCCGCAGCAGGGCGATCAGGTCCACGTCCCCGGCGCAGGAGTAGACCTCGGTCACGCCGTCGATGTCGGCGATGGTCTGCGCCGTCTCCGGAATCATGTCCGCCTCAGCCTGGATCAACACGATGGCGGTGATCACAGCGGACTCCTCAGCTTCGGTGAATGATCGCCCGATCCTAGAGCCCGTCCATGGTGGCCGCCGCGGCCCGTTCCGCCCACGCCCGCCACGCACCCGCCGACCCGGCCGGTTCGGCCCACGGCACCGACGTCCGGCCCAGCCGGATGCCCGGCCCGGACAGCCACCGCGCCAACAACGACGTCTCCTCCGGTGCCGCGCCGAACAGCGGACCGTCGCCGGGCAACACCGTTTCCGCGCCCGCGATCAGCGCGTCCACCACCGGGTTCGCCGGCACGCCACGCTCCGCCACACCGGCCGACGCGAGCCTGCCGTGCCGGACGACCGCCAGCTCCCACCCGCCCGCCGGTCGCGGCCGGGCCGCGACGAGTTCCGGAATGGCCGCGAGCGCGGCCAGCCGCTGTCCCCGGTCCAGACCGCGGACCAGGGTGACCAGCCGGTCCCGCCGTGCACCGGCCACCTCGAAACGCTGCTGCGCGGCCAGGTGCGCCAGCGCCGACGTGGCCGCGGCCAGCAGTTGGCTGTCCCGCCCGGCCACCAGGTCCCGCACCGCGTGCACGGCCACCGCGTAGTCGGCCACGGTCTGCCGTCCGGCGCAGGGTGCCGCGCACCGGCCCAGCTCGGCCAGCGCGCACGGCGTGCCGTGCGCCCCGCGCGCCGGGATGCGCGGCGTGCACGGCCGGATCGGCGCCGCGTCCTGCACGGCCGCCACCGCCGCCATGGCCGCGGCCTGCGAGCGGAACGGGCCCATCGCGCCGGCCCGTGGTGTGCGGACCACGGACAGCCGGGGGAACGCCTCGTCGGTGAGCACCGCCCACGCGTAGTTGTGCCGGTTGCGGGAACGCCGGTTGTAGGGCGGCTTGTACGCGGCCAGCAGGCGCAGCTCCCGCACCTGCGCCTCCAGCGGGTGTGCGCACACGACGTGGTCCACCCGGACGGCCAGCGCCACCATCTCGCGCAACCGCGGCCGGGTCTCGCTGGACGTGAAGTACTGCCGGACCCGGCGGCGCAGGTCGGTCGCGGTGCCCACGTAGAGCACCTCGTCGGACGGACCGCGGAACAGGTACACGCCGGGCTCGGACGGCAGGTGCGCGGCCAGGTCCCGCTTGTTCCGCTGGGCGGGCGTGACCTCCGGCAGGTAGTCCAGCAGTTCCTCAAGCGACTGCACGCCGATCGAGCCGACCCGTTCCAACAGGCTGTGCAGGACCTCGACGGTCGCCTTGGCATCCGCGAGCGCCCGGTGGTTGGGCCGCGTCTCGGTCCGGAACAGCGCCGACAACGCCGACAACCGGCAGCTCGGCGCCTCATCCCGGGTCAGGATCCGCCTGGCCAGCTTCACCGTGCACACCACCGGCGGCCTGCGCCACGGATAGCCCAACCGCTGGCAGGCCGCCTTGATGAAGCTGATGTCGAACCCGGAGTTGTGCGCGACGAGCACCGCGCCCGCCGCGAACTCCAGGAACGCCGGCAGCACCCTGGCCATGGTCGGCGCGCCGGTGACCATGAACTGGGTGATCCCGGTCAGCGCGACGACCTGCGGCGGGATGCCGCGCTCCGGATCGACCAGGGTCGCGAACTCGCCGAGCAGTTCGCCGCCGCGCACCTTGACCGCACCGATCTCGGTCACCTCGTCCTCGCCGGCAGCGCCGCCGGTGGTCTCCAGGTCGAACACGACGAAGGTGACCTCGCGCAACGGCGTGCCGAGCTCGTCGAAGGTGAGCTGCGTGTCAGCCCCATCACTGGACGCGTTCATCGCTGGCGACCGTAGAGAGGACCACCGACAGTGTGGATTTGGCCGGTTCGCGGCGTGCCCGGACCAATCCGTGGCGGTGCCGGCGGGTGGGGCGCACTAACCTGTAGAGATGACGTCGTCGGCGCGCCGCCGCGAACCGGGTCCGGAGTTGTCCGGCCCGCTCGACGTGCGCACCCCCGCTGTGGCGAACGTCACGGAGCCGGCGACCGACACGGCCGATGCCGCGACCGAGTCCGGTGTCGACTGGACCGACCTGCCTGCCGCGGTGCGGGTCCGGCTGGCCGAGATCGCCGCGGACGCGGTCGGCGAGATCACGCCCGTCGACATCCCGGCGCCGGTTCGCCCGGTGGCCAGGTTCGCGCCTGCCAAGCGGGCCCGGCTGGGGGCCGGCCCGCTGCTGACCGGCCTGCGCACCTGTCCGCCGTTTCGTGCCGCCGTGACCGAATGGGCCCGCGAACACCGCCCCGCTGTGCTCGATCTCACGGCGCCCGACCCGGCGTCCGCCGCGACGGCGGCGCTGCTGCTGGCCGACGGCGCCGCGGTGCACTACGTGGAACTGGTGCGCCGCAGGGAAATGGACGCCGCGATCCGCGCCGAGCGCGACACCGCGGTGCAGCGGGCCGGCCGTCTCGATGCCGAGTTGACCCGGCTGCGCGACGAACTCAGCCGCGCCGAGGGCAACGCGGGCCAGGTCGTCGGCGAGCGCGAGGCCGAACTGGAGAAACTCCTCAAACGATTGCGGGAACAGGGGGTCCGGCTGCGCGAGGCGCGCGACGAGGCCACGTCGGCCCGCGCCGACGCAGAACAGATGCGCATCAGGACCGAACTGGAACGCAAGTCACTGACCGCGGACCGCGACCGGGAACGCGAACGCGCCGACGCGGAACGCACCAAGGCCCGCCGCGCCGAGGCCGACGCGCAGGCCGCGCGCCAGGCCGCCAGGGAGGCCCGCCAGGCCGACGAGGTCCGGCTCGCGCTGCTGGTCGACACGCTCGACGGCGCCGTCACGGGCCTGCGCCGGGAACTGGCGCTCGGCGGGTCCGGCCCGCGCCCGGCCGACCTGGTGCGCGGCGCCAGCGCGGCCCAGAGCGCGGTCGGCCGGGTCGCCGATCCGGCGGCACTGGACCGGCTGCTCGCGCTGCCGACCGTGCACCTGGTGGTGGACGGCTACAACGTCACCAAGACCGGTTATCCCGACCTGCCGTTGGTGGACCAACGTGAACGGCTGGTCTACCAGTTGGCCGCGCTGGCCGCCAGAACCGGCGCCGAGGTGACGCTGGTGTTCGACGGCGCGGGCGTGGTCTCCGTGCCCTCCGCGGCACCGCGCGGCGTGCGGGTCCTGTTCTCCGACCCCGGCGTACTGGCCGACGACGTGATCCGGGCCCTCGTGACGGCGGAGCCCGAAGGCCGCCCGGTGATCGTCGTCACGTCCGACCGAGCGGTGGCCGACTCGGTCCGCCGCCGCGGCGCCCACCCGGTGCCCTCCGCCGTCCTCCTGGCCCGGATCAGCAGAGTCTGACCAGCCGGTTCGACATCCATTCGAACAAACATTCGAATATGTCGGTGCGGCCATCTATCGTGCGTGGTGATCGGGTCCACCGGATTCGAAACGGACGAGGAGCGCTCGTGATCATCGACTGCGACAGGTGTGCGATCCGCGGTGTCGGCTGCCCGGACTGCGTGATCAGCGTGTTGCTGGACGCCCCTGCCACCATCGAGCTGACCGACCCGGAACTGACCGCGTTGGGCGCACTCGCGGACGCGGGTCTCGTGCCGCACCTGAAGTTGGTGCCGCTCGGCCAGCCGGGGGACACGCGGGACGAACCGGTCAACACGCGAACGGCCGTGGAACTAAGCGCCGAACGGTCGAGCGGGTACGTCGGACGGCATCGTCGGCAGGTCAGCTGATGGCAGTCCCACGATCACCATCTGAAGCGGCCGCTAGTCCATTCGGGGAACAGCCTTGGTGTCGACCGGATCACGATCGGCACGGTAGACGCAATGGCGTGCATTCCGTAACCTGTCCGAGATCTCGCGGCGGCCTGTCGTCCACGGAGGGCGGCGACGCGAGATCCCCGCTGAAACGGCCTGTCGGGGGACCGGGCGTAAGTCGGCGATCACGAGCGTGCAGTGTCACTCTTCCGAGTGACACACGCCGGCCCGTGGTCTGATCGACTCGGCGGTGCCGGACGAAGGAGACACGCGCGACGTGGCGTCGCACCGAATCAAGCGCATCACACGCGGAACTTTCGCGGTAGCCGCAGTGATCGCCGCGGTGAGCTTCACCCCGACCTCGGCGACAGCGGCTCCGCCGGCCCCCACCCCACCCAGTAACGACCCCGTTGCGCAGTTCAACCAACTGTCCCAGCAGGCCGACGCGCTGAACGAGCAGATCCGCGCGGCCAACGTGGACCTCACCAACAAGCAGGCGCTGGCGCAGAAGGCCGGCAACGACGTGGCCGCCGCCCAACTGGCCGAGCAGGCAGCACAGACGGTGGAGGACAAGTACCTCGTCCAGGTCGACCAGCTGACCGGCGCCTCGTACGCGGGAGCCCGGTTCAACCAGCTGTCCGCCCTGCTCACCGGCACCTCGGCCAGGGACTACCTCAACCGGGCGACCGATCTGCAGGCACTGGCCACGGACAACTTCGACGTACTGAACAAGTTTGCCGACGCGGTCAGCGGCGCGCACAAGGCGGAGACCCGGGCACGGACCGACCTGCAGACCGCCCAGAACGCCACCGCCGCCGCGACGGCGCTCAAGGCCCAGCTCGTCCAGCAGGGCCAGGCACTCGAGGCGCAACTCGCACCGTTGATCGCGGCCAGGAACAAGCTGTCCGCGCAGCAGCAGGCCACCTTGGCGTCCACCGGTGTGCAGGGCGTCTTCATCGCGCCGGCAGGCGTCCGGGGTGCCGCGATGAACGTCGCCCTGGCGCAACGCGGCAAGCCGTACGTGTGGGCAGGTGCCGGTCCGGCCGACTTCGACTGTTCCGGCCTGGTGCTCTACGCGTACGCGCAGGCCGGCATTCCGGGCATCCCGCACTCCGCCGCCACCCAGCAGACCATGGGCGTCTCGGTGCCAAGGGGCCAGGAACAACCAGGTGACCTGGTGTTCTTCGGCTACCCGGCGCACCACGTCGGCATCTATGTCGGCAACGGCCTGATGGTCGACGCGGCCACCTTCGGCACGGTGGTCCGGGTCGAAGCGTTGTTCAGCGACTACAGCGGTGCCCGCCTCCTCGGTCCCTGACGGCGAACCGAACACAGCTCGATCGTCAGGCCGGCCCCACACGGGGGCCGGCCTGACTCGGCTCTCGGCCACCCGCACCCGGTCACCGCGCTCGGGCTACCGTGCTGGGGTGCGTCGGACCTTGCTGGTGACCAATGACTTCCCGCCACGGGCCGGTGGCATCCAGAACTACCTGCACACCCTGGCCGGCCACCTGCCGGCCGACGACCTGGTCGTCTACGCGCCGGCATGGCGCCGGGGCAGCGAGCCGCACCCGGAGTTCGACGCGCGGCAGCCGTTCACCGTCTACCGGCACCCCACGTCGCTGATGCTGCCCACCAGGGACGTGGCACGCCGGGCCGCCGAGATCCTGCGCCGGGAGCGCTGCGCGGCCGTCTGGTTCGGCGCGTCCGCACCGCTGGCGCTGCTCGCCCCGCACCTGCGGCGGGCAGGCGCGACCAGGGTGCTGGCCAGTACGCACGGCCACGAGGTCGGCTGGTCCATGCTGCCCGGCGCCCGCCAGGCCTTACGCCGGATCGGGTCAACGGTCGACGTGCTGACCTTCGTCAGCCGCTACACCCGGTCACGCTTCGCCGCCGCGTTCGGCCCGCTCGCGGCACTCGAGTACCTGCCGCCCGGGGTGGACACGCAGCTCTTCCGGCCGGACCCGGCAGCACGGGCGATGCTGCGTGCCCGCTCCGGCCTCGGCGACCGGCCGACGGTGGTGTGCGTGTCCCGGCTGGTGCCGCGCAAGGGTCAGGACATGCTGATCCGCGCGCTGCCGTCGGTGCGTCGCCACCTGCCGGATGCGGTGCTGCTGCTGGCCGGCGGCGGCCCGGACCGCGACCGGCTCGGCCGGTTGGCCACCGCGACCGGGGTCGCCGAGCACGTCGTGTTCACCGGTTCGGTGCCGTGGGCGGAACTGCCTGGTCACTACGCGGCCGGTGACGTGTTCGCCATGCCGAGCCGGACCAGGGGCGGCGGCCTGGACGTGGAGGCGTTCGGGCTCGTCTATCTGGAGGCATCGGCGACCGGCCTGCCGGTCGTGGCCGGCCGGTCGGGTGGCGCGCCGGAGACCGTCCGTGACGGCGTGACCGGCCAGGTGGTCGACGGCCGCCAGGTCAACGAGCTTGCCGATGTGCTCACGGGCCTGCTGGCCGACCCGGAACGGGCCACGAAACTGGGCCGGGCCGGCCGGGAGTGGGCCCTGGACACGTGGGGCTGGCCCGCGCTGGCCGACAGGTTGCTGCGGTTGCTCGACGCGTGATCGGGGAACACCCGGTCCTGGTCGTACGTTGGCCGGGTAACTACATCCACCGTGGTACGCATAACAGAGCCGTCCGACTGATGCGGGCAGCGGGTGTTTGAGAGCACCATGGTGTATGTCGCCGAACGCGGAGGGATACGCCATGACGAGTGCGGATGCGATGCGTGCCTCGGACCGTGACCGGGAACGTGTCGTACAGGCGCTGCAGGAGCAGGTCGGCGAGGGCCGGCTGACGCTCGCGGAGTTCGAGCAGCGCAGCACCGAGGCGTACTCGACCTGCAAGACCGTCGCTGACCTGCGCGCCCTCACGAAGGACCTGCCGGTCGACCCGCTGGCGCCGCCCAAGCCGCCGCTGGCGTCCTGGCAGCAGCCCTGGCCGATGTCCGCGGTCGCGCCGTGGGCGCAGCGGACGTACCCGCCCAACCGCGGCTACAGCGGGCCGCCGTTGCGGGGTGGGGTGAATC
>DASXXM010000305.1:0-3626 GCA_036503065.1 Pseudonocardiaceae bacterium | reverse complement strand
TGATCAGGTCGGTCGGCGCCTGCGCGACCCCGTCCACCACCACGGCCTTGCCGGCCTCCATCGGCCCGCCGGACACGAACACCGTCGGGATGTTCAGCCGCAGTGCCGCGTTCAGCATGCCGGGGGTGATCTTGTCGCAGTTGGAGATGCACACCAGCGCGTCCGCCTGGTGGGCGTTGACCATGTACTCGACCGAGTCGGCGATGATCTCGCGCGAGGGCAGCGAGTAGAGCATCCCGCTGTGACCCATCGCGATTCCGTCGTCCACCGCGATGGTGTGGAACTCGCGCCCGACGCCGCCCGCGTCGGCGATCGCGCCAGCCACCAGTTCGCCCATGTCCCGCAGGTGCACGTGCCCCGGCACGAACTGCGTGTAGGAGTTGGCGATCGCCACGATCGGCTTGCCGAAGTCGCCGTCGGTCATGCCGGTGGCGCGCCAGAGCGCGCGGGCGCCTGCGGCGTTGCGGCCGTGGGTGGTCGTGCGGGAGCGCAGCGGCGGCACAACTCCTCCAAAATGTCGGTCCGGAGCCCAAGGCTACCCCCGGTGGACGGGGGCCATCCGACGCCTGCCACCTGCGCCGATCAGCGCACCTGAACAATGATTAAAAGTCACTTACCACATTCTTCACAAGCAGCATTGTCCTGTGAACGTCCCAATCGGTCGACATCCTTGCCGCTGCCCAGTTCTGCGTCGAAAATCGAGGTGGCGGCGGCGCAGTTGATCCAGTACCGCCACCGATGCCGTCCCTTTTCCCCCGCGCGTTGACCGAGGGCGAATGCGCGCGACAGACAGAAAGGATACCCGATGGGTATCAAAACCCTGCGTTCCGTTGCGGTGGCGGGCTTAGCGGCCTGCGCCGTGTTCGCCGTCCTGCCGGCAGCCGCCGCGACGGGCACGATGGCTGCGGCCAACAGCAGCAACCACGTGATCTCCCACAGCAAGAACGCCTTCCAGTCCAGCAACTGGTCCGGCTACGCCGAGACCGGCAGCTTCACGACGGCGGTCGGCAACTGGACCGTGCCGACGGTGTCGCGGACCTCGAACACCCCGAACCGGTTCTCGTCGCAGTGGGTCGGCATCGACGGGTTCAACAACCAGAACCTGATCCAGACCGGCACCGAGGCGGACTTCACCAACGGCAGCGCGCACTACCTCGCGTGGTGGGAGATCCTGCCGGCCCCCGAGACGGTCATCCCGAGCATCACCGTGCACCCCGGTAACTCGATGACCGCCAGCGTGACCAAGGTCAGTGGCACCACGTGGCGCATCAGCATCAGGAACAACTCGACGGGCCAGTCGTTCACCATCAACCGGACCTACCGCGGTGCCGGCACATCCGCCGAGTGGATCGAGGAGGCGACGAGCGTCAACGGCCAGATCGGCCCGCCCGCCAAGTTCTCCACGTTCAGCTTCTCGAACCTGACGAGCAACAACGCCAACCCGAACCTGAACGCCAACGAGGAGATCTTCCTCGTGCAGAACGGCACCACGTTCTCGACGCCGTCCGCGCCGAACTCGGCGCACAACGGCTTCTCGGTGACCTACACCGGCACCAACTGATCAACCGGTCGGGTCGGGCTGATCCACCCGCCGGGTCGGGCTGATCAACCGGTCGGGTCGGGCAACCGGCCACCGCTCATCAGTGCCAGCGCGGGCAGATGACGGGGGCGCACCGTCGGCAGCACCACTTCGCCGCCGTCGGTGCGCACCGCCCGCACCCACTTGCGATCGGCCACCCGCAGCGAGGCGATCGCGGACCACGGCAGCACGGTCCTGGTCAGCACCCGTCGGACCACCAGTTTCTCCGTGTCCACCACGGTCCTGGTCCGCAGCAGCCACACGGCCATCCCCAGCGGTATGACGTAGATCAGGGTGAGCCACGGCGCCGCCACCGCGAGCGGGGACGCACACAGCACGAAGAACAGCACGGCGACCAGCGCCGATCCCGGCACGCGAAACACCAGCCTGCTGGGCAACCGCACCGGACGGGCGACCGCCGGTTCGGCATCCGTTGGTTCGGTCACCGCCAGTTCGGCGCCCGTTGAGTCGGCCGGCGCCGGTTCGGCGGCGGCCGGTTGTTCGGTTGGGGACGTCTGGTCGGCCACCCGCTGATGGTGCTCGCCGGCCGATCGGCCGGTGTGTCCGGGTCCGCCGTCACCCGTCCGTGTCCACGATCCGGGAGTGGTATCCCGCACAGTTGACGCCCGGCGGCCATCCGCACTAACGTCCACTCATGCCCGTTCGCAGCATTCTCGTACTTCCCAGGCGCGTCGACGCCTGAGAGCTAGAGACTGTCGGCGCGCTACCCTCGTACGGCCTACCTGGTCGGCGGGGGTTTTTTGTTGTCCAGGAACGCGATGAACATCTTGACCAAGACCGCGAGGCGAACCCGATGACCACCGCTACGCCACGGCCCACCCCACCACCCGGGGCGCCCCACCCGCCGGCCGCCCCCCGGCCCAAGCCCGCGCCGCCGGTCGGCGCCCCGGTACGGCTCACCGGTGCGCAGTCCCTGGTCCGCTCCCTCGAAGCGGTCGGTTGTGAGGTCGCGTTCGGCATTCCCGGCGGTGCGATCATGCCCGCCTACGACGCGTTGCTCGACTCGACCAAGGTCCGGCACGTGCTGGTCCGGCACGAGCAGGGCGCCGGCCACGCCGCTACCGGCTACGCGCAGGCCACCGGCCAGGTCGGCGTGTGTATCGCCACGTCCGGCCCCGGCGCGACCAACCTGGTCACCCCGCTGGCCGACGCCTACATGGACTCGGTGCCGATCGTGGCGATCACCGGCCAGGTGGCCCAGCCGCTGATCGGCACCGACGGGTTCCAGGAAGCGGACATCTGCGGCATCACCCTGCCGATCACCAAGCACAACTTCCTGGTCACCGACCCGGCGGAGATCCCGAGGGCCATCGCGGAGGCGTTCCACCTCGCGTCGACCGGCCGGCCCGGTCCGGTGCTGGTGGACATCCCGAAGGACGTGCTGCAGAACACCGCGCCGTTCGTCTGGCCGCCGGAGATGCGCCTGCCCGGCTACCGGCCGACCACCCGCCCGCACGGCAAGCAGGTCCGTGAGGCGGCGAAGCTGATCTGCGCGGCACACCGCCCGGTGCTGTACGTGGGCGGCGGTGTGCTCAAGGCGGACGCGTCCGTCGAACTGCGGAAACTGGCCGAGCTGACCGGCATTCCGGTGGTCACCACGCTGATGGCGCGCGGCGCCTTCCCCGATTCGCACGACCTGCACCTGGGCATGCCCGGCATGCACGGCTCGGTGTCCGCCGTGGCCGCCATGCAGCGGGCCGACCTGCTGGTCGCGCTCGGCGCCCGGTTCGACGACCGGGTGACCGGCCAACTGTCCACCTTCGCGCCGGACGCCCGCATCGTGCACGCCGACATCGACCCGGCCGAGATCTCCAAGAACCGGCATGCCGACGTGCCGATCGTCGGGGACTGCAAGGAGATCCTGACCGAGTTGATCACCGCGGTGCAGGCGGAACGGGACGCGGAGCCGCCCGCCGACCTCAAGCCGTGGTGGCAGCAACTCAACGGCTGGCGCGACACGTTCCCGCGCGGCTACGAGTGGCCCGCCGACGGCACGCTGTCGCCGCAGTACGTGATCGAGCGGATC
>DASXXM010000304.1:0-5381 GCA_036503065.1 Pseudonocardiaceae bacterium | reverse complement strand
ACAGGTCGAAGTTCACGCGCGGGTTCGCGGCCGCCGCGGCCTTGTAGGCGTCCGCCACCTGGGGGTACAGCGTCGGGGTCGGTGTCGCCGTCGGGGTCGGGCTGGCGGTTGGCGCGGGTCGCGGATGCGACTGCGCTGCCTTCGGGGTCGGTGGGTTGCCGCCGCAGGCCGTGAGCAGCAGCAGCGCTGCGACAACGGCAGTCACGTGTCCAACCCGTCCCATCGTCCACCCTTCCCTCGGTTGGGCGAACCTAACGCGCCCGCCCGGGACCGGTCCCGGGCTGAGTGGCAGCGTCACGCCGGGTGCCGGAGACTGGCGCGGTGGCTGGCTTCGAGGTGCGGGTGGCGCGGGCGTACGACGTACCGGGGCCGGACGACGGCGCCCGGGTGCTGGTGGACCGGTTGTGGCCGCGTGGCCTGGCCAAGGCCACCGCCGCGCTGGACGAGTGGTGCCGGCTCGTCGCGCCGTCCGACGAGCTGCGCCGCTGGTACGGCCACGATCCGGACCTGTTCGGCCAGTTCGTCGACCGGTACCGGGCCGAACTGGCCGACCCCGAGCGGGCGGCAGCGCTGGCTGCACTGCGTGATCTCAGTCGTCGTCGGACGATCACCCTCCTGACGGCGACCAAGATGCTCGCCGTCAGCCACGCATCGGTTCTCGCTCAAGTGATTCCTGAGGATCCGGGCTCGTCATGAGCCCACCCCGGCGCGCCGGCCGCGGCTTGTGGGTCGGCAGGTGACGGTCGGCCCACTTCGGCCACGGGCGTCGGTCGGCGGAGATCTTCCTGGCCAGCGCCAGCATGGCCTGCGGCACGGTCAGCCGGTGCTCCGGTTCGGTCGCCAGCAGGCCGATCACGATCGGGGACAGTTCCAGCGGCAACGTCGGGAAGCCGTTGATGTCGTCGATCAGCGCCTCGTACAGGATCGACCCGACGCCGTAGCAGTCCATTGTGGGCGATATCGGGCGGCACTCCTCCTGCTCTGGTGCCGCATAGCCGGCCGTGCCGACGGGGTGGCCGGTCGGCTGCGGAGTGCCGATCCGGCGCGTCGAACCGAAGTCGACCACGACCGGACGGCCGTCGCGCAGGACTATGTTGGCGGGCTTCAGGTCCAGGTGGACCAGGCCGCGCCGGTGCAGGTCGGCGACGGCGGCCAGGATCTGCACACCGAGCAGCGCCGCGTCGGTGACCGGGATCGGTCCGACGCGTTCGAGTTCCTCGTCCAGCGCCGGGCCGTCGACGTACTCCATCAGCAGGTGGGGCGTTGCGTCGGCGGTGCCGTCGGCGATCAGGCGCGGCAGGGCGGGGTGGGTCGCGCCGGTCAGCGCGGTGACCTCGCGGCGCAGCGACCGGATCGCCCGCTGGTTGGTCACCTGGTGCGGCCGGGCGAGCTTCACGATCACCGGGCACCACAGATCGGTCGACCAGGCCAGCCAGGTCTCGCACCGGGTGCCGACACCCAACCGGTCGACGGCCAGTGCGCCGCCGGGCAACGACTGTCCCTCCTGGTACCGCCAGACGGCCTCGCCGTCTTCGTCCAGGTCGTGTTTGTGGATGGGCATCATGCTCTGGCCTCCGTGGGGCTGTCCGGCGGTCCACCGCGGCTGCGGTGAACCGCCGGCGGACATCAACGACGTGAACGGGTACGGCTGCTGGCGTTGTCGTCGTTCCCGCGGTCCCGGCGACGCTCGCCGCGGTGCGACATCGGTCCCTTGATCTCGATCACCGTGTCCACTTCCCTTCTGTTACGCCCGGCCCGGTACCGGGACAGCAGTGGTCGCCCGATCCAGTTCCACCGTGCGGTCGGCAATGGACGCGAGGTCGCGGTCGTGGGTGATGAGCAGGACGGTGCGGGCCGCGGTCGAGCCCCGGATGGCGCGGACCACGGTCGCCGCGGAGTCCGGGTCGAGCGACGCAGTCGGTTCGTCCAGCAACACCAGCGGCGCCGGGGACACGCCGGCACGGGCCAGGGCGACGCGGCGGCGCTGGCCGCCGGACAGCAACACGCCCCCTTCGCCGACCGGCGTGTCATAGCCCTGCGGCAGGTCGAGCGCGAACTCGTCGACGAGTGCCGCACGGCCGGCCGCCAGCACGTCGGCGCGGGTCGCGCGGCGCGAACCGAACGCGATGTTCTCCGCGATCGTGGCGTCCAGCAGCCACGGTTCCTGCGGCACGAACGCCATCCGGCTGCGCAGGCTGTGCCGGTCGCATGCCCGCACGTCGACGCCGTCGATGAGCACCCGGCCCGTGTCCACGTCGTAGAGCCGCAGCAGCAGGTGCAGCACCGTGCTCTTGCCGGCGCCGCTCGGACCGAACAGGCAGACCGTCTCGCCAACCGGCAGATCCAGTGTGAAGTCCGTCAACACGGGAACACCTGGTTGATAGGCGAAACACACGTTCTCGAAGTGGACGCCCCGCTCCAGCAACGGCGCGGTTCTGGCGTGCCGCACGTCGGTCACGGCGTCAGTGGCCGCGTCGGAGGCGGCGAACACCTCGTGCACCCGCACCGCGCTGGCACCCGCCTTGGCCAGCGATCCGGACAGTTTCGCGAGTCCGCGTACGGGCGAGTAGAGATCCTGGAGGTACGCCAGCACGACGAGCAGGCTGCCGGTGGTCAGGGTGCCGGCGAGGACGTGCGCGCCGCCGACCACCAGCACCAGGCCGGACCCGCAGGCCAGCACCAGGTCCGCCATCGGGCTCCAGCGCGCCTCGACGTCGACCGTCCGCAGGTCGACCCGCAGCAGCGCCCGGTTGCGGGCACCGAAGATCGAACCGGCCCGCCCGGTCCGGCCGAAGGCCTGCACCGCGCGGACGTTGCGAATCAGGTCGTTGGTGATGGCGGCCAGCCGCCCGGACTCCGACCGCGCGTCCCGCTGGGCGTCCCGCACCTGGCGGCGCTGCCGGACGGCCAGCAGCGCGAGAGCCGGCACGACGGCCAACCCGACGAGGGCCAGTTCCGGATCGACCGCGGCGAGGACCGCCAGCACGGTCACCACCATCACGGTGTCGGGCAGTACGGTCGTGGCGACCGCGACGATGCCGTCCAGCAGCCGCCCGACGTCCGTTGTCAGCCGGGACACCAGCTCACCGCTGCGCATCCGGTCGTGCCAGCGCAGCGAGAGCGACATCGAGCGGTCGAACATCGCCTGCCGCAGCGACGCCCCGATCCGCTCCGCCGCCCGTTCGCCGCACCGGGTCCCGGCCACGTCGAGCAGCCCGACGATGGCGTTGAGCACGATCACCGCGACTCCGGCCAGCACCAGCAGCACCAGCGGCGGGACGCCGCCCAGCCAGGCAGGCGGCCGGTGGTTGATCGCGTGGTCGATGGCCAGCGCCAGCGGCCACGGCTCGGCCAGCAGCACACCGGCCCGCAGCAGCGCCAACGCGGCCGACCCCGCGAGCGCGGGGACATGCGGCCGGGCGGCGGGCGCGGCGACGCGCAGCGTGAGTGGCAGGGTGGCCGTGGGGCGGGGCACATCCATGATGTTGGTCGCGACCTGGTTCGATCGGCCATTGGACGTTAGTGCTAGGCCAAAGAGGGAGTCCGTATAGGACTGCGCGTCCCCTAGGCTCGTCGACATGTGGTTCCGACGCGCGCGGCGCTCTGGCGAGCCGTTGTCCACGACCGGCCTCGTGGCCCGCTTCACCGGAGCCGGGATCGTCGTGCTGGTGTCGCTGGCCGCGTTGCTCGCGTTCATCGCGCGGCAGTCGGGCACCGAGCAGGCCGTCGCGGCCGCCGCGCAGACGACGCTGGTCACCGCCCGTGGCGTGGCCGAGCCGCGGCTGGACGGGGCGTTCGTCGCGGGACAGCCCGCCGCGCTCGCGTCGTTCGACACCGCGATGCGTCGTTACGTGATCCAGGGCTCACTGGTCCGGGTGAAGGTGTGGAACGCCAACGGCACCATCATCTACTCCGACCGGCCCCAGCTCATGGGGGTGACGTTCGGGCTGGACCCCAGTGAGGCGGTGGCGCTGCGGGAACAGGGCAGCACCTCGGCGGTCAGCAACCTGGACCAGCCGGAGAACCGGTACGAGATCCCCTACGGCAAGCTGCTCGAGGTGCACATCGGCGTCAAGAGCACCACCGGCGTGCCACTGCTGTTCGAGACGTACTACCGGTACGACGCGGTCAGCCAGGCAGGCGACGCCGCATGGCGCCAGTTCGCGCCGCCGTCCCTGGCCGCGCTGCTGGTCCTGGAGCTCGTACAGGTGCCGTTCGCGTGGTCGATGGCGCGGCGACTGCAACGCCAGCGGGCGGAACGGGAACGGCTGCTGCGGCACGCCGTGGACGCGTCGGACGCCGAACGACGCCGGATCGCGGGCGAACTGCACGACGGGGTCGTCCAGGAGCTGACCGGGCTGACCTACGCGATGGACGCGGCCCGGCTCGGGCAGCCGGACGAGGCACAACGCGCCGAGCTGATCTCCGCGACCGCGACCCGGCTGCGCGCCAGCATCGGTTCGCTGCGGTCGCTGCTCGTCGACATCTATCCGCCCAACCTCGCCGAGGAGGGCCTCGCGTCCGCGCTGGCCGATCTGGCGGACAGCCTGGAGCGCAAGGGCATCGACGTGCAACTGGACACTGAGGGCGCGGAGGGACTGTCGCCGGAGGTGTCGGCGCTGCTGTTCCGCACCGCCCAGGAGGTGGTGCGCAACGTCATCGCGCACAGCGGCGCCAGTGCCACCACGATCAGCGTCGTGCACCACGACGAGCTGGCCACCCTGGTGGTCGACGACGACGGGCGCGGCTTCGACGACGTGGAACTGGACGAGCGGGCCGGCGACGGCCACTTCGGGCTGCGGTCCATCGGCGACCTGCTGGCCAGGGCCGGTGGCGGCCTGTCCGTGCGGGCCGCACCCGGCCAGGGCACGCGGGTGGAGGCCGAGGTGCCTGCGCGATGATCCGTGTCCTCATCACCGACGACCACGCCATCGTGCGCACCGGGCTGGCGCAACTGCTCGGCACCACCGACGACCTGGTGCTCGTCGGCGAGGCCGGTGACGGCGCGCGGGCTGTCGAACTGGCCGCCGAACTGCGCCCGGACGTGGTGCTGATGGACCTGTCCATGCCCGGGGTGGACGGTGTCCGGGCGACCGCGAGCATCGTCGCGGACAACCCCGACGTGCGCATACTCGTGTTGACGTCGTTCTCCGACCAGACCCGCATCCTGGACGCGCTGGAAGCGGGCGCCGACGGCTACCTGCTCAAACACAGCGAGCCCGAGGTGATCCTGGCCGGCATCCGCGAGGTGATGACCGGCGGCTCCCCGCTGGACCCGAAGGCGGCACGGGTGCTGCTCAGCCAGCGCCGTGCCACCCCGTCGGCCGACGCGGGCGTCCACCTGACCGGCCGGGAGCGTGAGGTGCTGCGGATGGTGGGCG
>DASXXM010000303.1:0-11342 GCA_036503065.1 Pseudonocardiaceae bacterium | reverse complement strand
GCCACATTGAGTTACGTGAGGCGGCCGGTCAGCCGGTTGGGGGATCGGCCGTCCCACCCCACATTCGTCAGCGCGGCACTGGAGCGAAGGAGTGACCAGGTGACGATTCTCCTCGAACCGGACCCCGACATCGCCGTCAGGGTCGCCGCGGCCATCGACGGTGTCGTGTGGACGGTGGACAGCTTCGCCGGTATCGCACAGGCTTTTGCCGAGCACCCCGACGAGTCCGTTGTGGTACTCGGCGGCGGCACGGACCCGGCTCAGGCACTGGACTTCGTGTCCATGCTGCACCGGGGGCGGCCGACCGTCTCGGTGATCCTGCTGCGCGAACCGGCCGATTCCGGCGCTCGGATTGCCTACAGTGGACTGTACGACATCGTCGCGACCGACGATTTCGACGCGCTCGCGGAGGCCTGCCGGCTCGCGGTGTTCCCGACCGGCCGGCCATCCGCCGGTCGCGTGGTCACCGTGCTCGCCCCGACGAGCGGCTACGGCAAGACGACGGTGGCCACCAACCTTGCCGCGGTACTCAGCGCCGAGTCCCAACGCGTCTGTCTTCTCGACCTCGACCTGGACTACGGCGACATGGCCGTCGTACTGGGCTTCCAGCCGGAAGACCTGTGGCCGCCGGATGCCCCCGCCGTGAAGCGGCTTCGTCCCGGCCTGCACTGCGTGCTGGCGCCGGTTCGGCCCGGCGATGCGGAGCGGATGCCGGCCGACGCCGTCAACACGCTCCTGAACGCGCTGGTGGCCAACTACGACTACGTCGTCGTGGACACGCCGACGCAGTTCACCGCGCACGTGCTGTACGCGCTTGATCGGTCCGACCACCACGTGCTCGTCGCGACCGCGGAACGGCCGGCACTGCGCAACCTCCGGCGCACCATCGACATCCTCGATCTGCTCGGCTATCCGCGCGAGGCCCGCACCGTCCTGTTGAACCGATCCGATCCGCGCGGTGACCTGACCGCGGCGGACATCGACGCCCTGATCCGGAATCCCGTCGCGGGACGCCTGCCGGGCACGGCCGACGTGCCCGCGTCGATCAACAGCGGTGTGCCCCTTGCCATCGGTGCGCCGGACCACCCGTTCACCGAGGGACTGCGCCGATTCGCGGGCTCTCATGTGCTGTCCGGCCACCGGAACACGGTGCGGGGAGGTGGTCCCGGTGCGCGGTGAATGCGATCGAGGGCCGCCCGGCCCTGACGTCCGCCACAGCCCTGCACTGATCGACCTACGTTCAAAGGAAACCCCATGTTGCAACGTCTTCGTGCCGCCCGCGCCAGTCAGAGCGGCTTCACCCTGATCGAACTGCTCATCGTCATCGTCATCCTCGGCGTCCTTGCCGGCATCGTGGTGTTCGCCGTGTCGGCGTTCAACAACGACGGTGTCGCGGCGGCCTGCAAGTCCGACGCCAAGAACGTCGAGGTCGCCAGCGAGGCGTTCTACGCCAAGACCGGCGGCTGGGCGACTGGCATCGGGGCGGCAGGCAGCACTGTCACCACCACTCTGGTGGGCGCCGGCTACCTGAAGGAACCGCCGACCAGCACCAAGTACACGATCACCTACACCGCCGGCTCCGGCACCACGGCGTCGACCGTGTCCGGCGCGATCACCGGTGGCGGTCCCTGCTAGCCGTATTCACTCATCGGGTGGCGGCCGTCGAGGGACGGCCGCCACCCGGGTCGGTCAATCCGAGACAACCGGAGGTTCTCCATGCACGGCCCAGCGCTCGGCAGCCCAGTCGACGAATTGCTCGACGCCCTGTGGCAGGCGGGCGGCACCGATCTGCTGCTCACCGTGGGACTGCCACCGCAGCTCCGCGTGCACGGCGAACTCGTTGCCGTGCCGGCGCAGTCGGCCCTCACCGGTGCGGACACCGACCGGTTGCTCGGCCAGTTGCTCACCGACGAACAGGCGGCCGTCTGGCGGGCCGCGCACGAATACGACTTCTCCTTCAGTTGGCGCGACAGCGCACGGGTCCGGGGCAACGCCTTCACCCAGCGCGGCGAGACGGTCGTCGCCCTGCGGATGATTCCCCGCCGGATACCCACGATGACCGATCTGGGCCTGCCCACCGTGCTCGGCGAGTTCACCCGCCGGCACCAGGGCCTCGTCCTGGTCACCGGGCCCACCGGCTCCGGCAAGTCGACCACGCTCGCCGCGATCATCGGCCAGATCAACACCGACCGCGCGTGCCACATCCTCACCGTCGAGGACCCGATCGAGTACGTGCACGAGCACCGCCGCTCCGCCGTGAACCAGCGCGAGGTGGGCTCGGACACCGAATCCTTCGCCGCCGCACTGCGGTCGGCGTTGCGCGAGGACCCGGATGTGCTACTGGTCGGCGAGATGCGCGACCTGGAGTCGATCCGGTTCGCCCTGACCATCGCCGAGACCGGCCACCTGGTCTTCGCCACGTTGCACACCAACGACACCGCCCAGTCGCTGGCCCGCATGATCGACGTGTTCCCGCCGGAACAGCAGGCGCAGGTGCGGGTGCAACTGGCCGCCGCGCTCACCGGCATCGTCTACCAGCGACTGATCCCGCGCGTCGGCGGCGGCCTGGTCGCCGCGCACGAGGTGCTCGTCGCGACGCCCGCGGTCCGCAATCTGGTCAAGGAGGGCAAGACCCACCAGTTGCGCAACGCGCTGGTGACCGGACACCGGGAGGGCATGGTCACGCTCGAACAGTCGCTTTCGCTGCTGGTGCAGGCCGGCCTGGTGACCTATGTGGACGCCGTGGCCAGAAGTATTTATCCCCAGGACATCGAGGCACGTCCGCGACTGCGCGCGAGCGTGCCGGCATGAGGGGCCGCAGCCAAGCTCGGCCGCGGCCGGCGACGGACCTGTCGGGCGATTCGGACGACGTGTCGCGGCCCGTCGGCATCGCGGTGCCGCCCGATCGCGTCGATCTCCGCACGGTGACACCAGAGCCGGCGGCGATCGCGCTGCTCGACGAGGCGACCGCGCGGGAACTGGTGGCCGTGCCGCTGTCCGTTGTGGACGGCAGTGTGGTGGTCGCAGTAGCCGAACCCACCGACGTAGTGCTCGATCGGCTGCGGGCCTCGACCGGTCGTGCGGTGACGCCGGTGATGGCGGCGCGCGCGGACATCCTGAGCACGATCGGCAACAGCTACCGCGCACTGGTCGGGATCGACAACCAGGTCCGGGCGTTCGAGGCGCGGGACTCGCTGCGCAGGGGCGCGCGGGCCGACACGACGACGGCGAACGAGGACGCGCCGGTGGTGCACGTGGTGTCGATGATCATCACCCAGGCGCTGCGGGACCGCGCGTCGGACGTGCACGTCGAGCCACAGGCCGACCGGGTACGGGTGCGTTACCGCATCGACGGCGTGCTGCACGACGTGCTCGACCTGCCCGGCTCGATGGGGCCCGCGGTGGTCAGCCGGATCAAGATCCTCGGTGGGATGAACATCGTCGAACGGCGGCGCCCGCAGGACGGCCAGATCAGCACCGAGGTCGAGGGCCGCGCCGTGGACATCCGGGTGTCCACCACCTCGGTCGTCGGCGGGGAGAAGGTCGTGCTGCGGCTACTGGACAAGAGCCGGCCGTTGTTCCGGCTCGAACAGCTCGGCATGCCGGAGGAGATGGCGCGGCGGTACGCCGAAGTGCTCCACTCGCCCTACGGCATGGTGATCTGCGCCGGCCCGACCGGCAGCGGCAAGACGACCACGCTGTACGGGTCGCTTGGGGAGATCAACACGCCGGAACGCAACATCATGACCATCGAGGACCCGGTCGAGTACACCGTCCCGTCGATCAACCAGATCCAGATCAACGAGCAGGCCGGCGTCACCTTCGCCGGCGGCCTGAAGTCCATTCTCCGCCAGGATCCCGATGTCATCCTGGTCGGCGAGGTCCGCGACTCCGACACCGCCCGGATCGCCGTGCAGTCCGCGCTGACCGGGCACTTCGTGCTCTCCTCGCTGCACGCCACCGACGCGGCGTCCGCGCTGCACCGGTTGCTGGACATGGGGGTCGAGCACTTTCTCATCGCGTCGTCGGTCACCGCGGTGCTCTCCCAGCGACTCGTGCGCCGGGTGTGCCCGCACTGCCGGGAGTACTACCGCCCACCGGACGAGGAGCTCGAGTTCCTGGCCGCCATCGGCGGTGCGGACCCGTCCGGCGGCATCGTGCGCGGCGCCGGCTGCAACTTCTGTGCGCACACCGGCTACCTGGACCGGATCGGGGTCTACGAGATGATGCCGATCACCGACGGCATCCGGGAACTGGTACTGCGGCGGGCCCCGTACGGCGAGATCCACGAACGCGCCCGTCTTGAGGGCATGCGCACGTTGCAGGACGAGGCACTGCGCCTCGTGGCGGCGGGCGTCACCAATCCGGCCGAAATGCTGCGGTCGATCTACCTCGCGGGAGGATCCCGATGATCAGGTACGCCTATGTCGCGACGGGACCGGACGGCAACCCCACCAGGGGTGTGCGGAAGGCCGCCAACCGCGAGGAGGCCGCTCTCGCCCTGTACGAGCTGGAACTGCGCGACATCCAGGTGACGGAGAAGGGCAGCTTCCTGCGGGCCGATGTGACCGCGCCGAGGGTCAAGCGCGAGGAGGTCATGCACCTGACCAGACAGCTCGGCGCGTTCATCCGGGCCGGCCTGCCGCTGACCGAAGCGGTACGCACGCTTGGTGCCGAGGCGAAGAACTCCTCGGTACGCCGCATGATGCACGAGGTCGAGGACGGGCTGCGCGGTGGGGAACGGCTGTCGGACTGCTTCGACCGCCATCCCCGGATCTTCCCGGAGTTCTACCGGGGCATCATCCGTTCCGCCGAACTCGGCGGCCAGTTGGACACGGTCCTCGACCAGCTCGCGAAGTACCTGGAGCGCGACCTGGAGGCCCGCCGCAAGATCAAGGCGGCGCTCATCTACCCGGCCATGATCGCGGGCATGGCGGTGGTCACCGTCGTGGTGCTGGCCACGTTCGTACTGCCCAGGTTCAAGGACTTCTTCGCCAACCTGCACGCCACCCTGCCGCTGCCCACGCGGATGCTGCTCGCGGTGACCGACTTCCTCACCCAGTGGTGGTGGGCCGTAGCGGCCGGCATCGCTTTCGCCGTACTGGCCGTCTTCGGTGCACTGCGTACCGAGCGTGGTCGGTATGCCCGGGACCGGCTCGGTCTCGCCCTCCCGGCGGTCGGTCCCACGATCCGGTACGCGCTCGTCGAACGGTTCTGCCGGATTCTGTCCTCAATGGTCAGTGCGGGCGTCTCGCTGCCGGAGGCGCTGCGGGTGGCGAGCGACTCGTTGCGCAACCGGGTGTTCCTGCGTGCCCTGCGGCACGTCGGCGAGGCCATGCTGGAGGGCGAGGGGCTGGCCCGGCCGCTGGCCGGCACCGACCTGTTCCCGAGCACCGCGGCGCAGATGATCCGGGTCGGCGAGGACACCGGCACCCTGGACACTCAGTTGGAGGTCGCGGCCAGCTACTACGAGAGCGAGCTGGACTACCGGCTGAAGAAGCTGACCGCGATGTTCGAGCCTGCGGTGATCGTCGTGATGGGCCTGCTCGTGGGGTTCGTCGCCGTGGCACTGGTGTCGGCGATGTACGGCATCTTCAACCAGGTGCACGTCTGATGTCCGGGCCGATGGACGACCGGGGGGAGACCCTGCTGGAAGTGCTGATCGCGGTCGTCATCATGGGCATCGCGATCGTGGCGATCATCGGCGGCCTGGTCACCAGCGTCATGCTGTCCGACGTCCACCGCAAGCAGGCCACCGCCGGCTCGGCAGTCCGGGACTACGCCGAAACGATCGAGCAGTATGTGGCCGCCAACACCTATGTCGCCTGCCAGTCGGCGGCGAACTACACCAGCCTGGTCGCGTTCACCAAGCCGAACGGCTACACGCCGTGGGTGAGCAGGGTGCAGTACTGGAACGGCAGCGGCTGGGTGACGACGTGCGGCACCGACAGCGGGCTGCAACAGCTCACCGTCCAGGTGTCCAGCAACGACAAGCGCGCCACCGAGCAACTCGTGATCGTGGTGCGCAAGCCCTGCGGACTAGCGGACTCGCCGTGTTGACGCCCCCGGCCGGCCAGCCCGCACGGGACGCCGGATTCACGCTGATCGAGCTGCTGCTGGTGATCGTCATCCTTGGCGTGATCACGCTGCCGCTGGCCAACTCCGTCATCGGCGTGCTGAAGAACGAGAACGCCGTGTCCGACCGCATGATGCTGTCGCACGACGCCCAGATATCCACCGCGTTCTTCGCCCAGGACGTCGCCGCGACCGGGCTGCGGGACTACTCCGGCCAGGTCGCCAACGGCACCGTGCCGTTCAAAGCGTCCTTCCAGCTCAACGCCGCGTACAACGCAGGCGGCGTGACGTGCGGCACCGCCGCGACTCCCGCCGCCGTCCTGCGTCTGTTCTCGGACGACTGGGATGCCTCGGTGACACCTCCTGTGGAGCGCATGGACGTCGTCGCCTACTACCTGGTAGCCACTGACCTGCACCGCATGAAGTGCGTCGCCGCGACGACGACGACGTCCGATGTGGTCGTCGCTCACGATGTCTCGGCCGCTCCGACGGTGACGTGTTCGGCCGGCTGCGCCGCGACGTCCAAGCCACAGCAGTTGACGCTGGCTTTCACGGTCACCGCGCCGTCGGCCGACCCCTACCCCATCACCCTCACCGGCCGGTGGAGGCAGACATGAGGCGCCGCATCAACTGGGCCGACGTCCGACACGACGACGGTGGTGCCGCGCTGGTACTCGCGCTGGTAATCGTCACGGTGATTGCGATCAGCCTGGGCGCGCTGCTGTCGTTGTCCGAGACGAGCATCCGCACCACGGTCGCGCTGCGCGGCCAGGCGTCCACGGCGTACGAGGCGGACGGCGCGCTCCAGGCCGCGATCAACAACATCCGCAACAGCACCGTCAACGGCCAGAGCTGTGTCAACAGTTCGTACCCGAACACGCTGACGATGACTGGCTTCGGCCCCGACCCCGCCACCGTCACCTGCACCCCCGATCCGGCGAGTGTGCAGATCCAGTGCACCTCGCTGACCCAGTGCAACCGGCCTGGCAGCGCTATCCTGACACTGGGCCGGACCGTCGGAGAGGACGGCATCAACATCCAGCAGCCCAGCGGATCGGCTTTCAAGGTGCACGGCGTGGTCTTCTCGAACTCCAACATCAACGTCGTGAAGGGCAGCCTCACGACGAACACAGCGGTGTACGCCCGCGGCGACTGCACGGGCTCGATGCAGAGTACGCCGACCGCATCGTGCGACTACGGCAACACATCCAACGCGCTGGGCAACGATCCCGGCTACACGCCGGCTGTGTCCACGGTCCCCGTCTACCAGCCGCTGCCGCCGTGCACGTCGGCGAACTCCGTGGTGACCTTTCTGCCTGGCTACTACGACGATGCCGCCGGCCTGTCTACGATGATGGCGGGCAACAGCCCCTGCAAGCACAGTACGTGGTGGTTCAAGCCGGGTACCTACTACTTCGACTTCCACAACGACGGCAGCAACCCGCTGCTGAGCAGCAACGGCGGCGACGTCTGGACCGTCAACGACGGCTACCTGGTGGCCGGCACGCCGGTCGACAGCACGGGCAAGGTCGTGTCGACGCCATCGGTGCCCGCGAGCATTCCGGGCGCGTGCGACAACCCGATCAACGACGCCAAGGCGGCTGGGGTGCAGTTCATCTTCGGCGGGGACAGCCAGTTCGCGGTGAAGTCCGGGCAGGTCGAGATGTGCGGCACGTACAGTGCCAGCACGCCGCCGGTGGCGGTGTACGGCCTGACCACCGGTTCGGCGACCACCACATCGCTGACCGGGCCGGCTGGCACGCTCAAGCCGACCGCGGTGACGTCCTCGGGGGCGTTCACCAACGCCACCGTGGCCAGCGTGGCCACTGTGGACGGACAGTACGCGACGATGACCAACAACGGGAACGGCAACCAGTCCGGCACGGTGACGGTCAGCGGCTACGCGCCGCCCACTGCGATACCGGCCGGATCGATCCTCACCTCGGCGCAGCTCCGGGTGGTACACGGCAACACCGCCGGTGCCAAACAGGACAGCCGATCGGTCCAGTTCACGCTGAACGGCGGCACGACCACCACGCTGACCCCGCCGGATGACACCGGCACCACTGTCTACACCGACACGTTCGACGTCACCAGCACCCTCGCGCAGTCTGTCTACAATGGTACCTTCACCGGTGCTCAGGCGGTCTATTCCGCAAGTGTCAAGCACAAGGGCGTCGAGCAGCTCGACGCGATCCAGCTCGACCTCACCTACGTGGCGCCCGCGTTCCGCGCCGAGACCGGATGCGTCACGCTCGGTCCGTACAAAGGCACCGGCAACGCGACCACGTGCGCGCTGGTCACCTCGATAGACAACTCCGGCAACCTGTTCTACGTGCAGGGCACGACGTACGCGCCCAACGCGGTGCTGGACATCACGTTGAACAACGCGGCCGAGCAGATCTTCCGGTTCGGTGTCATCGCCAGGTCGCTGTGGGTCAAGGAGACCGGGAGCTTCTCCTACACCGGGGCGGTGATCGAGGTGCCGGACGACTCGCCGGGCTTCGTCTTCAGCGTGTTCCTCAGCGCGTCCGTCTGCCAGAGCGGCGTGTCACCACCATCCTGCACCGTCGTGAACGCACGGGTGGCCTATGTGGACGGAGATCCGACAAGGCCGGTGGCTGGCAGCCGACAGGTCTCCATATTGAGCTGGTCCGGTCCCAGATAGCGTCAGCCGCCGAGCAGGCGCTGGTAGGCGGTCGAGATCGGTCCGGCCGCGACGATCGCCACCAGCGCGGCGCCGATCATGAACGGCCCGAACGGAAGCGCGGTCCTACGGTCACCCCGGCGCCTGGCGATGACCGCGATGCCGACCACGGCGCCGAGCAGGAACCCGCCGAACGCGCCGATCACCAGCGTGGACCAGGACAGGTAGCCCAGCACGCCGCCGACGATGCCGGCCAGTCGGACGTCGCCGAACCCCATACCGGCCGGGTAGGCGAAGGCCAGCGCGAAGAAGAACGCGAACAGCGCGGCACCGCCGATCCCGGCGCGGGCCAGCGCCCACCAGTCGTGATACCACCACGCGGACAGCGCCAGCAGCGCGCCGAGCACCGGGTAGGACGGCAGCACGATCGCGTTGGGCAGTCGGCGGCAGTCCAGGTCGATGACCGCCAGCGCGATCCCGGCACCGGCGAACCAGAGATACGCCGGCACCGCGCTGGTCAGGTGGTGTCCGACCAGCCAGGCCGTCAGCCCGGCGAACACCAGGCCGGTGCCGAGTTCGACGAGTGGGTACCGGACGCTGATCGGGGCGAGGCAGTCGGCGCACCGGCCATGCAGGACCAGCCAGCCGACGACCGGGATGTTGTGCCGGTTGCGGACGACCGCGCCACAGACCGGGCAGTGCGACGGCGGCCGGACCAGCGACTCGCCGCGCGGCACCCGATGGATCACCACGTTGAGGAACGAGCCGACGGCCAGCCCGATCAGGCCGGCCAGCGCGGTCAGCAGGGCCATGTGACCTCCTTCACAAAGGCGATGTTCGTCCGGTTCGAATAGTGCCCGATGGGTGCCGGCTACGCGGCTCAGCGTGACGGTATCGCTCGGACGTGGCGATTATGCAGGTCTTTTGGCCGTATCTGGCCTCGGATCACCACTACACACTGTGACAAAGCTAGGAAAAGGATTCAGGTTATGGCGATCCGAGTTGTCATGGTCGACGGCGACACCCTGACCAGATACGGACTGGCCGGCCTCATCGCCGACCAAGCCGACATCGAACTGGTCGGCGAGGCCGGCACGGTGGCCGCCGGCCTGCGCGCGGTCAGCCTCGAACGGCCGGACGTGGTCACCGTCGACGTGGCGCTGCCCGACGGCGACGGCATCCGGTTCGCCCGCGACCTCCGCGACCGCAGGCCCGATCTTGGCATCGTGATACTGACCTCGCACGGCGAGGACGACGTGCTGTTCCGCGCGCTGGAGAGCGGCGTGTCCGCCTTCGTAGCCAAGTCGGCCTCCACCGGCGAGGTGTTGGGCGCGATCCGGCACTCGGCGGTCGCCGCGTCGTCGTTCACCGCATCCGGCCTCGCGCTGGCGCTCGCCCGGCGCGGGCACTCGGGCGACCGGCTGGCGCTGAGCCCGCGCGAGGACGAGGCGCTGCGGTTGTTGGGCGCCGGGCTGTCGATCCCGGCGATCGCCGGGACGATGTTCGTCAGTCCGTCGACCGCCAAGACGTACGTCGCCCGCCTGTACGAGAAGCTCGGTGCGTCCAATCGGGCGCAGGCGCTGATGACCGCGCTGCGTCATGGCCTGCTGCAACACGAGCTGTACCGACCGGCCTGAGCGACGTACGTTCTCAGTGCCCGTTCCTGAACCTATTTGGTGAGGCGTCTGCTGGTGATGCGGATCATGGACCAGCGGACCATGGCTTCGTGGTGCTGCGGTAAGCGTTCGTAGTCGCGGACGCATCGTCGATGCCCGGTGATCCAGGCCAGTGTGCGTTCCACGACCCACCGTCGTGGCAGAACCACGAACCCGGTCGCGTCATCGGACCGTTTCACGATCGCTATCGTGATCTTGATGGTGGTCAGCGCCCAGTCCACGAGTTTGCCGGCATAGCCACCATCAGCCCAGACCAGCCGGATACGCCGGCATGAGGCAGGCAGCTGCTCCAGCAGCGGCCGGGCACCATCGCGGTCTTGCACTGATGCTGCGGTGACCAGGACGCACAAGAGCAGACCTAGCGTGTCCACGGCGATGTGTCGCTTGCGGCCGTTGACCTTCTTGCCCGCGTCGTAACCCCGGCTGGTCATCGGCACGGTTTCGGCGGCGCGCAGCGACTGGGAATCGATGATCCCGGCGGTGGGCTCGGCACTGCGGCCTTCGCGCAGCCGGACTCGATCACGCAGCTCATCCAGGACCTGTTGGGTGACACCGACGAGTTCCCATGCCGCGAAATAGTTGTAGACCGTCGACCAGGGTGGAAAGTCCGCTGGTAGGGCACGCCATGTGATGCCGTTGTCGACCAGGTAGAAGATCGCGTCCACGATCTGGCGGCGGCAGTGGGTTTCGGGTCGGCCACCGCGTCCGGTCAGCCACGCCGGATCGGGCAGCAGTGGATCGAGCAGCGCCCACTGCGCGTCGGTGGTGTCGGAGGGGTAGCGGCGAGTGCGGCGGGTGGTGGGGTTGCGGTGAAACGGTGCCAGGCGGCAGCAGGCCGCCTCCGGTGGGGCACCGTCGGGCAGGGGGGTGGTGCAGGATAACAACGGAACCCCTGGTGGAACGGCGATTCGACACCGGCCCGTCCGCCGTCGTCGTGTCGGCCG
>DASXXM010000302.1:0-12885 GCA_036503065.1 Pseudonocardiaceae bacterium | reverse complement strand
AAGGATCTTCCATCGGTGAAGCGCTGTGGATGACAGCATCAGGGGAGTACACGTGACAATGGCCAGCGAGCCCATCTCCAGTACGGTCAAAGCGGTCGAACTGGGACTTCGCCTTCGGGCCCGTCGGGACCAACTCGGACTGACAGCGGCGGCGGTCGGTCGGATCACCGGGATAGGGGGGAACAACCTGTCCTCGATCGAGATCGCCAAACGCCGCCTGACCTCCACCAAGCTCACCGAGCTGGCCGGGATCTACGAGCTCTCCGGCGACGAACTGGCCGAACTGGACGCACTGCGGGTGCAGGCCGACCGGCGCGAATGGTGGGACGACTACGCCCGCCTGTACTCCGACGATTTTCTCCGGTTCATCGGCCTGGAGGCCGGCGCCACCGTCCAACAAGAGTACGCGGCCGAGACCATTCCCGGTCTGCTGCAGACCGCCGACTATGCCAGGGCGATGATCCTCGGCGGTTCTCCCTACATCAAGCCGGTCGACGTCGGCCCCCGAGTGGAGTCCCGGCTGGCGCGCCAGAATCGGCTGAATGGCGCCAACCCGCCGGAGTTCACCGTTCTCATCGGCCAGACCGCGCTGCGCCAGGAGGTCGGCAGCCGCGAAGTGCAGGCGCACCAGTTGGAACGGCTGTGCACGATCATCGAGGACCGGCCCGACCACCTGCACGTGCACGTCATGCCCTATCACGCGGGTGCCCATCCGGTGATCGGCGGCAGTCTCAAGATTTTGTCCTTCGCATCGCAATGGCTGCCGGACATGGTATGGCAGGAAGCCGTGACCACCGGAAACCTCATCGAGAAACCACAGGTGGTCGGGGAGTTGATCGCCAGTTTCACCGAGGCCGTTGACCGTGCGTTGGATCGCGAGGCGTCGCTGGAGGCGATTCGCCGGGCCTGTAAGGAATTGGAGACTTGATGTACAGCCAAGTCAAGGGCGGTACAGGTTGGTGCAAGAGTTCCCGGAGCAACCCGTCGCAGAACTGTGTCGAGTTGAGGGTGGACGGTCCGGTCGCCACGATCAGGGACAGCAAGAACCGCGTCGGTCCGATACTGGCGTGCGCGGTCGCGAGCCTCTCGGCCCTGCTCGATGTGATCCGACGCGGCGAACTGGACCACTGATGACGCCGGCGGGTCGGCCCAGCCCCCGCCGGCGGCATCCGATCAGGCCGGCCCGATGGACACAATGGTCACCAGCCAACCGATCGGCGCCCCGGCCTGCTGATCGCCGTAAACGATGTTCACAAAGTCGTGAAGTTGGTGAAGCGTATAAACTCGGTCGACACTGCCCGACCGAGGAGTTGACCGGACCGTGACCGAGGCGCCCACCAACGACCGCGCGGCTGAGGGGCGGGGCCGGGACGAGACCGCCGTGTCCCAGTTCGTCGAGCGCTTCTCCTCCGTCCTGGTCGAGGCGGGTTGGCCGCGGATGCCGGCACGGGCCTTCGTCACGCTCCTGGCCAGCGAGACCTCCGCGCTCACCGCGGCCGACCTGGCCGAGCGCCTGCGCGTCAGCCCGGCCGCGATCTCCGGTGCCGTTCGCTTCCTCCTGCAACTGGACCTGGTCAGCCGCGACCGCGAGCCAGGTTCCCGGCGGGACCTGTTCCGGGTCGATGACGACGTCTGGTACCACGTGGTCAGCCGCCGCCTGAACTCGGTTACCAAGTGGGGCGACCACCTCAACGCCGGGATCGCCGCCGTCGGTGCGGACACGCAGGCCGCGGGCCGGCTCGCCGAGATGAGCGACTTCTTCCAGTTCCTCCGGACCGTGATTCCGGCGGCCATGGACCGCTGGCGCGACCGGCGCTGAACCTGACTTTGTGCCAGCCGGAAAACTCAGCCGCACGACGTAGGGAAATGGCCGGACATTAACGCGATGCGTAATCGACCGGCAGGCTGCGAAATAGGTTGGCGAATGGGTTGTGGAACGTCGTCAAAGGTGAATGCGTCAATTGGCCCACCTACAACTCCCAGCCTTGCGCACCGAGCCAGCCGCACGCCGCCGTCCCCGCGGCAACGGCCGACCGCAGCGCCGCCGACCGGTCCGCGCCCGCCGCCAACGCCGCGGCCAGCGCGCCGGTGAAGCTGTCCCCGGCGCCGGTGGTGTCGACCACGTCACCAGCAGGCGCCGGCACGGCCAAGCCAGCCCACCGCGCCCCCGCCGCGCCCAGCGTCACGCACACCGAGCCGGCCACCCCCGGCGGCAGTTCGCTCGCCTCGTGTTCGTTGACCACCAACGGATCGGCCACCGCGAGCAGCGCCGCTGGCGGCACCGTCCACGGCGACGGATTCAGCATCACCCGCACCCCGGCCGCGCGAGCCAACTCGGCCGCCCGCACCACCGCGGGCAGCGGAATCTCCAGTTGCAACAGCACCACGTCGGCCCCTGCGATGGCGGCCGCGTGCCGGTCCACCTCCACCGCCGTCAGCACCGCGTTCGCGTCCGGGATCACGATGATCGTGTTCTCGCCGTGCTCGTCCACCGCGATCAGCGCGTGTCCGGACGCGGTGTCCGGCACGGCGAGCACCCCGGCGCAGTCGACCCCACGGGCGGCAAGACCGTCCCGATAGTCGACGCCGTCCGCGCCGATCCGGCCGCACAGCGCCGTGGTGGCCCTGGCCCGCGCCGCGGCAAGGGCCTGGTTCGCGCCCTTCCCGCCGGGCAGTCGCCGCAACCCGTTGCCGTGCACCGTCTCGCCGGGACCGGGATGTCGGGCCACCGTGGTCACGAGATCGATGTTCAGCGACCCGACCACGCAGACGGCGCCCATCACCTGCCCGTCAGCGTGGCCAGGAACAGATCCCGATAGCGCGGCCCGTCCACGCCGAGTGCCACCTCGACCAGTGCCCGCTCGTCGATCATCCCGTGTGCCGCGTCCTCACCGACGACGTTCCGGTGGTCCACCACGGTCTGCCCCCTGGTCAGCCGGTCGGCCAGCGCGACGGTCACCGGCAACGCCCTGGTGGTCAACCCGTCCGGATCGGCGACCGCGCACACCGCGCCGGCATCACCGAGCCCGGCGCCACCGGGCTCCGGAATCCGGTGGTCGTGTCCGTACCGGTCGGACAGGAACGACAGCAGCCGTCCGGCCAACGACGCGCCCGGCTCCGCGGCCGCCACCAGTTCGGTCGCTGTCGCGCGCGGCAGGGCGGGGCCGTAGAACACGTCGAGCCCGTACATCGTCAACGGCAGGCCCGCGCCGAACACGATCGCCGCCGCCTCCGGGTCGTGCCAGACGTTGAACTCGGCGACCGCGCTGGCATTGCCGATCGACGCGGACCCGCCCATCGTCATCACCCTGGCGATCCGCTGGGTCACCTCCGGGTAGGTACGCAACAGCAGGGCGATGTTGGTCAACGGAGCCAACGTGACCAACGTCACGGGTGTAGACCCAGCCATGATCTCCCGCCGCAATAACTCCACCGCGTGCACGTCCGCGGGCCTGCGGGCCGATGCGGGCAGGCCGAGATCGGCCATGCCGTCCGTGCCGTGCACGTGCCGGGCGTCCCGTCGCGGTTCCAGCAACGGACGGTCCGCGCCCCTGGCCACCGGCACGTCCGGTGCGCCTGCCGCGTCCAGCACCCGCAGCGTGTTGGCCACGACCTGGTCGACATCGGCGTTGCCGGCGACGCACGTGATCGCACGCAGCCGCAGGCCGGGGTGGCGCACCGCGAACAGGATCGCGAGCGCATCGTCCACTCCGGTGTCCACATCCAGGATGATCTCCGTCATGGTTCGAGTTTTACACGGAATGTCCTGACGGGGGCGCCGGTTATCCACAGGCAGACCGCGGACCTGGGGAGACGATGGACACGCCGCAGAAGGACCGGACCTGGCTGGTCGCGTTGTCGGCCGCACTCTGGGGCACGGATGCGTTGCTGCGCAAGCCGTTGGCGGACAGGGTGCCGGCGGCGGCGGTGGTCCTCTGGGAACACGTCATCGCCCTGTTCGTACTGCTGCCCTGGCTGCCCGGCGCACTGCGGGCGTTCCGCCGGCTGCGCGGGCGGGAGCGAGCGGCCGTGGTGGCGGTCGGGGTGGGCGCGTCCGCGCTGGCGACGGCGCTGTTCACCGAGGCGTTCGCGCTCGGCGATCCGGTGACCCCGTTGGTGTTGCAGAAGTTCCAGCCGGTGTTCGCGATACTGGCCGCGCGCGTGCTGCTGGGCGAACGGCTGCGGCGCGGCTACCTGTGGTTCGCGCTGCCGGCGCTGGCCGGCGCGTGGCTGCTGACCTTCCCGAACCCGGTGCAGGTCACCGTGACCGCTGCCTGGTCGGCACTTCTGGCGCTCGGTGCCGCCGCACTGTGGGCCGGCGGCACCGTGCTCGGCAGGCTCGTCAGCGGTCGGCTCACGCCGCACCAGCTCACCGTGCTGCGGTACTTCTTCGGTCTGCTCGGCGCGACGGCGATCGTCGCGGTCACCGGCACGAGTCCGACCGTGCGCTTCGGCGACGCGCTCGGCCTCGTGCTGCTCGCGCTCGTGCCCGGCCTGCTGGCGCTGAGCCTGTACTACGTCGGCCTGCGGACCACGCCGGCGGCAAGGGCCACGCTCGCCGAGTTGACGTTCCCGGCGACCGCGGCCCTCATCGGGGTGACCGTGTTGGGCGCGCGGCTGACCGCGACCCAGTGGATCGGCCTTGTCGTTGTCGTCGCCGCGGTCACCGGACTCGGCTGGCACGAACGCCGAACGCCGAGGCCGGTGGTTGCGGCACCGCTGGCGGAACCGGTCAGCGGCTGACGTCGGTCCCGTTCTCCACCGGCTGGATCCTGGTGGTTTCCGCCGCGGCATGCCGTGCCTCGCCGGTGTTCTCCTGCGGTTCGGCGGGCGGCAGTTCCTCGACGACCGGCGCGGCGTGCGCCATCGCCTCCCTGACGCCGATCACGCTGAAGCGGCCCAGCGCCGTCGCGGCAAGGAACACGATCACCACGCCGAGCCCGGTGAAGAACCCGATCTCCTCGACGACGGAGGTGACCGCGCTGCCGCCGACCGGCGACCCCGGCTGCGGCTGCCCGCCCCACAGCCTGCTGATCACCGGCCCGACCGCGAACCACGCACCGGCAACCGCGGTCAGCCAACCGGCCCACAGGCCGATCGCCCTGCTGGCGCTGCCGATCAGAATCAACCCGCCGAGCACGGCGACCGCACCCGGCACCACCTCGAGCCACAACCGCCCCGCGGTCATGGTCCAGGTCTCGTTCGGCGTGTACGCGTAACCGAAATGCGGACCGATGAACGGCACCAACGCGCCCCAGGCACCGAGCAGGACCAGAAGGACGCCGCTGGCCGCGCCGCGCGTCCTGGGCACCCGCCACACCGCAAGGGAGCGACCGCTGCCGATCCGACCGCCGCTGACCGTGACCATCCTTGATCACCTCGCCCTGTCCATGTTCACGTGCCGACGCCGACCGCCGGCACAGACAGCGGGTATCCAGGGCGCCAGCACGTCAAACGTCGCGGCTCAACCGACCGGCACGGCGCGGATCGCGACGGGACCGGTCGTCGGGTTGAGTTCGACGGACTGGGTGACACCGGGCGGAGTCAGCACGTCCATCGCCTTCGGCACGGTGGCCGGGTCGGCGGAGCAGATCGGCGCATTGTTCCCGGCGGCACAGACGCCGAAGGCGAAAGGCTGTGGCGTGGCAGCGAAGGAACGTGCCTGATCCGGGCTGAAGCCGTCCTGTCCGGTCAGTACCTCCGCGAAGCCCCAACCGGTGGCCGGGGTACCGAAACCCGACGCCGGCAGTGCGATCGTGATCGTGTTGGCCACTGTGGACGCCACGACCGCGGGCGTGCCGAGGGAGTTGCCGTTGGCGTCCACCCAGTTGGGGGCTGCGAAGCCCTGTACCTCGAGGCGTTGGCTCCACGGGTCCGCGATCGTGTAGTTGCGGGACGGGAACGCGGCCGCGGTGGACGTCGGGGTGCCGGCGGGCGTGTGGACGTAGATGTCCAACAGCTGCGCGCCCATCACGTTGCCGAACGTGGGAACCAGGGTGCGCAGCGTCGTGCGGAGGTACACCGTCGAGCCAAGGGCGATCACCTGGAAGCGGGTGATGTCGAACGAGCCGGGCGCGAAATTCGTGGATGTCGGGTACTGGTACGTGCCGGGGCCGTTGTCGTCGCCCGACGGATCGGTGACGTCCAGAACCGTTGTGCCGCCTACGATGTCGCCGACCACGCTCAGCTGGGCGTAGCCGGTCGCGCCAGAGGAAGACGCCGCGGTGGCGGTCAGGACGTTGGTGCCGAAGCCGATCGGGGTCGTCACGCTGAACGCGCCGTTCGCGGCCGCGGTGGTCGACGTCGTGCTGGCGGTGGCGCCGGTGTCGATGTCCGTTGACTCGATCACCACGTGGGCGCCCGGTGCGGTGGTGCCGGCGACCGTGGTCGAACTGCTCTCGACCGTGCTGTTCGGGGTCGGTGCGGTCAGGGTGACGGCCAGCGCGCCGGGTGCGGGGTTGTTGACGTAGCGGTTCGCCGTCACCGCGGGCTGTTCGGTGATTCTGCCGACCCCGGTGTTGATGATCAACCGTAGTTCCTGTGCCTGCGCCCAGGACAGGGGCGACGCCGAGCCGGCCGCGCTGCCGTCGGTGAAGCCGATCGACGCCGTGGTCGGGTCGCTGCCGAACGGGGATGCCGGCACGTTCGCCGTTTCCCATGCCTGTTCGGGCACCAGGCCGACACCGGAGGAGAACTTGGTCATCGCGGCGAGCAGGTCGTTGGCACCGGGCTGGTGTCGTGCGATGTCCGACTCGGCGCGTTCGCCGGACAGTACCGGCCACAGGTGGCCGGTGCCGGTGTTCGTGGTCGGCCACGGCTCGCCCTGGATCGTGCACGAACTCTGGCTCGGCTGGTAACAGTCGCCGTAGCCGTCCGCGCTGCCCAGCGACGCCGCGTTGCCGTATCGATAGAAACCGGTGCCGCTGGGGGTGGTGACCGCGATCTGCTTGTCCAGCACGGCAAGCGACGCGGTCACGTCCGGGTCGGTCGGGGACAGTTCACCCAGCCGCACCAGTTCCTGGAAGCCGCCGTCGATCACCTGGCGCTGGTCCAGCGTTGGGCCGCCGTTGCCGAGGCTGTAGGTGATCGCGGCGTTCGGGTCGCCGGTCTTGCTCAGCCGGATGAAGTAACGCGGGCCGTCGGGGCCTGTCGTGGTGACGGTCCAGTTCTTGATGTTGCGCTGGAAGGCGTCCGCGGTGGCCTGGTAGAGCTGGGCACGGTCGGTGTCGCCGTGCAGTGCCGCGATGCTCGTGGCGGCGGACAGGCCCGCGATCTCGGCGGCGATGGTGGACGGCGAGTAGCCGGACTGCTCCTCCCACCGTTCCACGCCGAAGCTCGGTCCGTGTGCGACCAGGAAGTCCGCTGCCGGCCGGATGTGTTGCTGCCACAGGGTTGTGTCGCCGGACAGGCCCGACTGCCACGCCATCAGGATCGGGTAGGCCGTCTCGTCCAGCTGGTCGCCGCCGGTGTCCGGTGCGGACTTCCCGTTCACCAGCGAGTTGCGCGGGATGCGGCCGTCGGCCAACTGTTGCTTCTCCAGCAGGAAACGGGCCGTGTCGCGGGCGGTGGCCAGGTCGCCGTCGGTCAGCAGGCCGGTGAACACCTCGTACAGGTCACGGGAGAACACCTCGCGGTACGAGCCGAAGTACACCGGCCTGCCGCCCACGAGCGTGCCGGCGTTCACGGCCTGGCCCCACGGACTGGCCAGCGACGCCACGACGGCGCCCGGGAATGTCTTGTCCTCACTGGCTTTCAGCACGTTGGCCGACAGGTAGTACTTGGCCGCGAGAGTCTTCGGTCGACGCAGCGTCGCGTCGTAGGCCTGCCAGCCGTGTTCGTACCGGTCCTGGACCTGCTCGAACGGCCGACTCAGCGACGCGCCGGCAGTACCGAGCGCGCCCTGCCGCGTGCGGCCGAAACCCAGTGCCAGGTCGATGTTTCCGCCGCGGCGGGGTGTCACGTCCGACACCGCCACGATATGGCCGTTGGGCGCGCTGTCGTACGTGGTGCCCAGCGTGTGAGTGGCATCCAGTGCGGTGAGCCCGTCACTCGCCGTGCCGGCGTAGCCGACGGTGGCCGCGCCGTGCTCGCGTCCTGCCAGTGCCATGAACGTCGGCACCGCGTAGTCCCGGTTCGCGGCCTGGCTCACGGTCGAGGTGTCGAACACCACCGGCACGCCGTCCGCGACGACGCCGGTGTCCGCGCCGCCGTTGGCCGTGCCGCCGCCACCGTTGCCGTTGACGTGTGCGTCGAGCCGCGCGTAGACGCGTAGCCCGTTCGTGTGGTGGCCGCGCAGGTCCGTGTGCATCAGCACCGTGTCGCGGCCGGGGTCGGTGACGTACGTGGTGACGAGCTGGTAGCCGTGCGCGGCACTCGTGGCGGTGACCGTGCATGCCATGCCGGTGCGGTCGGCCGACACCGTGTAGGTCAGGTCGCGCGTCTGGAGGTCGGTGAAATGGCCGTCGGTGACCACATATTGGAGCGTGCTCACGTTCGTGTTGTCGACGGTCGGTTCGTACACATCGGACAACACGCCGCCGGCGACCGTGTACCAGACCTTCGAGCCGGTGCCGGTCGCCGTGCCGACGCAGTCCTTGCGCGCCAGGTCGAACCAGGATGTCGCGCCCGGACCGCCCGGCGCCACACCGGTTGCGGACGCCGTGGCCGGCAGGCCGGCCAGCAGTAGCGCGAACAACACCAACGTCACCGCTGACCGTGACTTCATTTGCCTGATCCTGCCACAGGAGAACGTCAGTCGACGGACCAGATATCGGCGCCCGGTGCGACGATCAGTTGTTCGATCGACGCCCGTTCCGGCTCGGTCAACGCAAGGTTGCGCACGGTCGCCACGTTGTCCGCCAACTGAGCGACACTGCTTGCGCCGATAAGGGTCGACGTGACCCGATCGTCGCGCAGCGTCCAGGCCAGCGCGAGCTGTGCCAGCGACTGTTCGCGCGCCGCCGCGATCTCGTTCAGCGCCCGCACCCTGGCCAGTCGGTCGTCGGTGAGCTGCGACGGTGGCAGGAACTGTGACGTCCTGGCGCGCGAGTCGGCCGGAATGCCGTCCAGGTAGCGATCCGTCAGCATGCCCTGCGCCAGCGGCGAGTACACGATGCAGCCGACGCCCAGCTCGCCGATCGTGTCGAACAGGTCGGGCTCGGGCCGCCGGTTGAACATCGAGTACGACGGCTGGTGGATCAGCAGGGGCGTGCCGAGATCACGCAGGATGTCGTGCGCCTGGCTGGTCTGCTCGGCCGAGTAGTTCGAGATGCCGGCGTACAGCGCGCGACCGGACCGCACCGCCGTGTCCAGCGCGCCCATGGTCTCGGCCAGCGGCGTGTCCGGGTCGAACCGGTGGGAGTAGAAGATGTCGACGTAGTCAAGGCCCATCCGGCGCAGCGACTGGTCCAGTGACGCCAGCAGGTACTTGCGGGAGCCCCATTCGCCGTAGGGCCCCGGCCACATGTCGTAGCCGGCCTTGGTGGAGATGATCAGTTCGTCCCGGTACGGCCGGAAGTCGCGCGCCATGATCCGGCCGAACGTCTCTTCCGCCGCGCCGGGTGGCGGGCCGTAGTTGTTCGCCAGATCGAAGTGCGTCACGCCGAGGTCGAACGCCCTGCGGAGCACGTCCCGCTGCGTGTCGGCAGGCCGGTCCGGCCCGAAGTTGTGCCAGAGCCCGAGCGACACGGCGGGCAACAGCACCCCGCTGCGCCCGCAGCGCCGGTAGCTCATCGTGTCGTAGCGGTCGGCCGCGGCCAGGTACGTCATGCCGGTGATCCTATGGTCCGCGCCCTGCCGGATCTGCGCAGCCACAGCAGACCCAGGATCGGCAGCACGACCGGCACGTAGCCGTAGCCGTCGCCGAACAACGACCATACGGTGGCGTCCGGGAACGCGGCCCTGTCCAGCACACTGGCCGTGCCGACCGCGAGCACGCCGAGGAGTTCCACGGTGCACGACACCACCGCGACCCGCCGGGACGTCCGGCTCCCGCGCGCGAAACACACCGTGGCCACGATGTAGATCACGGCCGCCACCGCGGACAGCAGGTAGGCCAACGGCGCCTTGTCGAACTTGGTCGCGAGCTGCACCGCGGACCGCGCGGTCGCGGAGAGGGCGAACACCGCGTAGACGGCGATCAGCGCCCGGCCGGGCCCACTGCGCGTGGCCGATCGCAGGTCGGCCGGCCGGGCCTGCGCCTGGTAGGGCTCAGCCACTGGACCAGATCTGGTTCATGCGCACCATCATCACAGGAATGACCAGGCAGCCGATCAGCAGGACGCCGACACCCCACCGGCTGCGGTCGGTCACCGACCACCACACCGCCGCGGGCAGGATCACCAGCGCGACCACCAGGTAGCCGATGAAGGTCACGCCGGACACGTGCCGGTGCTGCGTGGCGAACGCCACGATGCCCACGACGCACTGCACCAGCAGCCCGAGCTCGATCAGCCCCAGCGCGCCGAGCAGGAACCGCTTGCCCACCGGCCGGGACAGCGCGAGCAGGACGGCGGACCACACCGCGCAGATCAGCGAGGCGACCAGGAGCGCGGTGGCGAGCGGGTGGATCACCCACGCAGTATCGCGCCGCGCGCCGACCCGTCCGTCAGCGGTTCCGCGTTGGCACGCAGGAACGGGTTCTTCACCAGGGACAGGAACCGTTCGACGTGCACCCGCGCCATCGCCAACTCGGCCAGCGCGGCGGACACCGCGTCCATGAACGGCGTCGGGCCGCAGACGAACGCCTCGTAGCCGGCGAACGGCCGGGCCAGTTCACGCAGCGCCGCCACGGTCGGCAGGCCCTGCAGGCTTTCCAGCCAGTGGATCACCGTCAGCCGCGACGGGTGAGCGGCCGCCAGGGCGGCCAGGTCGGAGCGGAAGATCACCGATCGTTCGTCCCGGTTCGCGTAGACCAGCACCACCCGGCCCGATCCCGCCGCGAGCGCCGACTTCACGATCGACATCACCGGGGTGATCCCGCTGCCGGCCGCGACGCACAGCAGGTCCTCGTCAAGTGACTTCGGGCTGAACACGCCGCCCGGCACCAACACGTCGAGCACGGTGCCGGCGACGACGTTGTCGTGGATCCAGTTCGAGGCGTAGCCGGCCGCGGTCCGCTTCACCGTCACGGTGAGCGTGTCGTCGGCGTGTGGCGAGCTGGACAGGGAGTAGGAGCGGGCCACCGAGCCGATGCGCAGGGTGAGGAACTGGCCCGGCCGGTAGCGGAACGCCTCGACCTGCTCGTCGGACAGCGCGAACACCAGCGACCGGGCGTCGTCGGTCTCGGCGATCACCTCGGCCACCCGCAACCGGTGGTAACGCAACTCAGGCATCCGACACCTCCACCCACCGAGTGTGCCAGCGCCGCCCGTGTCGCTGTCCTTGCTCGGTGCGGAGTTCGGCGAACGCCGGGCTGTTCGACCGACACGCTGTTCGACCAACACTGTGAACAGCCCGACGCCTGCGCCCGGACCGCGGCCCGCGCACGCCTGCGCATCGCCGCTGGCCAGCAGTGCCGTGCCGGCCAGCACCGATGAGCCGAGCAGGGGAGTGGGTCTGCCGTGTGCGGCCCACTCCTCGGCCACCACGGAGGTTTCCACCGCGCCGGCACTCCGCGCCACCGACTTCAGTCGGCAATACGGCAGGCGGCGATGCGCTGTTCCGGTCGCCCCGACGAACCGCCAGGTCTACAGAGGACTGACCGGACGCGCGACGTTCGGCCGGTCGGCCCAACTCCGCGAGCTGGCAACTGTGATCGTGTGGCGATGCGGCGAACTACCCGGGCGAGGTGATATCAGTCAGCAGCCAACATCCATGACAAAGGGGACAGCGATGAGTCCACATCGCGCCGCGGAGCCGCCGCACGCGGGCTCGGGGCGGCGGGCCGAGCTGCTCGCGCTGGCGGCGACCCTGTTCGCCGAGCGTGGGTTCGTGGCCACGACGGTCCGGGACATCGCGGACGCGGCCGGCATCCTGTCCGGCAGCCTGTACCACCACTTCGACTCCAAGGACTCGATGGTGGACGAGATCCTGCGCGGCTTCCTGGACGAGCTGTTCGGCGACTACCGAAAGATCGTGGCCGCCGGGCTCGAGCCCGGCGAGACCCTGCGCGCGCTGGTGGTCGCGTCCTTCGAGTGCATCGACCGCCGCCACGCCGAGGTCGCGATCTTCCAGAACGAGTCGATGTACCTGGCCCAGTTCGAACGGTTCGGCTACCTGGCCGACCGCAACACCGAGTTCCGGACGCTGTGGACCGGCGTGCTCGAGGACGGCGTGCGGACCGGTGACTTCAGGGCCGGACTGGACGTCGAGGTGGTCTACCGGTTCATCCGGGACACGGTGTGGGTCGCGGTGCGCTGGTACCGGCCGGGCGGCGCGCTGTCCGCGAGCGCCGTGGCCGGGCAGTACCTGGCCATCCTGCTGGACGGGATCGCCGGGCGACGATAGAGAGCACCGCTCACTTTGCGAGAGCACTGCTCTAGTTCGCGAGCACCGCTCTCGCACGTGTTCTCATCAGAGAGCACCGCTCTCGGTTTATCAGAGCAGTGCTCTGATTCGAGAGCAGTGCTCTCGACTACGAGTCAGCGTGCCGCGTGCCACTCGGTGGCCAGGATGGCGTAGATCAGTTCGTCGACCCACTCGCCCTTGACGAACTCGTTCTCCCGCAGGTGTGCCTCCCGACGCATCCCGGCACCTGCCAGGACCCGGTACGAGCCGACGTTCCGCGCGTCGCACCGGCCCACGATCCGGTGAAACTTCGCGCCATCGAATCCCAGCCGCAGCAGGGCACGGGCTACCTCGGTGCCGAAGCCCTGGCGGTGGTGGTCCGGGTGCAGGATGTAGCCGATCTCGCCCTGGTTGTGCTCGGCGCTGGTCCGCCACACC
>DASXXM010000301.1:0-2982 GCA_036503065.1 Pseudonocardiaceae bacterium | reverse complement strand
CACACGGTCTACGAGGCCCTGGTGCGGCCCTCGGGCGGCGGGTTCGGCATTGCTGTGTACCTCGTCACGTTGGTCGGCGTGCCGGTGCTGTGCCTACTCACCGTGATGCTCCAACAGCGGATCGCGCTGCGTCGTGGGCCGGGCTGGCCGGGACGGCTGATGTGGCTGCCGGTGCTCGCGTTCGTGGTCGCCACCGTGCCGCTGGAGGCCAACCTGATGTCGCACCTCTGGTTCGGCTTTCTGTTGGCCAGCGTGGCCGGCCTGCCGGTGGTGGCGCTGCTGGGCAGCCCGAGCTGGTCGGTGATCAACCGTCAGCCCAAGCCCCCGCCGCCGGTCCAGCCGACGTATCCGCCCTACCAGCCCGCCGAGCTGTACCGGCAGCCGCCCGCGCCGGAGCCCTACCGGCCACAGCACAACACGCCACTGAAGCCGACCCTGCTCGCGCCGCAGCCCAAGCCGTTCCGGCCGGCGGCGCTGGCCGACACGCCGGGGCCGTTGCCGTTCGGCAACCGGGAGACCACCACCGTGCTGTGGAACTCCGCGAACGGCCGCTTTCGGCGGGTCCGGCAACTGGGTCACGGCGGGTTCGGCACGGTGTGGCTGGCCAAGGACACCCAGCTCGACCGGACCGTCGCGCTGAAGTTCGCGCACGCCCCGGACGCGGACACCCAGGCCAGGATGCTGCGCGAGGCCCGCGCGCTGGCCGCCGTGCACCACCCGAACTGCGTGCGGGTCTACGACATCATCGAGGACGAGGACGGCCTCGGCATCGTGATGGAGTACATCGACGGCCAGCCGCTGCACGAGGCCGCGGCGGCGCACGGACCGCTGGACGACGTGGCCGCGGCCCGGCTCTGGGCGACGATGGCGGGCGCGCTGGCCGCCGCGCACGACCAGGGCGTGCTGCACCGGGACGTGAAGCCGGCCAACATCCTGATCGACCACGACGGCCTGCCCCACCTCATCGACTTCGGCATCGCCCGCACCAGGGGCGACGCCACGCTCACCGCCGCCGGCATGATGATGGGCACCCCCGACTTCCTGGCCCCGGAAACCGCGGCGTCCGGCGTGGCCACCCCGGCATCCGACGCCTGGCAGGTCGCGGCGACGGTGAGCTACGCGCTGACCGGCCAGCCACCGCGCGGCCACCGCTCCAACCCGATGTCCGCCCTGATGGCCGCGGCCCAGCGGTTACCCAACACGCACCTGCCCGACCGCAGCCGCCACCTGAACCTGCTGCGGATGGCCCTGGACGCCGACCCGGGCCGCAGGCCGACGCTGCTCACCGTGCACCGCGAGCTGACCAGCTGGCTGGCCGGCGGCGGCCATTCCGAGCAGGGACCGGTCACCGTGGTCACGACGGGCGTACGTCCGGGCCGCTGACTAGCGCCAGGACGGCAGCCACAGTTCGGCCTGCCAGCGGGCGGCCGAGATCGGGTCGCCGTTGAGGATCGGCCACAGCCAGGCGAAGTTGGCCACCACAAGGCCGACGTACAGCGCCACGACCAGCACACCGGTCTGCCGCCGCTCGTAGCCCGCCACGGCCCGGCCCATGACCTCGCCCAGCGGCAACACCAGCAACAGCACCAGGAACGGCGCGACCGGTGTCATGTAGAAGAAGTACATCTGCCGGTTGATGTTGAGGAACCACGGCAGGATGCCGGCCAGGTACGCGACCAGCACACCGATGTAGCGCCAGTCGAAGCGGCCGATCGCGCGCCACAGCGCCCAGCCCAGCGCCGGGAACGCCAGCCACCACATGGCGGGCGTGCCGATCAGCATCGTCGCGCTGACGCAGTCCGACGAGCCGCACGCCGCCGTGCCGGCCTGGTAGGAGTAGAGCATCGGGCGCAGCCCCATCGGCCACGTCCACGGTTTCGACTCCCACGGGTGTGGACTGTTCGTCGGTGTCAACAGGTGTTCGTGGAAGTACAGGACGTTCTGGCTGTAGTGGAACAACAACCGCAGCGCCTGCGGCACCCAGTTGAGCTCCCACGGCACCGCCTGGCCCGGCTGGTACGGGTAGGTCCCGCCGACCGAGTGCCGGTCAACGCCTGTTTCGCTGAGCAGCCAGGCCCACCAGCCTGCCAGGTAGACCAGCAGCGGTATCACCACGAACGCGTACAGCGCCGGCAGCACGTCCCGGACCAGCATGCCGACCCACGGCCGGGCCACGCCCGCGGCCCGGCGGGCGGCCCCGTCCCACAGCAGGGTGAGCACGAGGTACGCCGCCATCCAGAACAGGCCGTCCCACTTGACCACGCAGTCCAGCCCGAGACAGATCCCGCCGGCAAGCCGCCACCAGCGGAACCCGAGCCGTGGCCCGAACTGCGATTCGGTGGCGAATTCCTCCCGGACGGCCGTGGCGAGCCGGTTGCGCACCAGGTCCCGGTCGCACAGCAGGCATGCGAACGCGGCCAGCACGAACAGCGCCGTGAAGATGTCCAGCATGCCCATCCTGGCCTGCAGGTGGCTCACGCCGTCGCAGATCAGCAGGATGCCGGCGACCGCGCCGAGCAGCGTCGAGCGGGTCATCCGCCGCGCGATCCGGATGATCAGCAGGATCATGATCGTGCCGGCGGCGGCGGACGCGAAGCGCCAGCCGACGCCGTTGTAGCCGAACAGCCATTCGCCGATCGCGATCAGGTACTTGCCCAGCGGCGGATGCACGGTCAGTTCGTAGCCGGGGTTGTCCTCGAAGCCGCCGTTGCGCAGCATCTGCCACGCCTGCGGCACGTAGTGCTTCTCGTCGAAGACCGGTGTGCCGTTGTCGGTCGGGAAGCCCAGGTTCTGGAAGCGGACCACGGCGCCGATCAGCGTGACCGTGAGCGTGACCAGCCAGCCGCGCAGCCGGTCGGTCGGCATCGGCTTGCCGAGGCGTTCGGCCGGGTCGTCGAGCAGGGTGTCCGGCGGCGGGTCGACGGGGGGCAGCTCACCGAGCGGCACCAAGTCGTCGACGTCATCGAGGTCGTTGTCGAGATC
>DASXXM010000300.1:0-18583 GCA_036503065.1 Pseudonocardiaceae bacterium | reverse complement strand
AGACCAACGGGCACGCGCGCTGCTGGACGGCTACATCGCGGCGTTCAACCGCTCCGACGCGACCCTGCTGGAACAGGTGCTGCGCACAGACGCCACCCTGGAGGCCACCCCATTCCGCGACTGGCATGCCGGCCGTGCGATATGCATCCACGTGCTGGACGCATACGTGCTGGGCACGCCCGGCGACTGGCGGATGATCGCGACCACCGCCAACGGCCAATCCGCGGCCGTCATATACCGAAACACGGACGGCGCGCTCCGCGCGACCGGTGTCGTGGTGCTGGCCCCTACTGCGAGCGGCGTCTCCCGCGTGGTCGCCTGCCACGATCCCACGCTGGTCGCGATGTTCGGCTTCCCGGACGTGTACCCGGGCTGATCCCTGAAAGCGTCGTGACCTGTCAGCGGCGCTGACGGGCCACGATCGTCAACGGCGGACGGAAGGAGCGCCTACTCAGGGAAGCTCAGGATCTTGGTTGTCGCTGACGAAACGCTCGCCTGTTTTGTCGTCGACCAGTGAGTTGTCGACAAGCCATCCAACCGCGCGGTCGTAGATCATGGCGATCTCACCCAGCTCCGCCGGTCTCCTGGTGGATGAGCCGCCACGTCGACGCCGGCAGGCCGTCGTCGAACAGGCGCTTGCCCACCTCCGGCGATCTCGGTGCAGAGCAAGATGGGCCGCCAGCACTCGGCTGGCGGCCCATCTTCCGCGCTAAGACGGCCTGTAGGCGGCCCGGAAAGCGGCTCAACAATCGTTTCCGCTGGTCAGGCCACTGAAGCGACTCTCGGGATCACACGTCGTAGTACAGCGCGAACTCGTACGGGTGTGGGCGCAGCCGCAGCGGGTCGATCTCGTTGTCGCGCTTGAGCGTGATCCACGTGTCGATCACGTCCGACGTGAAGACGCCGCCTTCCAGCAGGAACTCGTGGTCGCTCTCCAGCCGGTCCAGCACGGCGGGCAGCGACGACGGCACCTGCGCGACCTCCTTGGCCTCCTCGGGCGGCAGCTCGTAAAGGTCCTTGTCGACCGGCGTCGGCGGCTCGATCTTGTTCCGGATGCCGTCGATCCCGGCCATCACCATGGCGGCGAAGGCCAGGTACGGGTTGCCGGAGGAGTCCGGGCAGCGGAACTCCAGCCGCTTCGCCTTCGGGTTGTTGCCGGTGATGGGGATGCGGACGCACGCCGACCGGTTGCGCTGCGAGTAGACCAGGCTGACCGGTGCCTCGAAGCCGGGCACGAGGCGGTGGTAGGAGTTCACCGTCGGGTTGGTGAACGCCAGCAGGCTCGGCGCGTGGTGCAGGATGCCGCCGATGTAGTGCCGCGCGGTGTCGGACAGGCCCGCGTAGCCTGCCTCGTCATAGAACAGCGGCACGCCGTCCTTCCACAGCGACTGGTGGGTGTGCATCCCGGACCCGTTGTCGCCGAACAGCGGCTTCGGCATGAACGTGGCCGTCTTGCCGGCCTGCCACGCGGTGTTCTTCACGATGTACTTGAACAGCTGCAGGTCGTCCGCGGCGTGCAGCAGCGTGTTGAACCGGTAGTTGATCTCGGCCTGGCCCGCGGTGCCGACCTCGTGGTGCGCGCGCTCCACGGTGAAGCCGGCACTGATCAGGTTCAGGGTGATCTGGTCACGCAGGTCGGCGAAGTGGTCGGTCGGCGAGACCGGGAAGTAGCCGCCCTTGTACTTGACCTTGTAACCCTTGTTGCCGCCCTCCTCGTCCGCGCCGGTGTTCCACCAGCCCGCCTCCGAGTCGATCTCGTGGAACGAGGCGTTCTCGGTGGTGTCGAAGCGGACCGAGTCGAAGATGTAGAACTCGGCCTCGGCGCCGAAGTACGCGGTGTCCGCGATGCCGGACTCGTTGATGTACTGCTCGGCCTTGCGGGCGATGTTGCGCGGGTCGCGGCTGTATGCCTCGCGAGTCAGCGGGTCGTGCACGAAGTGGTTGACGATCAGCGTCTTCTCGGCGCGGAAACTGTCCAGGCGCGCGGTGGCCAGGTCCGGCAGCAGCAGCATGTCCGACTCGTGGATGGCCTGGAAGCCACGGACCGAGGAGCCGTCGAACGCGACGCCCCCCTCGATCGCGTCCGCGTCCCACGACTGGGCCGGCACGGTGAAGTGCTGCATGATGCCGGGAAGGTCACTGAACCGGACGTCGACGAACTTGACGTCCTCGTCGCGGATGAATCCCAGAACCTCGTCGGGACTGTTGAACACCGTCGTTGGCTCCTTATCTATGTTGTGCCAGTGCGTCGCGTTGTCGCGGCAGGTCGGTCATCATCGTCGCACCGCTGTGGCCAGCATGAATGCGCCAGCCGTTTGGGTGACGACGGTAGGAGTGCGGTGTTGCCCGGTGGTCACCCCGGTGTTTCGCTGATGTTAACGGGACGGTGGAGTGGCTGGGGCTCTGCGTCCGGACCTACGCTCGACAGCGTGACAGGTCGCTTCGAAGCCTGGCTGGCCGGCGGCAGCGCCGCGGCGAAGCCCCAGGTCAGTGCGGTTGACCCGGACGGGGGACCGCCGAGGAGTATTCGTTACCCAGGGCAGCGATACGACCTGCCGGAGTCCGGCGCGGGCTCGGTCGCCTCGATGGGCCGCCGACTGGCGGCGCTGCTGGTGGACTGCGTGCTTGCGGCGCTGGTCACGTCTTTGTTCGTACATGTCCAGTTCGCGCGGCCCGAGACCGTGCAGACGCTCAACTACTGGAGCGTGCTCACCTGGTTCGTGCTCACGGTGGCCGGCACGTCGTTCTTCGGCGCGACGCCCGGCATGGCGCTGTTGCGGCTACGGCTGGGCAGGGTGGACGGCCGGCCGACACTCCCGCCGTGGCGCGCGGCGGCCCGTGCCGTATTGGTGGCCCTGATCGTGCCGGCGGTGATCTGGGACGCCGACCACCGCGGCCTGCACGACAGGGCGACCGGCACGATCGTCCTGACGGCCCGCTGAAGCCGGACTATCGGCGGCGGATCGAGCGCTGCACGTTGCGCACCTTCGCGCCCTGCGGCAGCGGCCCCTTCGGCAGTGCTGCACCCCGGCTGGCCAGCGCCGCCAGGCGGGTTTCCAGCGTGTCGATCTGTGCCGGCGTGATGTTGCGGGGCAGCTTCATGATGTGCTGCTGGAGGCGGCGCAGCGGAATCTGGCCCTCCTCGTTGCCCACGATCACGTCGTAGATGGGTGTGTCGCCGATGACGCGGGCAACCCGCTTCTTCTCCTGGGCGAGCAACGTCTTCACTCGATGCGGCGCACCCTCGGCGACCAGCACGATCCCCGGCCTGCCGATCAGTCGGTGCACGGCGTCCAGTTGCGTGGTCCCCGCCACCGCCTGGGTGAGGTTCCAGCGCCCACGCATGTTGTCCAGCGCCCACCCGGCCGCACCAGGCTGCCCCTCGGCCTTGGTGTAGACGTTGCGCTGCACCCGCCGCCCGAACACGATGACGGCGAGCAACACGCCCAGGATCGCACCGAGCGGCAGCAGAGCCCATTGCAGGTGCAAGAACAGCCCGACCGCGAACGCGACCACGATCGGCGCCAGGAACACCCCGATCATGATGGGCAGCAGCGCCTTGTCCTCGCGGCGCTGCATCTTGAACGCCTCGAAGATCTGGCCACGCTTGGCCTTGCGCTCCGCGCGCCGCGTGACCGCCGCCTCCTTGGCCGCCGTCTTGTCCTGCTTACCTGCCATGCCCACAAGGATACGGTGGCCAGCCAGCCCACCCGACAGCGCGTAACGGGCCGTCCCGCCAACCTTCGACCCCACCGACCACAAGCCAACCCCAGCCGGCGAGAACCCAGGGCCCCCGGCCAAAAACTACCGCCCACCAGCCAAAACGCCGCCCGCAGCCAAAAACGCCGCCGCAGGACACACCCCCGCCCTCACCGGGGGCTACGGCCCTTTTCAAACTTACCGTTGTCAAGACCCAGATGGGGGGGTCGTCGGGAAGTTGTGGACAACTCGGAAGTTGCCCACAGACCGGCAGGTCTGCCGCACCTGCGTGGGCTTGTTCTGTCAGGATGCCCGCCATGGACGGGGCGCGGACGCTGGACGAGCTGGATCCCGAGCAGCGGACTGTCGTGCTCGCGCCCCGAGGGCCGGTGTGTGTACTCGCCGGTGCCGGGACCGGCAAGACCAGGGCCATTACCCGTCGGATCGCGCAACTGGTGCATGTCGGGCAGGTCGCGCCGGGGCAGGTGCTCGCGGTCACCTTCACCGCGCGGGCGGCCGGTGAGTTGCGAACCCGGTTGCGCGCCCTTGGCGTGCATGGCATTCAGGCACGCACGTTCCATGCCGCCGCGCTTCGGCAGCTGCGGTACTTCTGGCCGATCGTGGTCGGCGACCAGCCGTGGCAGCTGATCGACCACAAGCTGCGGTTGGTCGGCCAGGCCGCGCACAAGGTCGGGCTGGCCACCGAGGCCGAGATGCTGCGCGACCTGGCAGGCGAGATCGAATGGGCCAAGGCCTGCCTGGTGACGCCGGACGACTACCCGGCGGTCGTCGCCAAGACTCAGCGCGACACGCCGGTGCCCGCTGAGCAGGTCGCGGCCGTCTACCGGGGCTACGAGCAGGCCAAGAACGACGCCAGGGTGCTCGACTTCGACGACCTCCTCCTCCACACGGCCGCCGCGCTCGACGAGCACGCCCAGGTGGCCGAGGAGTTCCGCGACCGTTATCGCTGCTTCGTGGTGGACGAGTACCAGGATGTGACCCCGTTGCAGCAGCGGGTGCTCGACGCCTGGCTGGGCACCCGGGACGACCTGACCGTGGTCGGCGATGCCAACCAGACCATCTACTCCTTCGCCGGTGCGTCACCCCGGCCGTTGCTGGAGTTCACCCGTCGGTTCCCGAACGCCACGGTGGTGCGGCTGGAACGTGACTACCGGTCCACCCCGCAGGTGGTCTCGATGGCCAACCGGGTGATCGGCGCGGCGCGCGACCGGCCGGCCGGCTCCCGACTGACCCTGATCGGGCAGCGGTCGCCCGGTCCGGAACCCCGGTTCGCCGAGTTCGACGACGAGCCGGCAGAGGCGGCCGCGGTGGCCGCGCGGATCAGGGACCTGCTGGACGCGGGTGTGTCGGCCAGCGAGGTCGCGGTGCTCTTCCGGATCAACGCCCAGTCCGAGGTGTACGAACAGGCGCTGGCCGAGCTGGGTGTGCCGTACCTGGTGCGCGGCGGCGAGCGGTTCTTCGCCCGGCCGGAGGTACGGCAGGCGATGATCGCGCTACGCCAGGCCGCCGATTCCCAGCCGCCCGGGGACGACCTGCCGGGCATCGTGCGCCTGCTGCTCGAGCCGCTCGGCCTGTCCGCCGATCCGCCCACCGGTGGTGCCGCGCGGCAGCGGTGGGAGTCCCTGCTGGCGCTGGTCGAACTGGCCGAGGAACTGGCGGGCGCCGAGGCCGACGCCGACCTGCCGCGCTACCTCGCCGAGCTGGAGCAACGTGCGGAAGCCCAGCATCCGCCGACCGTCGAGGGCGTCACGCTGGCGTCGCTGCACGCGGCCAAGGGCCTGGAGTGGCAGGCCGTGTTCCTGGTCGGCCTGGTGGACGGCACGCTCCCGATCCTGCACGCCGACGACGACCCGGCAGCGATCGAGGAGGAGCGGCGGCTGTTGTACGTGGGGGTCACCAGGGCCAAGGAACACCTGTGGCTCTCGTGGGCGATGTCCCGCGCGCCCGGCGGCCGCCGGGGCAGGCGGCGTAGCCGATTTCTCTACGGCCTGATTCCGGACGACCACCCGACCGCCCGGCTGACCAAGGCCACCGGGTCGAGGGACGGTCGACGGGACAGCGCACCCCCGCGGTGCCGGCTCTGCGGCGCGCAACTGGTCGGCACGCTGCCGGTCAAGCTCGGCCGGTGCGTCGACTGCCCGTCCGACGTCGACGAGGAACTGCTCGCCCGACTGCGGACCTGGCGGATCGCGCAGGCCCGCACGCTCAGGGTGCCGCCGTATGTCGTCTTCACGGATGCGACGTTGGTCGCGATCGCCGAGCAGCGCCCGGCCGACCCGGCCGGGCTGGTGTCGATCTCCGGTATCGGCGCGGCCAAACTCGACCGCTACGGGTCCGAAGTACTCGCATTGGTGCACAGTCGGGACACCGAGGGCGCCTGATCGGTTACCGACCGTAGGACTATGGCGCGCGGACCTGACCTGCGTCGATCGTAACTGGTGAGTAGGCGACACCTGATTCGGTCAATTCGATAAAAAGTGTTGCCCTCACCCGCCCGGACCCCATAACCTACTGTCACCGGGTCAGCAGGCCCTACATGTCCCCAGAAGTAGAGGTAGGAGGTGGCCAACGTGGCAGTTATCAACGCCATCGTGACCCCAGGCTACTTCATGCCCGGGGGCACGCGTCTGTCCGAGATCGAAACCATGTGGGTGAGCCTTGGTGGCCGGCAGGCGGCCATCCGACCGTGCGTCCTTGGCGCCAAGCAGGCCACAGCTCAAATCTCGCCCAAGCACGTCCGCGTCATGACGAATGTCGTGACCGATGCACTGACCGGTATACCGCCGTCCGCACAGAGGCGAACTTGACGACAGTCAAGCGCACAGGCTCTCGAAGGCCGCGGACCCGGATATGGGATCCGCGGCCTTCTTGTTTGTCCAGCCACATGCGCAACACGAAGAAGTCGACAACCGAGGGGACAGGAGAACTGATGTACACCGCAACGGCCCCGCCTTCAGGGGCATTCCTCGAGCTCGGCGGGGGTGTAGCTGAGCTGTTGGACGCTACTCCGCTGACCGGGCCCGACCTGGCCTGCCAGGTCAACGACCCGGACCTGTGGTTCGCCGAATCGCCGGCCGACCTGGAGCGGGCCAAGGCGCTGTGCGCCGACTGCCCGGTCCGTGCGCAGTGCCTGGCAGGTGCGCTCGCTCGGCACGAGCCGTGGGGCGTCTGGGGTGGCGAGATCTTCGAGCGGGGTCTCGTGATCCCGCGGAAGAGGCCGAGAGGGCGGCCGAGGAAGGACGATCGCAGGCACGAGCCCGTGCCGAGCGCCCGGACCGACAAGGCAGCCCAGGAGACAGCGGCATGAACACCACACAGCAGCACCCGATGACCGAGGACTACTACCCGAATGGGGCCGTCATGTTGTTGATGCATGAAGATCTCGCCAGAGCTCGAATGCAGGAGAGCCAACGCTCCGCCGCCGAGTGGCGACTGGCGCGTCGGCTCACCTCCGCGCGGCGATGGAGTCGACTGGCCGGTTGGGCCGGACGACGCGCTGCGGAGGCGAATCGCGCACTGTGATCCACCAGACCCACACGGGTCAACATTCACCACGGGTTGAGCGGCTGTCGGCACGCGGATAGCGTGCCGACATGCCCGCACACACTCACGACGGAATCGACTGGGTGGCGCGGCTTGCCGACCTTCGGCAGGCCGACGCGTCGAACGCGCCCGTGTTGCGGGCCGTCGCCGACCGCCTGATCGAAGCGCTACCGGCACCGCGACCGACCGTGATGGACGTCGGCTGCGGTGCCGGTGGCATGAGTGCCGCACTCGCGGCCGCGCTGGCCGGCCGGGCCGCGCGCGCCGCAGGCCCCACCACCGGCACCCTCGAGACCGCGGCCAACACCCGAACCGACACCCCGAACGCCCACCTGGACCTGGACGCCGACCCATTCGCAGCCGCCACTGCGGCACCTGCCACCGTCGCCGGCGGCGCACCGACCGGAAGACGGCCGGCCCGCCGGCCTGACCTGCCTTCCGGGGGCACATTGGTGCTTGTCGACATGGTGCCCGAGTTGCTGGCCGCCGCTGAGGAGGTCGTCGCGGGCGCGGCCGGCGTCGGTGGCGCGGTACGGGTGTCGACCAGGCTGGCCGACATCGCTGATCCGGATCAGTTCGGGCGGCTGCCCGATGCTGATCTCGTGTGGGCATCCAACGTGACTCACCATCTGCCTGACCAGCGTGCCGCGATCGCGACGCTGGCAGGGCGGTTGGTGCCCGGTGGCTGCCTGGCGTTGGCCGAGGGTGGACTGTCCATGCGTTGCCTGCCTTGGGATGTCGGCGTGGGGGAGCCCGGGTTGCAGGATCGGCTGATCGCCGCCCACGGCACCTGGTTCCACCACATGCGGACCGGGATGCCGGGGTCGGTGCGGATGCCGATCGGCTGGAATCAGGCGCTCGGTGCGGCCGGGCTGAGCGGCGTGACCGCCTTCAGCTACCTCGTCGACGTGCCGGCGCCGCTGTCGGACGCCGGCCGCGGTGCGGTGGTGAGCTGGCTGGCCTGGATGACGCGGGCCGCCGCCGACCTGCTGGAGGCGGCCGACATGGCCGCGTTGCGGCGGCTGCTCGACCCCACCGACCCGGCCTACGTCGCTCGGCGGGACGACGTGTTCATGCTGACCGCGAACACCGTGTACCTGGGCTGGCGATGATCATCATCGGCCGGGCGCTTCGCAGGTCGTCGACTGGATGGCGTAGCGTCGGCGCGTGGTTGACGAGATAGCCGTGACGTGCCTGCGCTGCGGCCGGCAGCGTGACCGGCGACTGTTGACGGCGGACGCGCTGGCTTGGGCATCAGAGCGCGACCGCGGCGTGGTGCGGTGGCTCTGCCCGACCTGCGCCCGCGCGCACACGAGGGACATCGAGGCCAAACTTCCCCACGAGTACTGGTAGTCCCGGCGTTCGCCGACGCGTTGTGGCGGAGCCACGGCGAGCTGTCAGGCGTCGATGAAGCCGGGTTGCCAGCGTTCGACGATGGCTCGGAGGGCCACGTGGGCGTCGAGTTGGCACAGGATGCCGGTCGCGCCCGCGGTGACCCGGTGGATCAGCAGGAACTGCGGTGGCAGGTTCAGCGAGCGGCCGGTGCGGAAGTCCTGGCCGCGTGTGTCGCCGACCCGGCCGGCCTGCTTCTGCAGCCACCGGCGGGTGAAGTGGAACCGTTCCGAGCGCAGCGGGTCGGTGAACGGGGACAGGTAGCGGAGTACGTCGCTGGCCTCCAGGGTGGTGCCGGGGCGGATGAAGTGTTCGTTGCGGAGCAGGTCGAGCAGTTCACTGGATCGGCCATCCAGGGCGAGGCGGGTCATCACGCCCAGCGGCCGCGGTATGCCGCCGGGCAGCCGGGCGCACGCGCCGAAGTCCAGGACGCCGAGCCGGCCGTCGGGTAGCAGCAGGAAGTTGCCGGGGTGCGGGTCGGCGTGCAGCCGGCCCGATCGTGCCGGCGCCGAGAAGTGGAACTCGGCCAGCCGGTGCCCGGCGTGGTCGCGATCGGCCGTGGTGCCGTCGCGGATGACGGCGGCCAGTGGCGTGCCGGTGACCCACTCGCTGACGATCACCTTCGGCGCGCTGGCCACCACCTTCGGCACCAGCACCGACTCGTCCCCGTCGAACGTCGACGCGATCGTGCGCTGGTTGTCGGCCTCGACCCGGTAGTCGAGTTCCTCCGCCATCCGGTCCCGCAGCTCGGCGAGCAGCGGTTTCACCTCCTGTCCGGGCACCATTGCCTGGAACAGGCGGCTGAACCGTTGCAACTGCCGCAGGTCGGACAGCAGTGCCTCGTCGGCTCCCGGGTACTGGACCTTCACCGCGACGTCCCGGCCGTCGTGCCACCGGGCCCGGTGCACCTGCCCGATGCTGGCCGATGCGGCCGGTTCGTCGTCGAACTCGGCGAACCGTTTGGCCCAGCTCGCGCCCAACTGCTCGGCGAGCACCCGGTGGACCGACCGAACCGGCATGGGCGGCGCCGCCGTCTGCAGCTTCGTCAGCGCCTCCCGGTAGGGCTCGGCGAGCTCGTCGGGCACGGCCGCCTCGAACACGCTCAATGCCTGGCCGAACTTCATCGCCCCGCCCTTGAGCTGCCCGAGCACCGCGAAGACCTGTTCGGCCGTTTTCGCGGAGATCTCGGCGTTGACGTCGTCCGGGTCGTGCCCGGCCAGCCGCCGTCCCCAGCCGCCGACCACTCGGCCCGCCACCCCGATCGGGAGGCTGGCCAGCTTGGCCGTGCGGGTGACGGCCTTGCGCGGGATGTCAGTCACGCCGTTATGCCCTGTTCTCGCCGTTCCGGCTGTCGTGCCCGGTTCCGGCCGGCTCGGTGGTTGCCATGGTCCGGTTTCGTGTGCGGCCCGGTGCTCGTTACGGTCCGGCCGGGTTCGCGATCAATCTTGGCCGAACCCGCCGGCGACCGGATCGTCCCCCGGTCTGGTCCTGGCGTACGTCAGCTGTCGAATCTCCTCTGTGTCGACGGTATCGGGCCGGCAGTCGCGACGGTCGGGGTTTGGCCTGTGCGCCTGGCGACTCCGCACGGACAGCGCGGGTGCGGCCGCCATTCGACCCGGGTCGACCGACCGGTGAACACGTCGATCTCCACGGCCGCGCCCCATACCGGTAACCCGGTGTCACCGGTTGTGGGGCCGCGACAGCCGTGCAGGAAGCGCAGCGCCTGGGCGCTCCCGAACGCCGCGGTGGCCTGCGTGGTGGCCAGGTCCGCCGGCTGCGGGTGGGCGGCCAGCTGCGCGGCGAGAGCGGGCCAACACGCGTCGACGTCCGTATTGTGCAGATCAACGCAGTGTAGGCAGGTTGTGCGCCCCGGCATGACGAGTGGGCCGACCACGCCGGTGCCCTCGGCCGCATGGACGACGAGGTGCGGCATGCCCGCCGCGGCGAGGCGGGTCGACAGCCGGGGATCGGGGACCGGGGCATCGGTGAGCACGACCAGGTCGGGTTCTCGGCGCGGGTCGGGCCGGCCCGTCGCGGTCTCCGGGGCGATCCGGCGCACCGCCCGTTCGGCCGCGTCGGTACGGGCGTGACCGATGTCCTCGTCCAGGTAGCCGGTGCCGGTGTCCGCGGGCTGTACGACGCCCTCGGCCACGGTGTGCACCCAACCGACACCCGCCGCGGCCAGCAGGGTGGCCAGCGCGACCGCGATCCGACCGCTGCCGTACACGACCACCACGGCGGGTGCCCGGTGCTGGTGCAGCGACGCGTTCCGGTGACCGGACCGCAGTACCCACGCGGTCCGGTCGGCGGCGAGCCGGGCCGGGCTGCACAGCGTGACCAGGTCTGCTTCGTCGTCGAGCAGGCCGAGACCGGACAGGTGGCTCAGGATCTCGCGCAGGGCAGGCCGGTGGGCCGGCCCCGCCCGTGCCATCAACTCGTCGGTGGTATGTCGGCCGTTGAGCCGGTGCAGGAGCGTGGCCAGGGCTTCTGGTACCCCGCTGACCACGAAGGCGTGGCATGGCCGGGTGCCGATCTGGGTCTCGCCGGCCAGCCGCCGCAGCACCGGCAGGCCGGACAGCAGTCTCGGTCGTCGGGGGAGCGGCACGGCCACGGCCGTGGAGATCGACTCGGTGACAGGAGTGGTGACTGGGATGAGTGCGGCGGTTGTTGTGGACATGGGACCAGCTTGCCAAGGAGTGTGAGAGTTCTCGAACGGCTGTCCACAGGCGATCGCATCTGTCCACAAGCCACGATCGGCTACTTGATAACGCCTGTCTGGGCAAGCAGAAGTCCGATCACCCGTCTGCGGTGTTGGTCACATCCAACTGGCGGACCATTTGGTCGGGCGTTGGCCGTACCGTAAGGCAGTGGCCGAACCACTTGTCGAGGTACGCCGCAGCCGGCGCCGGAGCCGCACGGTCAGCGCGTACCGGGAGGGGGACACCGTTGTCGTCCTCCTACCTGATCGGATGACCCGTGCCGAGGAACGGCACTGGGTCGCGGAGATGCTCGCCAGGCTCCAGCGCAGCGAGACCAGGCGCCGATCGCCTGCCCGCGTCTCCGACGCCGCACTGCTCGCCAGATGTCACCAGCTCGCGGCACGGCACCTGCGGGGCAAGGCCGAACCGACCAGCGTCCGCTGGGTGCCGCCGATGCGCACCCGTTGGGCGTCGTGCACCCCGGCGGACGGGACGATCCGGGTCAGCGACCGGTTGCGGGACGTGCCGTCCTGGGTGCTCGACTACGTGCTCGTGCACGAGTTGGCGCACCTGCTGGTGCCCGGCCACGGCGCCGACTTCTGGGCGATCGTGCGCGGCTACCCGCGCGCCGAGCGCGCGATCGGCTATCTGGAGGGCCTCTCCGCGGCGGCCGGCTGGGGCATCACCGAGGACGACTGACCGGATGGCCGGCGCGGACACCCGCGCCGGCGGTCAGTCCTCCGGCTTGTCGTCGGTCGGCGCGTCTGCCGGCTTCTCCTGGGTCGACTGCTTGTCGCGTTCGGCCTGCTCAGCGCGTTCGGTGCGCTCCAACTCCGCCATCGGGTCCGCAAGGAGCTCCGGCGAGACACCGAGGTGTTCGGCGAAGTCGAGCGGTTCGTCCAGGTCGGCCGCTGTGGGCACCAGGTCGGGCGACGCCCAGACGCCGTCCCGCGCCTTGATCCCGTGCCGGTCGCCGACCAGCCGCCACAGTGCCGACGCGGCCCGCAGCCGGCGCGGCCGCAGCTCGAGGCCGACGAGGGTGGCGAACGTCTGCTCGGCCGGTCCGCCGCTGGCCCTGCGCCGACGGAGGGTCTCGCGCAGCGCGCCCGCGCCCGGCAGCCGGTCGCCGACGGCGTCCGCGACGACCACGTCGACCCAGCCCTCGACCAGCGCGAGCAGTGTCTCCAGCCGGTTGAGCGCGACCTTCTGCGCCTCGGTGGTCTGTGGCTCCAGCAGACCCGACGACATCGCCTGTTCGATGGATTCCGGGTTGGCCGGGTCGACCTGCGTTGCGAGCTGTTCCAGGGCCGACGTGTCCACCTTGATGCCGTGCGCGAACTCCTCGACCGTGGCCAGCAGCCGCTGGCGCAGCCACGGCACCTGCGTGAACAGGCGCTGGTGCGCGGCCTCCCGCGCGGCCAGGAACAGCATCACCTCTTCCGCGGGCCGCTCCAGGCCCGCGGTGAACTTCTCGATGTTCGCCGGCAGCAGCGCGGCAGTGCCCTCCGGCCCCAGCGGCAACCCGACCTCGGTGGAGGTCAGCACCTCCGAGCCGAGCTGCGCCAGCGCGCCGCCGAGCTGCGAGCCGAAGGCCATGCCACCCATCTGGCTGACGATGGACAGCAACGGCCCGGCTGCCTCCTTGGCCTCCGCCGGCAGGGCCTCCACCCACGCGCCCGAGACCTGCCTGGCCACCGGGTCGCACAGCCGCTGCCAGGTCTGCAGCGTCCGCTCCACCCAGTCACGGGCCGACCACGCCTCCGACTTCGTGGCGCCGGCCGGCAGTGCGGTCGCCGGGTCGAGCCACTGTTCCGCCAGGTGCATGGCCTCGGCGACCTTGGCGGTGTCACTGGCGTCCGAGCCACCGAGCCCGGACGGGGTGAGCCGCTGCACCGCGATCTGCTTGGCCAGGTCGTAGTTGACCGGCCCGCTGGCACTGCCCGCCTGGCTCAGCATCTGGCCGAGCTGGCTGAGCATCTGCCCGAGCTGGCCGAAGTCGAACGCACCGCCAGGGCCGCCGAAGGGATTCTCGCCACCTTGGCCGAACGGCGTGTTCTCGCCGTGTTCGTCGGGGTCGGACGGGCCGAACCCGAACGGCAAATTGGTCATGTGTCCACGGTACGCGGCATGGACTGTCGTGGTTTGCCAACCGTCGCGGCGTCCGCTACGGGCGTGATGACGCCTTACCCGTACGCTATCCGTCCGTGAGGATGGTGTATCCGTGAGCGAACGTGATTCGAACACGGCGACCGAGACAGAAGCCGCCACATCGGGCACCGAACCACCGGTCGTCGGACCCGGTCGCGGCTGGAGCAGGCGTACCTGGACCCTGGTCTGGAGCCTGCTGGTGGTGGCCGTGCTGGGGGCGATCGGCGGTTTCGTCCAGATCCCGTACGTGGCGCTGGGCCCCGGCCCGACGTACGACACGCTCAGTTCGGTCGACGGCACCCAGGTGGTCGCGGTCAACGGCACGCGGACCTACCAGACCAGCGGGCAGTTGCGCATGGTCACCGTCTCGCTGACCGACAAGATCACTCTTTTCGGTGCGCTCGGCCTGTGGATCACCGGCGGCTACGCGCTGGCGCCGCGCGAGGACTACTTCTCCCCCGGCGAGACCGAACAGCAGGTCCAACAGCAGAACGTGCAGCAGTTCAAGGACTCGCAGAGCGACGCGGAGGTGTCCGCGCTGCGCTACCTGCACTACCCGATCAGTGTGGTCGCACAGCAGGTCGTCACCGGGAGCCCCGCGGACAAGCGGATCCAGGCGGGCGACCGGCTGATCACGGTCAACGGCAAGCAGGTGGCCAGCGCGGAGGCCGTGCAGAACGCCCTGGTGAACACCACGCCGGGACAGACGGTCGACATCGTGGTGCAGACCGGCGGCCAGGCGCCACGCGACCTGAAGATCAAACTGGGCAGCAACCCGGACCGCAAACAGGGCTTCCTCGGCATCACGCCGGCATCTCACGGCGACATCCCGTTCAAGATCACCATCAGCCTGAGCAACATCGGCGGTCCGTCGGCCGGCCTGATGTTCGCGCTGGCCGTGGTGGACAAGCTGACACCCGGCGGTGTCAACGGTGGCATGGTGGTGGCGGGTACCGGGGAGATCGACGATCTGGGCAACGTCGGCCCGATCGGCGGCATCCCGTTCAAGCTCATGGCGGCCCGCGCCGCGGGCGCCACCGTGTTCCTGACCCCGGCGGACAACTGCTCCGAGGCGAAGACGAACGTGCCGGCCGGCCTGCGGCTGGTCAAGGTGACGAGCCTGGGCTCCGCGGTCAAGGAGCTGACCGACCTGACCGCCGGACGACCGGTGCCCGGCTGCTGAGCGCTGCTACTCCCGCAGGGTCTCGCGCAACGCGTCGACCAGGTTGGGCGCGAGCTCCGGGTGCTCGACGATCTCGTCCGGCGCGTCCTCGTCGCCGCGCACCCGCAGCACGCAGGCCGCCGACCCGTCCCGCAGCACACCGGCCACCAGCCGCGCGTCCCTGCGCTGCGGATGCTCCATCGCGATCCGCCGCATCCGCGCGGCATCCGCGTCCTGACCGGTGACGGCCGCGTCCAACTCGGCCTCCGCATCCTGCGGCAGGACCACGATCTCCTGCACCAGTGCGCAGCCGCTGACCGTCTCCGGCCACACGATGCCGGCCAGCGCGTCGGCGAGGTCCTCCTCGGGCAGCGGCTCCTGCGCGACCGGGGTCAGCGCGCTGTCCACGTCGACCTGATCGCCCAGCTCAGGCTGCTTGGCCAGCAGTTCCGCCGTGGACACCAACGCGAACAGCTGCGGCGGCTGGTCCCAGCCCGCGGCCGCGGCGAAGTCCTCGACCTCACGGACGACTTGGGGGAGTGACATGGCGGACGGGGTCGGCCGGGCCGGGATGCCGGGGTCTGACATTGCTCCATCGTCTCATCGACGCCATCGGAGGCGAACGGGCCGGTGGACCGAAACGGGAACCCAACAGGTCCTCCGTAGAGTTGACATGGCAGCGGATGTCCGGCTCCGGTCCAGCGCGCCAGGGTACTGCCCTGGTGCGCGCCGACCGGTCGCGGCGCCCGCGTAGTGCCTGTTCGACGTCCCCGAACCAGGAGCGTGTTCCAGTGGCCACAAGGCCGGCGGCCGGACTGCCGAGGCTGTCACGACGCAGCCGAATTCTGCTGATCATCGGCCTGCTGGTGTTGATCTTGCTGATCACCGCCGGACGTCTCGTCGACACCTATGTGAGCTGGCTGTGGTTCGGCGAGGTCGGCTTCCGGTCGGTGTTCACCACCATCTTCGTGACCCGGATCGTGCTGTTCTTCCTGGTCGGCCTCGTGGTCGGCGGCGGGCTCGCGATCAGCCTGCTGATCGCCTACCGCAGTCGGCCGGTGTTCGTCCCGGTCACCGGAGTCGACGATCCGCTGTCGCGCTACCGCACCGCCGTGGTGCGCAGGCTGCGGCTGATCGGCATCGGCGTCCCCGTCGTGGTCGGCGTGATCGCCGGGATGGCCGGTCAGGGCGACTGGCAGCTGGTGCAGTTGTTCCTGCACGGCACCAAGTTCGGCATCACGGATCCGCAGTTCGGCAACGACATCGGGTTCTACGCCTTCACGCTGCCGTTCATCCTGTGGCTGAAGAACTGGCTGTTCATCGCGGTCACCATCGCGTTCTTCGGCGCGCTGATCGCGCAGTACCTGTTCGGTGGCATCCGGCTGGCCGGTCGGGGCGGTCAGCTGTCGGCACCGGCCAGGGTGCAGCTCGCGTTCCTGATCGGCCTGTTCGTGCTGCTCAAGGCGTTCGCCTACTTCACCGACCGGTACGAGCTGCTGTACTCGACCCGCAACAGCAAGTTCAACGGCGCGACCTACACCGACCTGAACGCGCTGCTGCCGGCCAAGCTCATCCTGCTGTGCATCGCGGTGTTCTGCGCGTTGGCCTTCTTCGCAGGCGCGTTCCTGCGCAATCTGCAGCTGCCGGCGATCGCGCTCGCGCTGCTGGTGCTGTCCAGCGTGCTGATCGGCGCGGCGTGGCCGGCGATCATGCAGCAGTTCTCGGTCAACGCGAACGCGCTGCAGAAGGAGCAGGTGCCGATCCAGCGCAACCTCGACGCCACCCGGCAGGCGTACGGGCTGACCGCGAACAAGATCGACAACGTCACCTACGACCCGGCCAAGGCAAGCCCGACCTCGAACCAGGTGATGTCCGACACCACCACGGTGCCCAACATCCGGGTGCTCGACCCGAATGTGCTCTCGCCCACATTCACGCAGCTCCAACAGGGCCGCAACATCTTCGGCTTCCCCCAGAAGCTGAACATCGACCGGTACACCGTCAACAAGACCACCCAGGACTACGTGGTGGCGGCCCGCGAGATCAATCCGGCCAACCTCCAGCCCAGCCAGCAGGACTGGACCAGCGAGCACCTGGTGTACACACACGGTGACGGCTTCGTGTACGCGCCGGCCAATCAGGTGGCGGGCGGCGCGCAGGGCTCGGCCGGCAGCGGCGGGTATCCGCAGTTCGGCGTGAGCGACCTGAGTGCCACCAACGAACCGATCCCGGTCAGCGAGCCGCGGATCTACTACGGCATGTTGGACAGCGACTACGCGATCGTCGGCGGCGCGGGGGCGGCCCGGGAGTACGACACCGACACCAGCCGCTACACCTACCAGGGTTCGGGCGGTGTGTCGCTGTCGAGCTGGTTCAACCGGCTGGCGTTCGCCCTGCATTATGGCGAGCGGAACTTCCTGTTCAGTGACTCCGTCGGCGCCAACTCGAAGGTCATCTTCAACCGGAATCCACGCGATCGGGTGACCCAGGTGGCGCCGTGGCTGACCGCCGACGGCGACCCGTACCCGGCTGTCGTGACCGACAGCGACGGCACCAACCGGATCGCCTGGATCGTGGACGCCTACACCACACTGCAGAACTACCCGTACGCCCAGCAGATGCAGTTGGGTGATGTGACGAGCGACTCGCTCAACGGCGTCGCGCGGCAGCCGGAGACCCAGATCAGCTACATCCGGAACTCCGTCAAGGCCGTTGTGGACGCGTACTCCGGCAAGGTGACGCTGTACTCGGTGGACGACACCGACCCGGTGCTGAAGGCGTGGGAGAACGTGTTTCCCGGGGTTGTCCAGCCGTCCAGTGCGATCCCGCAGCAGTTGAAGGACCACTTCCGGTACCCGGAGGACCTGTTCAAGGTACAGCGCCAGCTGCTGGCCAACTACCACGTGACCAGCCCGCAGGACTTCTACTCCAGCAAGGGTTTCTGGAGCGTGCCGACCGACCCGACGAAGAACCAGGACGGCACGAGCGCCGCGTCCAGCGGAACGACCGTGCCGGACACCACGCTGAACCAGCCGCCGTACTACGTGATCACGCAGGCGCCCGACCAGACCACGCCGACGTTCCAGCTCTCCAGTCCGCTGACCTCGTTCGGGCGACCGAACATGGCGGCGTGGGTCTCGGTGTCGTGCGATCCGGCGACCTACGGACAGTTCACGGTGTTGAACCTACCCATCGACACGCAAACACAAGGCCCCGTGCAGATGCAGGGCCAGTTCGAGTCGACCCAGAAGTTCACCAACATCAGAACGCTGTACAACAACCAGGCCGTCAGCCTGCTGTACGGCAATCTGCTCAACCTGCCGCTGTTGGGCGGCCTGCTGTACGTCGAGCCGGTCTACATCGAGCCGACCGGCAGCAACGGCTATCCGCAGCTGGCCAGCGTGCTGACCGGGTTCAACGGCAAGGTCGGCTTCGGCACCAGCCTCCAACTGTCGCTGGGCGACCTGTTCGCCAATGCGACCGGCACAACGACGACGCCATCACCGAACGGCGGGTCGACGTCCACCACGACGCCACCGCCGACAACGACCACGACGCCGAACACGCCGGCGGCCGTTGGCGTGACGAAGGCCGTCAGCGACATCTCGACGGCACTGGCGGACCTCCAGGCAGCCCAGCAGTCCGGTGACTACACGCGGATCGGTGTCGCGTACACGGAACTGGGCAAGGCCATCAGCGAGTTCAACCAGGCGAAGGCGAACTCCACACCGAGCCCGTCCGTGCCCCCGCCATCGCCAACACCAGGACGCTTAAACCGCTGGTGGCGGCCCGATTTGCATTGGGCCGCCACCAGTCTGTAGAGTTCTGTTCATCGACGCGGGGTGGAGCAGCTCGGTAGCTCGCTGGGCTCATAACCCAGAGGTCGCAGGTTCGAATCCTGTCCCCGCTACAGATTGGA
>DASXXM010000299.1:0-2624 GCA_036503065.1 Pseudonocardiaceae bacterium | reverse complement strand
GGTCAGACTTCGAAGCGGTAGCCCATGCCTGGTTCGGTGAGCAGGTGTTTGGGTTGGGCCGGTTCGCGTTCCAGTTTGCGGCGTAGTTGGGCCAGGTAGACACGCAGGTAGTGGGACTCCGTCGCGTACGCGGGACCCCAGACGTCCTGGAGCAGCTGTTTCTGCGCGACCAGCCGGCCCCGGTTGCGGACCAGGACCTCCAGCACGCCCCACTCGGTCGGGGTCAGGTGGACCTCGACGCCGTCCTTGCGGACCTTCTTGGCGACCAGGTCGACGGTGAACGACGACGTCTCCACGATCGCCTCCTCGTCGTCGCCGCCGGTCGTGGTCGAGCGGCGGACGGCGGCTCGCAGGCGGGCCAGCAGTTCGTCCATGCCGAACGGCTTGGTGACGTAGTCGTCGGCGCCCGCGTCCAGCGCCTGGACCTTGTCGCCGGAGTCGGTTCTGGCGGACAGCACGATGATCGGCACGGTGGACCAGCCGCGCAGGCCGGCGATCACCTCCGTGCCGTCCAGATCCGGCAGGCCCAGGTCCAGGACGACCACGTCCGGCTTGCCGTCCACCGCGGCGCGCAGGGCGGCGGCGCCGTCGGGGGCGGTGAGGACGTGGTAGCCGCGGGCGGACAGGTTGATCCGTAGGGCCCTGAGGATCTGCGGTTCGTCGTCGACCACCAACACCTTGGTGCTCATGTTGTTCTCCTCAGGACTCCGGAAGTGAGATCACGACGGTCAGCCCGCCGCCGGGAGTGTCCTCGGCGCGGATGGTGCCACCCATGGCTTCGGTGAAGCCCTTCGCGACCGAAAGGCCAAGGCCGACGCCGGTTGTCGCGTCCCGGTCGCCGAGCCGCTGGAACGGCGCGAACACCGCGCTCGCCGAGTTCCTCGGCAGGCCACGGCCGTGGTCCACGACCCGCAGCTCGACCTGCCCGCCGTAGGCACTGCCCCGCACGGCAACGGGAATCTCACCGTTGGTCGACGCCCGGCCGTGCCGCAGGGCGTTGTCGACCACGTTGGCCACCACGCGCTCCAGCAGGCCGACGTCTGCCAGCACGGCCGGCAGTCGCTCGTCCACCTCGATCCGGACCGACCGCCGGTCGTCGATGCCGGACAGGGCCAGGGCCACCACCTCGTCGTAGCCGACCGGCCGCATCTTCGGCTCCACGGCGCCGGTGGCCAGGCGGGACGAGTCGAGCAGGTTGTCCACCAGGCCGGCCAGCCGGTCGGCGGATTCCTCGACCGTGGCCAACAGTTCGCCGGTGTCCTGTTCGGACAGGCGCAGCTCCGGATCGCGCAGGCTGCCGATGGCGGCCTTGATCGACGTGAGCGGGGTGCGCAGGTCGTGGCCGACGGCGGACAGCAGCGCGGTGCGCAGTTCCGTGGTCTCGGCATGGCGCCGGGCGGCCGCGGTCTGCGCGGTCATCCGCTGCTGGCGCAGGGCCAGCAGTGCCTGGCCGGCGGCGGCTTCCAGGGCCCTTCGGTCGGTGGCCGGGAGCGCGCGGCCCCGGATCGCCAGGTGCACGTCCGGCGTGACCGAGACGTCGATGTCGGCATCGTCCGGTTCGGCGCACGGTTTCGGGCCGACACAGGCGACGCGCTGCCAGCCGTTGTCGTCCCGTTCCAGCAGCGAGACCGATGACAGGCCGAAGTTCTCCTGGACCTGGGTCAGCAAACGCTCCAGGGGTCGAGGATGGATCAGCACGGTTCTGGCGTAGGACGCCAACAGCGCGGCCTCGGTTCTGGCCTGCGCGGCCTGGGTCGCGCGGCGCGCGGCGCGGTCCACGACGAGCGCGACGAGTACCGCGACCACCATCATGGTGACTAACGTCACCAGATTCTGTGGGGCGGTAATGGCCAGCGTGTGTAGCGGCGGCACGAAGAAGTAGTTCAGCAGCAGGCCGCCCAGCAGCGCGGAGAACACCGCAGGGCCAAGGCCGCCGACGAGCGCCACCGCGACGGACGCCAGCACGAATCCGGCCGCGTTGGTGGCGACGTCGAATGTGGTGTCCAGCAGGAGACCGCCGCCGGTGACGACGCCGGGCAGCAGCAGGGCCAGCACCCAGCCGTACACCCGGCGCCGGACGGCCAGCGGGCTGCGCTCCAGCCGCATCCGCGCGCCCTGCGCGGCCTCGGCGTGGGTGACCATGTGCACGTCGATCGAGCCGGACCGCTGCACCACGGTGGCGCCGATGCCCTCGCTGACCACCCTGGCCAGCCGGGAGCGCCTCGAGGTGCCCAACACCAACTGTGTCGCGTTGACACCGCGGGCGAAGTCCAGCAGCGCGGCGGCCACGTCCTCGCCGACCACCGTGTGGTAAGTCGCGCCGATGTCCTCGGCGAGCTTGCGGTAGCGGGTCACGGCCTGTGGTGACGCGCCGGCCAGACCGTCGCCGCGCAGGACGTGCACGACCATCAGCTCGGCACCGGCCCGGTTGGCGATCCGCCGGGCCCGCCGGATCAAGGTCTCGCTCTCCGGGCCGGCTGTGATGGACACCACGACTCGTTCGCGGGTTTCCCAGGTGTCGGTGATCTGTTGTTCCGCGCGGTAGCGCTGGAGCGCGACGTCGACCTGGTCGGCGACCCACAACAGGGCCAGTTCGCGCAGCGCGGTGAGGTTGCCCACACGGA
>DASXXM010000298.1:0-5253 GCA_036503065.1 Pseudonocardiaceae bacterium | reverse complement strand
GGGTTCTACTTCGTGTCGTTCGTGACCGGGATCATCCTGGTGCTGGCCGCGAACACCGCGTTCAACGGCTTCCCGGTGCTGGGCTCGATCCTGGCCCAGGACCACTACCTGCCCCGCCAGCTGCACACCAGGGGCGACCGCCTCGCCTACAGCAACGGCATCCTGTTCCTCGCGGTGTTCGCGGGCGTGCTGATCGTGGCGTTCAACGGTGACGCGACCCGGCTGATCCAGCTCTACATCGTGGGCGTCTTCGTGTCGTTCAACTGCAGCCAGGCCGGCATGATCCGGCACTGGAACCGGTTGCTGCGCAACGAGACCGATCGGTCGGTGCGGCGGCGGATGCGCCGCTCCCAGGCGATCAACACGTTCGGCCTGTGCATGACCGCGTTGGTACTGGTCATCGTCGTGATCACCAAGTTCCTGACCGGCGCGTGGATCGCGATCGCCGCGATGGTGGCGTTCTACGTGCTGATGAGCGCGATCCGCCGGCACTACGACGGCGTGGCCGCCGAACTGGACGCGTCCACCGAGGAGCACAGCGTCCTGCCGGCGCACAACCACGCGATCGTGCTGGTGTCCAAGCTGCACCTGCCGACCCTGCGGGCCATCGCCTACGCGCGGGCCACCCGGCCGGACACGCTGGAGGCGCTGACGGTCAACGTGGACGAGGCGGACACGAGAGCGCTGATGGAGCGGTGGGCGGCGGAGGACTTCCGGGTGCCGCTGAAGGTGATCGAGTCCCCGTACCGCGAGATCACCCGGCCGGTGCTGGAGTACGTGCGCCGGATGCGCAAGGACAACCCGCGTGACGTGCTCACCGTGTTCATCCCGGAGTACGTGGTCGGCCGGTGGTGGGAGCAGATCCTGCACAACCAGAGCGCGCTGCGCCTCAAGGGCAGGCTGCTGTTCCAGCCGGGCGTGATGGTGACCAGCGTGCCGTGGCAGCTCGAGTCGTCGGCAAGGGCGCGGGCGCGAGCCGTGCGTGCCGCGAAGGCGGCCACCGCGGCGCCCGGCGCGATCCGGCGCGGCCTGGAACAGCGTCGGCCACCGTCGGCCACCGAGACCACCCGTGAGCAACCGGTGGACAAGCACCGATGACGCAATCGCATGGTCTCGATGCGGCCGGCTGGGTAGGCCGCCGGTTCGAGGTCGACGTCGGTTCGGTCGCGCACGGCGGGCACTGCGTGGCGCGGGCCGAGGGCCGGGTGGTGTTCGTGCGGCACGCCCTGCCCGGCGAACGGGTGCTCGTTGAGGTCACCGAGGACCACGGCGGGTCGTTCTGCCGGGCGGACGCGGTCGAGGTGCGGACGGCTTCGGTGGACCGGGTCCCGGCGCCCTGTCCGTTGGCCCGGCCGGCCGGCTGCGGCGGCTGCGACTGGCAGCACGCCACCCCGGCCGCGCAGCGGGCCATGAAGGCGTCGGTGATCGCGGAGCAGCTCAGCAGGCTGGCCGGCATCGACTGGCCGGTCGACGTCGAGGAACTGCCCGGTGGTCCGCTGCACTGGCGGACCCGGCTGCGTCTTGCCGTCGACCCGGCCGGCCAACCCGGACTGCGGGCGCACCGCAGCCATCGCGTGCTGCCGTTGGTGAGCCAAGTTGATGAACGCTGCCCGATCGCGGTGCCCGATCTCCTGGACGGCGTGGTGGACCGGCAATGGCCGACGGACGTGGAGATCGAGGCGGTGCTCGACGACACCGGCCGGCACCACGTCGCCCGCCGCGAGCCGATCTCCGGCACCAGGCGCTGGCGGACCAGGTGGCGCAGCGGCGGCCGGGCCGAACAGCACGCCGTCGGCCGGACGTGGCGCCTGCGCGCGGACGGCTTCTGGCAGGTCCATCCGGCCGCCGCCGACACCCTGGCCGGGGTGGTCGCGGAGTGGGCCGCCGTGCCGCCGGGCGGGCGGGCCTGGGACCTGTACGGCGGGGTCGGGCTGTTCGCGGCGGTACTGGCCGCGCAGGCCACGGTGACCGGCGCCGTGGTGCTGGTCGAGGCGTCCCGCCCCGCGGTCACCGACGCCGAGGCCAACCTGGCGGACCTGCCGCAGGTCCGATGCGTCGCCGGCCGGGTGGAACAGGCGCTGGTCAACGGCACGGTCGGCGACGGGCGGCCCGACGTGGTCGTGCTCGACCCGCCGCGCAAGGGCGCGGGCCGGCTCGTCGTGGACGGTATCGCCGGGCGCGGGCCCGACCGGGTGATCTACGTGGCGTGCGATCCGGCGGCGCTGGCCAGGGACGTTGCCACGTTCGCCGGGCACGGCTACCGGCTGGCCCGGCTGCGCGCGTTCGACAGTTTCCCGATGACCCACCACGTGGAGTGCGTCGCCCTGTTGACGCCGCGTGGGTGACACCACGAACGGTCGACAGGCTCACCGGATCGGGCGGTCATAGACTGGCCCGAACCCGCGATCTAGGTGAGGTGGAGTTTGGTGTCGTTGCTGGAATCCGTGCACGGTCCGGCCGATCTCAAGCGGCTGCGGCCCGACGAGCTGCGGCGGCTGGCCGCCGAGATCCGGGCGTTCCTGGTGCAGAAGGTGTCCCGGACCGGCGGGCACCTCGGCCCGAACCTCGGCGTGGTCGAGCTGACCATCGCGTTGCACCGGGTGTTCGACTCCCCGCACGACGCCATCGTCTGGGACGTCGGCCACCAGGCCTACGTGCACAAGATCGTCACCGGCCGGCACGCCGACTTCGACCGGCTACGTCAGCGTGACGGCCTGTCCGGCTACCCGAACCGGGCGGAGTCCGAGCACGACCTGGTCGAGAACAGCCACGCCTCGACGGGCCTTTCCTACGCCGACGGCCTTGCCAAGGCGTTCCAGCTCTCCGGTGCCCGACGGCATGTCGTGGTCGTCGTCGGCGACGGCGCGCTGACCGGCGGCATGTGCTGGGAGGCGCTGAACAACATCGCCGCCGACCCGGACCGCCCGGTGGTGGTCGTGGTCAACGACAACGGCCGCTCGTACTCGCCGACCATCGGGGGCCTCGCCGACTACCTGGCCGCGCTGCGGCTGCGTCCCGGCTACGAGCGCGCCCTTGCCGGCGGCAAGGCGGCGCTGCTGAACACGCCCGTGGTCGGCAGGCCCATTTACACCGCGCTGCACGCCGCCAAGCGCGGCCTGAAGGACGCGCTCGCGCCACAGGGCATGTTCGAGGACCTCGGCCTGAAGTACATGGGTCCGGTCGACGGCCACGACATCGCCGCGGTGGAGTCGGCGCTGGCGCGGGCCAAGGCGTTCGGCGGGCCGGTGATCGTGCACGCCGTCACCCGCAAGGGCAACGGCTACGCGCCCGCCGAGAACCACGAGGCCGACCAGATGCACCAGACCGATCCGATGGACCCGGAGACCGGCGCGCCGACCGCCACGAAGAAGCGCGGCTGGACGTCGGTGTTCGCCGACGAGCTGGTACGCATCGGCGCGGACCGGCCGGACGTGGTCGCGATCACCGCCGCCATGCTCGGCTCGACCGGCCTTGACAAGTTCGCGCAGGCGTACCCGAACCGCTGGTTCGACGTGGGCATCGCGGAACAGCACGCGGTCACGTCCGCGGCCGGCATGGCCATGGGCGGGCTGCACCCGGTGGTCGCGATCTACGCGACGTTCCTCAACCGGGCGTTCGACCAGCTGTTGATGGACGTGGCGCTGCACCGGCAGCCGGTGACCGTCGTGCTGGACCGGGCCGGCATCACCGGCCCGGACGGCCCCAGCCACCACGGCATGTGGGACATCTCGATGCTGGGCCTCATTCCCGGCATCCGGGTCGCGGCACCACGGGACGCGGATTCGCTGCGCACCGAGCTGCGGGAGGCCGTCGCCGTCGAGGACGGCCCGACCGTGCTGCGGTTCCCCCGTGGCGCGGTGATCGAGTCGGTCCCGTCGATCGATCGCGTCGGCACCGTCGACGTGCTGCGCCGGCCTGCCGACGACGAGTCGGCGGATGTGCTGCTGGTCGCGGTCGGCGCGTTCGGCGCGATCGGTCTCGCGGCCGCGGAACGCATCGCGGACCAGGGCATCGGCGTGACCGTGGTCGACCCGAGGTGGGTCGTGCCGGTGCCGGGCGAGCTGCTGGCCATGGCCGGGGAACACCGGCTGGTGGTGACCCTGGAGGACGGCGGCCGGCACGGCGGCTTCGGCTGGGCCCTGTCGGCGAGGCTGCGGGACGCGGGCCTGCCGGTGCCGTTGCTCGACCTGGCCGTGCCACAGCTGTTCATCCAGCCGGGCACCCGGGACGAGGTGCTGACGGGTCTCGGCCTGACCGCCCAGGACGTGGCCCGCCGGATCACCGAGTGGGCGGCCGACCTGCTCGCCGAGGTTCGCCCCACCGAGGTGTCCGACACCTCGACGGCGCCGTCGGACCCGCAGAACTAACCACCACTGTGGACGCGTCCGCCGCCTGTCGCGGTGGATGTGGCACCGTGGTGGGGTGCGCATTCTGGTGGTCGAAGACGAACAGCCGCTCGCCGAGGCGATAGCCCGCGGCCTGCGGCGCGAAGGCATGGCGGTCGACGTGGCGCTGGACGGGGATTCCGGCCACGAGAAGGTGTCGGTCACCCGGTACGACGTGGTCGTACTGGATCGTGACCTGCCCGGCATGTCCGGCGATCAGCTGTGCCAGGAGATCGTGGCGTCCGGCGCGATCAGCAGAGTGATCATGCTCACGGCCAGCGACGGCATCGCCGACCGGGTCGAGGGCCTGTCGCTCGGCGCGGACGACTACCTCGCCAAGCCGTTCGCGTTCCCCGAGCTGGTGGCCAGGGTCCGGGCGCTTGCGCGCCGGTCCACCCCCGCCACGCCGCCGGTGCTGCGCGCCGGGGACATCGCGCTTGACCCGGCCAAGCACACCGTGACCCGGTCGGGTCAGCCGATCGAGCTGACCCGCAAGGAGTTCGGCGTGCTGGAGGTGCTGCTCGCCGCGGGCGGCACGGTGGTCAGCAGCGAGGAGTTGCTGGAGCGGGTGTGGGACGAGAACGCCGACCCGTTCACCACCACCGTCCGGGTGACGGTGATGACGCTGCGCAAGAAGCTCGGCGAACCGGGCATCATCGATACGGTCGTCGGCTCCGGCTATCGCGTCCCGGCCGCCGGCCAGGTCGGTGTGGAGGTCGACGGACCCGTTGGCTGAGCGCACCGCGGTAGGCGGTCGGCGTGGACCAGGGCTCCGGGTTCGGCTGACACTGCTGGCCACCGCGCTGACCGCCGGGGTCAGCGGCGTGCTGCTCTGGTTGGGCTGGCTGCTGGTCGGCAACGTCGTCGG
>DASXXM010000297.1:0-1930 GCA_036503065.1 Pseudonocardiaceae bacterium | reverse complement strand
GACGAGATCGGCCAGCTGGCCAGGGCGTTCGACGCGGTACACGCCGAGGCGCTGCGGCTGGCCGTGGAACAGGCCAGCCTGCGGGCCAACTACAGCGAGCTGTTCGTCAACCTGTCGCGGCGCAGCCAGAGCCTGGTGCAGCGCCAATTGCGGCTGATCGAACAGCTCGAACGTGACGAGGAGGACCCCGACCAGCTGTCCGCGTTGTTCAAGCTGGACCACCTGGCCACCCGGATGCGCCGCAACAACGAGAACCTGATGGTGCTCTCCGGCAGCGAACTGGCCCGCGGCGGCGGCCAGCCGATTCCCCTTGCCGATCTGTTGCGTGCCGGCGTCTCGGAGATCGAGCACTACCAACGGATTGTCGTCCAGCCGCCGCCGGACGCCCATGTCGTCGGCTACGCGGCCGGTGACCTGGTGCGGCTGTTGGCGGAGCTGTTGGACAACGCGACCGCGTTCTCCGCGCCGGACACGCCGGTGACCGTCGCGTCGCACCGGACCCGGCGGCGCGCCATCGTGATCGACATCGTTGATCACGGCATCGGCATGAACGACGAGGACCTGGTGCGGGCCAACGAACAGCTCAGCCAGCCGGCCGGCGTCGAGGGCCGGATCACCCGCCGGATGGGCCTGTTCGTGATCAGCAGGCTCGCCAACCAGCACGGCATCCGGGTGCGGCTGCACGGCGGCCAGGACATCCCCGGCCTGCGGGTCACCGTCACGGTGCCGGTGGAACTGGTGATCGGCGACCCGGCGGCACCGGTGCCGCCACCGTCGATCGGTGGCGGCGGGCCGGACGGCCTTGGCGGACCGCTGCCCAAGCGGGTCGCCCGCGCGAGCGGCGCGCCGCTCGCGGTGCGCAGCGCTGTCGCCGACACGGTCGTCGGCACGATCACCAGCGACGATCCGGTCGCGGCCGCCGTCACGGTCACCATCCCGGCCGCCACGTCCTCCGGTGTCGGGCTGTTCGCGCCGTTGCCGGCCGATGGCGGGGAAGCCGTCGCGTCGAATGACCAAGCCGTCGACGAACCGACCGAGGTCACCCCGATCTACGACACCATGGTGTCCGCGTGGTTCGACGACGACATCGCCGACGACTGGCGGTGCGCCGCCGACCAGGGCTGGCAGGCGGTCGACGCGGTGGTCGACGCGCCACCCGTCGACTTCACGCCGGCCGGACTGCCGCGCCGCCAACCGAAGGCGCGGCTGTTGCCGGGCAGCGTCCTGGCCGGGACGGCGACCATGGAGCCGGCGCAGAGGGCACCAGCCGAAGTCATCCGCGAGCGGCTGTCCGGCTTCCAGCAAGGCATCCGGCGCGGCCGACACCACGCGACCGAACCAGCGGCACCAGAACCAGTGGCGACCGAATCAGCGTCGACCGAACCGGCGGCACCGCCCGAAGAGGACGGTCTGCGGCCGCCGGACGAACCACCCGTCGCCGTGACCGAAGTCCAGGACGCCGGTACGTGGGCGTCCAGCGCGGACGAGGGCTGGCGGGCGGTCGACAAGGTGGTCGACCAGGTGACCGCGGCCGGGCACGAGGTCACCGCGGCCGGGCTGCCACGACGGCAACCCAACGCACACCTGTTGCCCGGCAGTGTGAGCGTGAGTGTCAGCGCGGCCGCGTCGAACGGATCGGCAGGCCCGCAGAGCCGGGACGCGGGCGCGTTGCGCGACCGGATGAACAGTTTCCAGCGTGGTGTGCGGCAGGGCCGTGACGAGCCGGCCGGCACACCCGTCGAGCACGGATTCCATTGGTAGAACTGGGAGAACGAATGACGTCGAGTCAGTCGCCGCAGGGCCGGTTCGGGTGGTTGGTCACCGACTTCACCGAACGGGTTCCGGGTGTGGCGCACGCGATCGTGGTGTCCGCGGACGGACTGCTGTTGGCCGCGTCGGTGCGCCTGCCCGGCGACCGGGCGGACCAACT
>DASXXM010000296.1:0-5836 GCA_036503065.1 Pseudonocardiaceae bacterium | reverse complement strand
GGGCCGGTCACGAGTCGCTTTCGTGGCCGGCCAGGTACCTGGTGTGGAAAGTCTGGTTTCATGCCGCTTTTGGCAAGTTATGTGATCCAGGAGAAACGGCGCGAACGTGTTGGGCCGACTGGCCGATGTCGTCCCCGCGGTGTCGGTCGGTACCGTGATGCGGGCCGCCGAACGGCCCGCGCTGGGCACATCCGGTGTCGTTGAGTCGATTCTTGCATTCGCGAGGAGTTGAGCATGTCTCGATTCGCCTGGTTCCGTGCCCGAAGGCATTCCCGTTATCTGGCACTGGCTGGTATCACGGTCACCGTCGCTGTGGTCGCGACATTGGTGACGCAGGCACCCGGCCACAGCGCGGTGGCCTCGGCCGGCCCAGCGCAGGTTCCAACGGTCGAGCAGGCTGTCGCGGGGCTCATCTCCGTGGCCGACAGCTATCCCGGTGGCCTGACGGCGCTGGAGGAACTGTTCGTCACGGGCGAGTGTGCCGGGGCACAGTCCTATCAGGACGCATCCCCCGCGTGTCAGGCGCTGCTCGACCAGATCGTCGCACAGGGCATCGCGGATCCGGCCACGACATCGGACACGGTGCCGTTCTCGACGGACACGGTGCCGTTCTCGACGCCGTCTTCCGCGCTGTCTTCGCTGCCGTCCTCCGTGCCGTCCTCCGTGCCGGAATCCACACCGACCGCGCCGTCGCCCACCAGCACGTCGAGCACCGACGTATCGCCGCCACCGACGACCGACCCGGCACCCGGCTCGACCACCCCGCCGCCGACCATGACCCCGCCGTCATCGGTTCCGCCGTCATCGACGACACCGCCGACCATGCAACCCCCGCCGCCGCTGCCCCCGCTGCTCGTGGCCGTGGGCGACTCGGTCACCTCGGGCCACGAATCCCGGCCGGTGCGCCAGCCCAACGGCGCCGTCATCTGGCAGACCACCTGCGACGACCCCACCACCAGTTGGGCCGACGATCTTCGTAACCTGCTCGGCGTCCCCGTGGCGCGGTACTACAACTTCGCGCACAGCGGCGCCACCACCACCGACGTACTCGCCACGAAGCCCTATACGAACCCCTGCGGGGTCGCCTCCCAGCAAGCCCGGACCCAGATCGGCGACGCCATCGCCGTGTTGCAGAACAACCCCAGCCGCCCCGGCGCCGCGAACGTCGCCGTCGCCACCGCCGGAATCAACGACACGAACTGGGTGAACGTGGCCACGGGACTGATCATCGGCGTTGTACCGGCATGGGCGATCGCCAATGCGCAGGCCTGCACCGACTACGTACTGGGCAACCCCGCCGGCAACCCAGGAGCACCGGCCGGTGTGATCCTGCCCGCCTGGGATGGCCAAGCACGCTCCGGCACCATCACGACCGGGGTCGCCAAGATCGCCCTCAACCTCATCACCGCCGACCCGGCGGCACAGGTCCGCGACCTGCTCTACTACAAATGGGGCAAGGACCCCTACCTCCCGGCCAACTGCGGCCAGGCCGCCCAGAACGCGACCGACCTGCTCAACGGATGGATCAAACTCGGCGTCGCCGTGGCGCAACTCGCGTTGATCATGTCCGGCGGCAACCCGACCCGAATCAATACCAGCTGCGACCGAAACTGGCCGCTGGGACCGCAGAACATCCAGGTGCAACTCACATCGCAGGGCATCCCCAACAACGCCAGGGTTCCCGGATGGCCCCATCCCAACATCGCCGGCCGCGCCGACCTCGCCACCTGTATCAACGGCACCCTTCCCAGAGCGCCCGGCGGCGGCATCGGCTGACGCCACAACAGACTCGACTTCGACCCTGGTGCGTAGCCGGTTACTGTCCACACGCGACGGATTGATTCTCTTGGCACCACGGCTATTCGTGGAAACCGGCCGAGATATGTCCCGCGTGGCGTGATTGTTCCGCGGCCTGGTCGACCTTAGTCTGAGTGGCCGCTTCTCATTCGAACCCGCGGTTCCTACCCTGTGTTCTGCCACAGTCACCCTCAGCCAAAGGTCGCGGAGGAGTCGCCATGTCCGACACAGTGCCCGCACACCAACGGAAACGACGGCGCAGATCGCTCGTCATCGGCACGGCGGGAATCGTCGGCGCGCTGGTCGCGACGTCACTCGTGTTGTCGGCGGGCCGTAGTTCGGCCGCGTCACCCGGGGATGCCAGCATGCCGACCCCCGGCGAGGCGGCGGCGGGCGCGCTGGCGTTCAGCCAGAGCTATCCCGGTGGCCTGCCCGCGTTGTTGAACCTGTTCGACACCGGGGAATGCGCGGGCGTACAGTCGAATACGGACACACCGCCACAATGCGCGTCGATTCTGCACCAGATCGCCCAGCTCGGCGCGGGCCAGTCGTTCCCGGGAGGTGTTCCCGACTTGTCCGGCTCGACCGATCAGACAGTGCCGCCGCAGGACCCGCCCGATCCCTCCGACCAGATCACCCCGGACATGATCAGCGCGATGCAGTCGGCCGGGGCACCGCCCGACCTGATCGCCGCGCTGGAGCAGAACCCGCCGGACCTGCCGGCCGCGTACAACACGCTGCCCCACTACCAGGGCGGCCCCAACCCAGCCGCGCCGCACGCCCCGGGTCCGGCGCCGTCCACCGGGACCGACCAGCCCCCAACGACTCCACCACTGACCACCCCACCCACGACCGCGCCGCCGACCACCCCACCCACGTCACCACCGCCCACCACCCCGCCGCCCACGACCGGACCTCCGACGAGTTCGACCACGATGCTGCCGACCAGCACCACCACGACCTTCCCGACGCCCAGCACCACGTTCATCACGTCGACGATGCCCCCACCCCCGCCTCCCCCACCACCGCCGCTGCTGGTCGCCGTCGGTGACTCGGTGACGTCCGGCCACGTCGCGCAGCAGGTCTTCGGGCCGCTGTGGCGCACCACGTGTGACAACCCGGGCACCGGAGCGGCCGCACCGGGCACGAGCTGGGCCGGGAACCTGCGTGCGCTGCTCGGTGTGCCATGGAACCGGTACTTCAACTTCGCGCACAGCGGTGCGTCCACGACCGATGTGCTGGCCACGGTCCGCTACACCAACCCGTGCGGCGTGGTGTCGCAACCGGTGCGCCCACAGATCGGTGACGCGACCGCGGTACTGGCGGCGAACCCGAGCAAGCCGGGCGCGGCGAACGTCGCGGTCGCCACGGCCGGCGTCAACGACACGAACTGGACCACCGTCGCAACGCAGCTGATCGCACGGCAGATCGGCGGCGTCGTGGGCCGGATCGCCGGGCGGGCACCCGCGTGGGCCGTCGCGAACGTGGTCGCGTGCAACGACTTCACGTTCGGCAACCCGGCCGGCAACCCCGGCGCACCGGCCGGCGCGGTTCCGCCCGCGTGGAACGGTGTCGCCGCGTCCGGTGGGATCGCGGCGAACGCGGCATCGATCTCGCTGCGGCTGATCCAGGCCGATCCGGGCGCGCAGGTCCGCTACCTGCTGTACTACCGGTGGATCCGCGACCTGAACCTGCCCAACGTGTGCAACCTGGCGCAGATCAAGGCGTCGACGATGCTGAACGGATGGATCAGCTTCGGCGTGCTCGTCGCGCGGATCGTGTGGTGGTTCCTCGGCGGCAATCCAGCGCGCGTGCGGGCGGTCTGCCAGCAGCTGTTCAACCCGGGTCCGGCGTCGCTCCAGATGCGGATCACGTCGTGGGGCATTGCGAACTGGGCGCTGGTCCCCGGATACCCGCACCCGGACGTGGCCGGACGGGCGACCCTGGCCGGCTGCGTGAACGGCACGCTCCCGAAAGCCGTGGGCGGCGGCGTCGCCTGACGGACGGATTCGCGGGCCGGCGGCCGCACGCGTGCCGCCGGCCCGTTCTGTCATGACCGGGCCACGGTGGTGCCGCGTCCGGTCGGCGAATGTTTCACGGGTGCGGCGCCAGCTGCCTGGGCTTTCGGAAGGGGGCTGGAGGTTTTCCGGAGAGCAGCGAAATGTCGGGTACGCCGTGTCACTCGGCTCATGTGAACGCTCACAACCCGGAGGTCCCTGTGAAACGTCGGATTTGGCTCGCTGGGGCAGCACTGGTACTGGCGGCCGGCTCGGTGGCTGGCGCGGTTGCCGGTGTACTACCCGGGGTCGGCCCGGCCGTCGCGGCGTCGAACGGCGCCGTGGCCGTCATGCCGCTCGGCGACTCCATCACCGACGGCCTTGTCGTGCCCGGTGGGTACCGGATCGGGCTGTGGCAACGCTTCGTCGCCGGCGGGTACAACGTGCAATTCGTCGGGTCGCTGTCCAACGGCCCGGCCAGCCTGGGGTCCAAGAACCACGAGGGCCACTCCGGCTGGCGAATCGACATGATCGACGCCAACATCGTGAACTGGCTGCGCACCACCACGCCGCACACGGTCCTGCTGCACATCGGCACCAACGACATCATCCAGAACACCGACCTGGCCAACGCGCCCGGTCGCCTGTCCACGCTGATCGACCACATCACCGCGACGGTGCCCACCGCGGAGGTGTTCGTCGCCACGATCATCCCGTTGGCCTCGGCCAGTCTCGAGACCAATCTCGACAAGTTCAACGCGGCGATCCCCGGCATCGTGCAGAGCAAGGTCAACGCCGGCAAGCACGTCCACCTCGTCGGCATGCACAGCGCGCTGACCACCGCTGACCTTGCCGATGGCATCCACCCGAATGCTGGCGGATACGACAAGATGGCCGCCGTCTGGTTCAACGCGCTGCTGTCGGTACCGGGCTCGATCGGCACACCGGTCGTCCCGCCCACCACCACGGCGCCGACCAGCACCGTACCCACCACCACGCCGTCGCCCGGCGTCTGCACCGCCACCTACCAGGTTGTCAACCAATGGTCGGGCGGCTTCCAGGCCGGGGTGACCGTGCACGCCGGCACCGCACCGCTCACCGGCTGGACCGTGCGCTGGGCGTTCGCCAACGGCCAGGCCATCACCCAACTCTGGAACGGAACGCCGACCACGAGCGGCGCGGCTGTCAGTGTCGCGAACGTGGGTTTCAACGGAAGCGTTCCCGCCGGTAGCACCACCACGTTCGGTTTCATCGCCAACTGGAACACCGCCAACCCGGTACCGGCACCCATATCCTGTACCAGCCCATAACCCATATCCGGTGACCCCTCCTGCTGTGTGCGGCCGAAGGACAGCCCGCTGGCCGTGAACGGATTAGTCAGGTTGGACACCGGCAGCAGCAGCGAGCCGGTATTGGCCAGATGGGTGCAGGCGTAGGCGTGCGGCTTGTGTCGGGCGCCGACCCGCACGGCGGTGGCGAACACGACCGGGGTGAGCAGCACCACGGTGGCGTCCAAACTCAGCACCGCCGTGACCGCCGAGGCGATCACGAACACCACCAGCAGCAGCCGTTGTGGTCGGCCCCGGCAGGCGCGAGCCATCAGCGCGCCCGCATCGCGGAACAGTCCCTCGTCGTCGCAGAGCTGCGCCAGGACCAACACCGCCGCAAGAAATCCCACCACTGGCGCCAACCGCGCCACCTCCGCCTCGGCCTGCGGCAACGAGATCGCTTTGATCACCACGAGCAGCACCGCAGCCGGGACCGCGACGATGACCTCGGGCCAGCCCCGCGGCCTCGTCACCGCGAAACCCAGCACCACCAGCAACAAGACCACCGCGATGGCCTCGGCGACCGCCGCACTCAGGACAAACCCCTCCCGTTCCGCTGCTCGCTGGGCCGCCTCAGACTGTCACGGTTCGTCGGTCTGGCCCGATCAGACACCCTCACCGGTGGCAATCGGCCTCGCACGCGGGTGCTGGCCGCAGCCGACGCGGCGATCAGCCGGCCGGTCCTCGGGAGACCCGATCGCTCCCAAGCGCCAA
>DASXXM010000295.1:0-9993 GCA_036503065.1 Pseudonocardiaceae bacterium | reverse complement strand
CAGTTGGGTGTAGGGGTGCGCCGGGTGGTCGGTGACCTCGGCGGCCGGGCCGGACTCGACCACGCGGCCCGCGTACATCACGGCGATGGTGTCGGCGAGGTAGCGGGCGGACGCGATGTCGTGCGTGACGTACAGGATCGCGAGGCCCTCGGTGTCGCGCAGGTCGGCCAGCAGGTTGAGCACGCCGAGCCGGATGGACACGTCGAGCATGGACACCGGCTCGTCCGCGATCAGCACCTGCGGCCGCACGGCCAGTGCGCGGGCGATCGCCACCCGTTGCCGCTGCCCGCCGGACAGCTCGTGCGGGTACTTGTCCGCGAAGCTCTCGTCCAGTGCGACCCGGCGCAGCAGCGCCGCGATGGCCGCGTCCAGGGCCGGGCCACGCGCGGCCATGCGGTGGATGACCAGGGGCCGCGCCAGGTGATAGCGCACGCTGTGCACCGGGTTCAGCGACGAGAACGGGTCCTGCAACACCAACTGGACCTGCCGGCTGTAGTCCCGGCCGGCCGGGATCGGCTCGCCGCGCAGCAGCACGTCGCCGCTGGTCGGCGTGATCAGCCTGGCCAGCATTCTGGCCAAAGTGGACTTGCCGGAGCCGCTCTCGCCGACCACCGCGGTGACCGACCCGCCCGCCAGGTTCAGTGTGACGTCCTCGACCGCCCGCAGCGCCGCCTTGCGCAGCGGCCTGCGCCGTTCCCGGACCGCGAAGTGTTTGGTCAGGCCACGTGCCGCCAACAGGTCGGTCATGACAGCTCTCCTACGAGCGGTTCCGGCAGCGCCAGTTCGGCGGGCGGGGTGTGCCCCGGTTCGTGCAGCCAACAGGCGGTGGCCCGGCCGGGGCCCAGTTCGACCAGTACCGGCTCGTCGGTGGCGCACTTGTCGAACGCGTGTGGGCAGCGCGGGTGGAACGGGCAGCCGGCCGGCACCCGGCGCAGGTCCGGTGGCGAGCCGGGAATGCCGGTCATCTTGCGCCATTCGCCGTGCAGCGACGGGAAGGAGTTGACCAGCCCCCGCGTGTACGGGTGGCGGGGCGCGCGGAACAGCGACGTGGCGGGCGCCCGCTCGACCAGGCGTCCCGCGTACATCACGGCGATCGTGTCGGCCAGTTCGATCAGCAGCGACAGGTCGTGCGTGATGAACAGGACCGCGAAGCCGAGCCGGTCGCGCAGGCCGATCAGTTCCGCCAGGATCTCCCGCTGGGTCACCACGTCCAGCGCCGTGGTCGGCTCGTCCATGATCACCACGCGGGGCTCCAGCGCCAGTGCCATCGCGATCATCACGCGTTGGCGCATGCCGCCGGACAACTCGTGCGGGTAGCTGCCCAGCCGGTCGCCGGTGATGCCGACCATCCGCAGCAGGTCGACGGCCCTGGCTCGACGGGCCGACCGGCCCAGTTCCGGTCGGTGCACCTCGAAGACGTCGGTGAGCTGCCGGCCGATGGTGTAGACCGGGTTGAGCGCGTGCATCGCGCTCTGGAACACCACCGCGATCTCCGACCAGCGCAGCCTGCGCAACTGTTCGGCGTCGGCCGCCAGTAGGTCGACCTCGCCGTCGGTGGCCGAGTGGAACCACGCCTCGCCGCCGGTGATCACGCCCGGCGGCCGCAGCAGCCGGGTCAGCGCGTAGGCCAATGTGGACTTTCCGCTGCCGCTCTCGCCCGCCAGTCCCAGCACCTCGCCGCGGTGCAACGCCAGATCGACGCCGGCTGCGGCGTGTACCGCGTTGTCGCCGATGCCGTAGTCCACGCTCAGGGCGCGCACATCGAGAACGAGGTCGGTCACCGCGGCACCCCCTTGCTGATCGACGGCGTCAGGCCGAACCGGATGCGACGCGGCAGGCCGGCCGCGCGGGCCGCCTTGCGGGTCAGGCCGGCCGCCCGCAGCCGCGGGTTGATGAACTCGTCGATGCCGAAGTTGAGCAGCGCCAACGAGGTGCCGAGCAGCGCGATGCAGATGCCGGGCGGCAGGAACCACCACCACGCGTTGACCTGCGCCGCGTTGTCCGTTTCTGCCCAGAACAGCATCGAGCCCCAGCTCCAGTGCGACGGGTCGACGACGCCGAGGAACGCCAGCGCGACGAACGTGCCGATCGCGTAGAGCACCGTGAACACGAACGACGAGGCCACGATCGCGGTCAGGTTCGGCAGGATCTCGGCACCGATGATGCGCAGCGGCCGCTCGCCGATCACCTGCGCAGACGCCACGTAGTCCCTGCGCCGCAACGACAGTGTCTGCGCCCTGAGCACACGTGCGCCCCACGCCCAGCCCGTGACGCTGATGATCAGCGCGATCACGAAGGAATTGGACCCGGTGCCCGGCGGCAGGTAGGCCGCGAGCACGATCAGCAGCGGCAGGCCGGGAATGACCAGGAACACGTTGGTGAGCATGGACAGCAGATCGTCGGTGAGGCCGCCGAAGTAGCCCGCGCTCACCCCGATCAGCACCGAGAGGGCGGTGGCGATGGTGCCGGCGATGAAGCCGATCACCACCGTGCTGCGCGCCCCGATCAGCAACTGGGACAACACGTCCTGGCCGGCCTGCGTGGTGCCCAGCCAGTGCGCCGCCGACGGACCCTGCAGGAGATCGGCGGTGGTGGCCGTCGGGTCCTGCGGCGCGAGCAGCGGACCGAAGATCGCCAGGGCCACGAAGAACAACAGGATGCCGAGGCCGAGCAGGATCTTGGGGGACGTTGGCAGCCGCAGCACGCGGCGGCCGGCCGGCGGCGGTGCCAGCACCTGCTCCGGCGGGGTCAGTGTCTCGATCGCCATCAGGCCTCCTGCCGGGTACGCGGGTCGAGTAGGGCGTATACGACGTCCGCGAACAGGTTCGCGGCCAGCACTGCGAACGTGATGACGAGGAAGATCCCCTGCAGCAGCGGGAAGTCCTCGGCCTGGACGGCCTGCAGTAGCTGGAAGCCGATGCCTGGATAGGAGAAGACGATCTCGGTCAGCAACGCGCCGGACACCACGAAGCTGAGCGACAGCGAGAAACTCGACACGCTGGGCAGGATGGCGTTGCGGGCCGCGTAGCCGATCACCCGCCGGGTTGGCAGGCCCTTGGCCTGCGCGACCAGGACGTAGTCCTCGTCCATCGTGGTGACCATCATGTTGCGCATGCCCAGGATCCAGCCGGCGATCGAGCTGATCACGATCGTGATCATCGGCAGGAACCCGTGGTAGAGCACGCTGGCGATGAACGGGCCGTTCAGTCCCGGGTCGATGCCCTGGTCGGAACCGCCGCTGATCGGGAACGCGCCGAGGTCGCTGCCCAGCAGGATCAACACCAGCAGCGCGAAGAAGAAGTACGGCACCGCCTGGAAGAACGTGGCGACCGGCAGCACCCCGTCCAGCCACGAGCCACGCCGCCAGGCCACCACGATGCCGATGATCGTGCCGGCAAGGAAGCTCACCACGGTCGCGACGCCGACCAGCGAGATGGTCCACGGCAGCGCGGCGCTGAGCACGCTGGACACCGTGGCGGGGAAGAAATCCGTGGAGAGGCCGAGGTTGCCGTGGAAGAGCTGGCCCCAGTAGTGGAAGTACTGCGTCAACAGTGACTGGTCGCCGGTCAGGCCCAACTGCAACCGCAACGCCTGCACGGCCTGCGGGCTGGACTTGCCCTGCTGCCGGGCGATCAGGTTCTGCACGGGATCGCCCGGCATCAGGTGCGGGATGAAGAAGTTCACCGTCACGGCCGCCCACGCGGTCAGTACGTAGAAGCCGAGCCGGCGCAACAGGTGGAGCATCTGGCCACGTCTCTTTCAGTGCGTTGTGCAGGTGATCGTCGGACTCGCGCTGCCACTGGTCGACGTGGCGGTGAAGCCCATCGAGGTGCCGGTGCCCGGTGCGAGGGCGCCGTCGTAGGAGGCGTTGGTGGCCTGTACCTGTGTGCCGGTCTGGGTGAAGCCGGCGTTCCACATGTTGCTGATCTTCTGGTCGCCGGGGAACGTCCAGCCGAGGCTCCAGCCGTTGATCGGTGCCGTCCCGTTGTTCGTCACCGTGACGGCGGCCTGGAAACCGCCTGCCCAGCTGTTGGTCACCGAGTAGGCGGCCGAGCAGCCACCGCCGGACGAGCCGGTCGTGGTGGTCGGCGGAGGTGGCGGCGGCGCGGTCGTGGTCGTCGTGGTGGGTGGCGGGTTGGTGCCGCCGCCGTTGGCGTTGACCGAGAACGAGTTGGTGGCCAGGCCGGCGCCGCCCTGCCACATCTCGAAGCCGGCCTCGACGTCGATCAGGAACCAGGAGTTCTGGAGGTAGCCCCGGCTGACCGCGTCCGCGGCGAGGCCGTTCACGTCCAGGTTGCTCACCGACGTGGTGGGGTTGGTCATCGTGTAGGACACCGTGTTCCAGCCCTGGGTGCCGAACCACACGTCGTAGGACACGCCGTTGACCGTGGTGGTGGCCACTTTCGAGCCGAACGGCTGTACCGGGCCGTTGTGGTTGAGCCAGATCATCAGCTCGGTGCCGTTGGGCTGGCCGGGTGTGGTGGGGGTCTGGTTGAACCAGATGTCGTAGGCCACGTCGTAGGCGCCGGTACCCGGCTGTTTCGTGCTCCAGCTCGTGGTCACCGTGCCCGGGTGCATGGCGGCCACCTGGATGGGCATGCCGCTACCCTGGGTGCAGGCACCCCAGTGGCAGCCCTTGTAGATGGACGCGTAGCCGCCGGGCGCGCCGCTGGTGGAGTTCGCGATGGACGAGTTGGCCACCGTGAAGTCGGCGTTGCCGTCGGTGTTGACGCATTCCGATGCGCTGGAGCCCCATTCGTTGTTCTGCACGGTGTAGGCGCCGCCCATGGCCGGTGCCGTCTGCAGCGCGCACAGCGTCGTGGTCGCCGCATCGGCGTTGGTCGCCACGACGGTCAACGCCAGGGCACTGGCGATGGCGGTGCCGAGCGCCGCCACTGCCGCCCATCGCGTCCTTGCGATCACGGCTGACTCCTTTCTGGACTCACGATGGTGTGCCTGACCGGCCCGCGCGGACAGCGGCGGGCCGGTCAGGCGGGTTCGGTCAGGACAGCGGCGGGAATGCGTTTGCTACGAGCTGAGCGAACTCAGCGGGGAAGAACTGACCGGCCGGGATGTCGAAGCCCGGGAACGATCCGGTCGGGTGCACGTTGCCGGAACCGTTGGGGTTGTCGGTGTTGGTGCCGTTGGGGTCGCAGTGCGGGTCGCCGTGCGAGTGCGTCGCGGTGGGGTAGTCACCGTCGGACTCGCCGGGAGGCTTGATCCACACGTACGCGATCACGTGGTCCGATGCGCCGAAGGGCTGCGCCTGCGGCACAGCACCGATGCCGGCGCCGTTCTGGTTGCACCAGTCACCACGGAACGGTCGCTGGTCGATCTTGTTGGCCGCTACGTAGGTGTCCGGTGTGGTTGGACTGGAGTTCAGCGCCGTCGGCCGACTCGGGCCACCCCATCCGTTGCGCGATGTGTCGATCAGCATCCCGATGCGGGCGGGGAAGCCGTCCGCCACCAGTTGGCTGTACAGCGCGTTGTCGAAGGAGTGCTCGTCGAAGAACGGGTTGAACTGGTAGAACGCCGCCGAGTTCAGGGGCTGCCCACCGACCTGCATGGTCGGGGTGGGCAGGAAGGGCTCCGTGGTCGGCGAGGTGTTCGCGGTGTTGCTGATGAAACCGTCCACGCTGTCGAAGCCGGCGGTGGTCGCCCGTGCCACCTTCGCGAACTCCTGTGCGGCGGGCGGCAGGTTGCTGGGCCAGCCCAGCCATCCCGAGTGCCCGACGTCGATGTAGTTGTACACGTTGGAGATCGCGTGCAGTTTGTTCAGCGCGAACTCGATGCCCTGCTCGTAGAACGGAGTCGAGGCCTGGCACGTCGCGAGGCCCGTGTTGGTGACCGCGTTGGGCAGCGAGTCCGGCTCGACGACCGTGACGACCCGCAGGTTGCTGTTGACGTACTTCGGCTGGTTCAGGATGTTGACGATCGGCGTGATGTAGTTGGTCTCGTAGTCGGTCAGACCAGCCGTCGTCGCCGGGATCTCGCCGTTGGACGCCAGTGCCGCACAGTCGCGGCCAGGCAGGTCGTAGACCACGATCTCGATGGTCACCGGCCCGCTCGCCGCCCGTGCCAGCGCGTTGTCCATCTGCTGGGTCAGGCTCAGGCGGCCGTTGCCGCCTGCGATCGCGGCCTTCTTGTCCATCCAGATACCCGTGGCCCACTTGGCAACCAGGGAACCACCCGAGACCCCCGACACCTCGGCGGTGTAGTCCGGGTTGAGGTACTGGGCCGCGCCGACGAACGGGTTGGCAACGTGCGGTTGCGGGTTCCCGGTCCCTGTCGACGTCGTGGTGGGCGGAGCGGTCGTGGTGGTCGGCGGCGTCGTTGTCGTCGTGCCCCCACCGGTGGTCGTGGTCGGCGGCGGTGCGGTCGTGGTGGTGGGCGGCGGGTTGCCGCCACCGTTGCACGCCTGGCCGTTGAGCGTGATGGCCGTTGGCGCGGTATCGGTACCGGAGACGGACAGGTTGAAACCGGTGCTGGTGCTGGCACCGGTGGCCAGTGAGCCGTTGTAGCTCAGGCTGGCCGCCGTCACCGACTCGCCGGTCTGGGTGTAGGTGGCGTTCCATCCGTTGGAAACCTGTTGGTTACCAGGGAACGTGAACCCCACCGTCCAGGACGTGATCGCCGGACCGTTGTTGGTGATGTTCAGGTTGACCGTCGCACCGGTACTCCAGGTGGTCTGGAACTGGTACGCGACCGTGCAGCTACTGGCGGCGCTTGCATTGGACACCACGACGGCGGTGAGGCCGGCGGCGACGACCACGGCGGACGCCGCCACGAGAGCGCGTCGTGACGCGCGCGGCGGTTGGCCGAATCTCATGTCGGATTCTCCTCTCGACGTTGACAGGACGTGAACCGAATCCGATCCGCGCGCCAGCGTATGACGGAAACACGGGACGGAAATCGGCGATTGTGGCCACTGTCGACGACAAGGCGCCGACCAGCGGAAATAGCCACGTGCTGGGAAACTTACGAACCAGTGCTGATGTAATTTACACTTTGCTGTATCCACTGTGGACTAAAGGACGCCTCCACTGCCACCGCACGGGGCTGCAGCGACAGTGGAGGCGTCCGGGGAAGGGCGAGTGCTACGGCAGCGACAGCAGGTGCGCCTTGTAGCCCGCCCCGAATGCGGTGGGCGTACCCGTGTAGTCGGAGATCAGGGACGGCCCGGTCGAGCAGTTCCAGGCATTCCACGTCCACCCCAGGTAACTGGCGCCCTGCGAGTCCAGGAAGCTCATCAACGGGGTGATGTAACCGGTGGCGCAGTCGTTCTCGCCGATCTCACCGGCGATCAGCGGCACCTTCGCGATGACCGGTGCGACCTGGCTCGTCCAGCAGGACTGGTTGGAGCAGGTGTTGAAGTTGTACGAGTGCCACGCAGCGACGAGATTGCCAGCCGGGTCGGTCGGCTCGAAGGCCAGCCACTGGGTCAGCTCGTTGGAGAACTCCTCGCCACCGAGCGCGATCACGTTCGTCGCGCCCGTCGACCGGACGGCGTTCACCATCGACTGCATGCCCGCGACCTGGTAGCCGATACCCGCGCACGTGCCGCCGTCGCGCCAGCACGTCCAGCCGCTGGCGTCGCTGCCGGTCGCCCGGCTGGCGAACGGCTCGTTGAACAGGTCGAAGATCACCGCGTTGTTGCCCTTGAACGTACTGGCCACCGACGTCCAGAACGGGATCGCCTGGGCCGCGTCCGGCATCGGCTTCTGGCACAGGGCCTCGGCCGGGATCGTGCAACTGCCCGCCGAGTTGCCGGTGTACGCGCCGTCGGTCCAGTGCAGATCCAGCTCGGCAACGATTCCATTGCTGTTCAGCAGATTCACGAACGCCTTGATCGCCGACTGGTAGGTCGCGCCGGCGAACTGCGGCATGACATAGGACTCGGCGTTCCAGCACGCCTCGTTCAGTGGCACCCGGACGGCGGTGACATGCCAACTCTTGATGGCGGTGACCGATGTCTGGTCCACCGGGCCGTCCCAGATCCCGTTGCCCTGCACGCAGGCGAACTCGGCGCCGGACCGGTTGACGCCGTGCAGCATGACGGTCTTGCCGCTCGCGTCGACGAGCTTGTTGCCGGACACGTGCAGTTGTGGCGCAGGACCACCACCGCCCGTTCCGCCGCCGCCGACGGTGACCGAGACCGACGCCGACGCCGCCGTGACGCCGGTCGCGTCGAACGCCTCAGCGGTCAGCGAGTAGGTGCCGGCCGCAACGCCGGTCCAGCTGAAGGTGTACGGGCTGGTCGTGGCGGTGCTCAGCACGGTCGTGCCGGAGAGGAACTCGACCTTGCTGATCGAGCCGCCTGCCTCCGTCGCCGTCGCGGCGAGCGGGATGGTCGCCGGCGCGGTGAAGCTCTGTCCTGCGGTGGGACTGGTGAGGGCGACCGTCGGCGTCGGCGTGCCGGACGCGCCGTTGCACGCCACCCCGTTGAGGGTGAACGCCATGGGGTTGGTGTTGGTGCCACCGGAGAAGTTGGCGGTGAAACCGACGTTGACCTTGCCACCGGTGGCCAGGCTGCCGTTCCAGGCGGCACTCGCCACCATGACGTTCTGGCCGGTCTGGGTCCAGGTGCCGTTCCATCCGTTGGAGACCGTCTGACTGCTCGGGAAACTGAAGCCGAGCGTCCAACTGGTGACCGGGGCACTGTTGTTGGTGATGTCGATCGAGCCCTGGAACCCGGTGGACCACGCGTTGGTCACCGTGTATGCGACCTGGCACGGTGGCGTGGTCGCCGCCACCGCCGTTGGTGTCGTGGCGACCATGCCGCCGAGCAGCAGGGCCGCCCCACCCGCGACACCGGCGACCAGCCGGACGGCGCGCGGGATGAGTTGTCTCATCGTGTACCTCCTCGTTGAGGACGAATTTCAGTGGCCGCAGGCGCTGCCGTTGACCGTGAAGGTGGTCGGCGCGGCCGCGTTGGTGGCGTTCGCGGTGAAGCCGACGCTCACCGACGTGCCGGGCGCGATCGTGCTGTCGAAGGCCGCTGCCACCGCGGTGACCTGCGCGCCGGACTGGGTGAATGTGGCGTTCCACAGGTTGCTGATCTTCTCGTCCCCCGGGAACGTCCACTGTAGAGTCCAGCCGTTGATGGCCGTAGTTCCCGTGTTGGTGAGCGTGACCTGCGCCTGGAGGCCGCCGGCCCAGGAGTTCGTGACCGAGTACGCCGCCGTGCACGTGGCGCCGGGTGGTGTTGCGGTGGTCGTGGTTGGTCCGGTCGTGGTGGGCCCGGTGGTCGGTGGGGTCGTGGTCGGGGGAGTGCTGCCGGTGAGTGGGAACTGCATCGCTTGCAACATCGACTGTTTGGCGGCGCTCACCGGTGTCGGGTCGTAGCCGTTGTCCAGCAGCGCGAAGGAGTCCTCACCGTTGAGCGCCCAGTAGGTCCAGCCCATCGAAGGTGCGCTCTTGATGTAGGCCACCAGGCTGGAGAACCACTGGCCCTGGGAGCCCGGGGTGGTGTCGGACACGTCGGTCGCCCCATTGCCGGTGCCGAACTCGCCCACCCACAGCGGTGCGATCTTCTGCACCCACACGTAGCCCCAGAACTTGTTCCACACGCCGAACAGGCTGGCCTGCGTGGTGGACGAGTTGAACCAGGTCTGCTGGAACAGGACCGGGCCGTAGTCGTGCGCGGAGTAGACCACGTGGTTGGGCGAGCTGAGCGTCACCGGGAACTGTCCCGCCATCACCAGGTCGCCGCCCCACCAGGTGCCGTCGAAGCCGCTGGCGGCTGCCGAGTCGGGGTTCATGCTGATGCCCTCGGCGAAGATCAGCGCCTGCGGATTGACGGCCAGGATGGCGTTGCCGGCGTTCTGGTAGGCCAACCGGATGTCCGTGTTCGGGTCGCCGGTGCCCCAGGTGGCGCCCTGCGCGTAGGCGACGCCCGCGGGGGTGTGCGGCTCGTTGCGCAGGTCGAACCCGATCACCGTCGGGTTGCCGGCGTACCGCTTCGCCATCGTCGCCCAGTCGTTCACCCAGTTC